>NZ_JAHZSO010000169.1:0-401010 GCF_028421345.1 Escherichia sp. S10b
GTGGTGTGCGAGTCAGTACCAACGAGTGTATCCGGATAAGCAATCCATTCACCGTCCTGCAATTCACTCCACACTGCTTTGCCGAGATATTCGAGGTTAACCTGATGGCAAATGCCTGTGCCTGGCGGCACGACGCTAAACCGACTGAACGCTTGCTTTCCCCATTTCAGGAACACATAACGTTCGTGGTTGCGCTCCATTTCCAGGCGTACGTTTTCTTCAAATGCCTCATCATCACCAAAACGATCGACGGTCACCGAGTGGTCAATGACCAGGTCGACCGGTGAGAGCGGGTTAACCTTTGCAGTATCGCCGCCGAGGCGTTTAACCGCTTCGCGCATTGCCGCCAGATCAACAACGGCAGGTACGCCGGTAAAGTCCTGCATCAGCACCCTTGCCGGGCGGTAGGCAATTTCACGGTCAGCATGGGCATTTTTCAGCCATCCTGCCAGCGCGTGGATATCCTCTTCGGTAACCGAGTTACCATCCTGCCAGCGCAGCAGGTTTTCGAGCAAAACTTTGAGTGACTTGGGTAGACGGGTGATATCGCCCAGTGATTTAGCAGCAAGCGGCAGGCTGTAGTAGTGGTAAGTTTTATCTTTGGCCTGCAACGTGTCCTTACTGGCTTCTCGTAGGGTTGACGACATAGCTCCTCCTTAATGACAGGGTTGCGAAGCCCTGATTCTCTTCAGGGTGAATATTAAAGATAACACAAACATCGCGTAACGATTTGATAACAACCCAAATTGATAAAAGAGGAGAAACCTTGTGGCAAAGCAAATGACAACCCCGCCGCAGCGGGGTCAGGGATCAGTGAGTAATGATCCAGAGGAGTTCGGCCCAGAAGAGCATCGACAGAGAAAATGCGCCCATCCAGGACCAATATTTCATATTTGTGTTGATCATAGGCTACACCCTTAACGGTTATTACTTTGTGTTGAGATAACTCAACCTGTTATTGCTGCGGTGTATTAAAAGCCCTGTAATTCATTAAAAATGGGTAATAAGAATGATGATAATTATTGTTTCGGCTGATCATCTTCAGCAAACAGTTCTATAAAGGCTTGCTGCTGCGATGTTAGTTGCCAGTCGTCTGGAATAACGACGGAACATTCCCGTTTCGTTTCTGTTTCATTGTCACTATGCTGGCATAATGGTGACGACTCCAGTTGCTCCTGACCGACCATAGTTATCCCCACACTTTCCAAATCAGCAGTGCGACAACCACCCAGAAAAGTGCAGAACCAAGAAAAACCGCCAGCCAGGCTTTACGTTTTAATTCAGGATCGCGGCGGGGTTCCTGATTTCCAGAAGGCATTGCTAACCTCATATAATCGCCATCACTTATCAGCAAGACGTTGAACGATTGGTGTAATTAATTATACGATGAGACAAATCCTAAAGAAACTTTAGTCAAAAATCCAGCGAATTTACGAATCGTCTCCAGTGAATAATTCAATCTTTTGACCTGAAATAGATATTTGAAAACTGGAATTTGCGAGGCGGGTAATTAGACACTACTTTACAGGTAATTTACCCTATAAATATGAGGGATAAAAATATTGTGCACGGTATACAAATAAGTAACAAAAGAGAATATATTCCGGCACCTTCGCTACATAAAAGGTGCCGAAAATAACGCAAGAAATTATTTTTCCGGCAGTTTTATATCTTTAAACATGACCTCAATTTCTTCATTGGAGCGCAATGCGACAGCCGCATCAACGACATCACGCGTTAAATGCGGTGCAAAACGCTGAATGAAATCATACATATAACTGCGCAAAAAAGTACTACGGCGAAAACCAATTTTGGTTGTACTGTGGCTGAAGATATCGTGAGCATCAACGCGCACAAGGTCGGGATCGGCGACCGGATCCACCGCCATGCTGGCAATGACCCCTACCCCCAGCCCTAACCGGACGTAAGTTTTAATGACGTCAGCATCCGTTGCCGTGAAAACGATACGCGGCGTTAACCCTGCGCGGTTAAAGGCAGTATCCAGTTCTGAACGTCCGGTAAAGCCGAAGGTATATGTCACCAACGGATATTGCGCCAGTTCTTCAATGGTAATGGCTTTTTTGCCTGCCAGCGGGTGATCCGGAGTGACTACAATAGCCCGATTCCAGTGGTAGCACGGTAACATCACTAAATCTTCATACAGATGCAGCGCTTCTGTGGCGATAGCGAAATCGGCATTGCCTTTAGAGACGGCATCAGCAATTTGTGTCGGCGAGCCCTGGTGCATATGCAAAGAAACGCGAGGATAACGCTCAATAAAGCCTTTGATGACGTTTGGTAATGCGTAGCGTGCCTGGGTATGCGTGGTGGCGATATACAGCGAGCCTTTATCCGGCCAGGTGTGCTCTCCGGCAACCGATTTTATGGCATCGACTTTCGACAGGACTTCGCGAGCGATACGAATTATTTCTTGTCCTGCTGGCGTTACCTGCGTCAGGTGCTTGCCGCTTCGGGAAAAAATTTGAATGCCTAGCTCGTCTTCCAGCATTCTGACTTGTTTACTGATCCCGGGTTGTGATGTGTAAAGTCCTTCCGCTGTTGATGAGACATTCAGGTTATGATTGACCACCTCAACAATATAGCGAAGTTGTTGTAATTTCATGTTAAACCATCCACTTAGACGCCATCAGAACATCGTTTTTTCGTCACACCTGGCGGGTGACTAATACGATTTAATAATAAAAAAGGTGCTAACTATAACCACTATATCATTTATAGCCTTAGTGTATAGGTGTGAAGAAAAAATAATATGCAATAAAAAAGGGCCGCTTTCGCGACCCTTTGTTTATAAAAACCTGACAGAATTAAAGGTTATTTTTTTCCTTCAACCCATTTGCCATCAACATAAAATGCTGACCAGCCAGTCGCCTTTCCGTCTTTTTCCGAAGAGACATATTGCTGTTTGGTTTTACGGCTAAAGCGAACCATGGTCTTATTACCTTCCGGATCCTGCTGTGGCGCATCGGCCAGATAACGCAGTTTTTCCGGCAGACGGTCGCGGAAGCGATAAAGCTCTTCCACCAGTGGCGCACGCGTTTCACGCGATTTCGGGAAAGTGTTGGCAGCCAGGAACACACCGGCAGCACCGTCACGCAGCACGAAATAAGCATCTGATTTTTCGCACGGCAGCTCAGGTAATGGCACCGGATCTTCTTTCGGTGGTGCCACTTCGCCGTTACGTAAAATCTTACGTGTGTTTTTACACTCTTCGTTGGTGCAGGCCATGTATTTACCGAAACGCCCCATTTTCAGGTGCATTTCAGAGCCACATTTTTCACACTCAACGATCGGGCCGTCATAACCTTTAATGCGGAATTCGCCCTCTTCGATCTCGTAACCGTCGCAGGTTGGGTTATTACCACAGACATGCAACTTACGTTTCGGATCGATGAGATAGCTGTCCATCGCCGTGCCGCATTTCGGGCAACGACGTTTTGCGCGCAGCGCGTTGGTTTCAGCGTCTTCGCCTTCCAGTACGTTCAGCACTTCGTTTTCCGGCACCAGGTTAATGGTGGTTTTGCAACGCTCTTTCGGCGGCAGCGCATAACCAGAACAGCCAAGGAATACCCCGGTGCTCGCTGTGCGAATCCCCATTTTGCGACCACAAGTCGGGCAGTCAATGCTGGTCAGAACCATCTGGTTCGGGCGCATACCACCCTCTTCCGGATCTTTTTCAGCTTTATCTAACTGCTGGGTGAAATCCGAGAAGAAGTGATCCAGTACAGCTTTCCACTCTGCTTCGTGATTTGCCACCTGGTCGAGGCTGTTTTCCATCTGTGCGGTGAAGTCGTAGTTCATTAACTCGCGGAAATTTTCTTCAAGGCGATCGGTGACGATTTCGCCCATTTTTTCCGCATAGAAACGACGATTTTCTACTCGCACGTAGCCACGATCTTGAATGGTCGAAATGATCGACGCATAGGTAGACGGACGACCGATACCGCGTTTTTCCAGCTCTTTAACCAGCGATGCTTCACTGAAACGGGCTGGCGGCTTGGTAAAGTGCTGGGCTGGTGTAAGTTCAACGAGCGTCAGAGCATCGCCTTTATTAACTGCTGGTAAGATGCGATCTTCATCGCCTTTACGCAACGCAGGCATCACTTTTGTCCAGCCATCAAAACGCAAAATACGACCGCGTGCTTTCAGGCGGAAATCGCCCGCACCAACGGTCAGCGTCGTGGAGTCATATTTCGCTGGGGTCATCTGGCAGGCTACGAACTGACGCCAGATTAACTGGTACAGTTTCTGCGCATCTGCTTCCATATCCTTCAGCGATTCCGCCATCACATTGACGTCAGAAGGACGAATCGCTTCGTGCGCTTCCTGTGAGTTTTCTTTGCTGGCGTACTGATTCGGACTTTCCGGCAGATATTTCTTACCAAAATTATCGCTGATATAACCGCGAACCATATTTACCGCGTCCTGACTCAGGTTAGTGGAGTCGGTACGCATGTAAGTGATATAGCCTGCTTCATACAAACGCTGCGCCATCATCATGGTTTTTTTCACGCCAAATCCAAGACGGGTGCTGGCAGCTTGTTGCAGCGTAGAGGTAATAAAAGGAGCGCCAGGTTTACTGGTTGTCGGTTTGTCTTCACGTTCCAGCACGCTGTAGCGCGCTTTTTCCAGCAGACTTACCGCAGCCTGAGTTTGTTCTTTGTTGACCGGACGGAACGGTTTGTCGTTCTGATGAGTCACCTGTAACGCCAACGCTTCACCAGATGGCGTGGTCGTGCTGGCATCGACTTCCCAGAACTCTTCCGGCACGAACGCTTTAATTTCACGCTCACGCTCGACCACCAGGCGAACCGCCACCGACTGCACACGACCGGCAGACAGACCACGAGCGATCTTTTTCCATAGCAGCGGCGAAACCATATACCCCACCACGCGGTCCATAAAGCGACGCGCCTGCTGGGCATTAACACGATCAATATTCAGCTCACCCGGTTTATTAAATGCCTGGCGGATCGCGTTTTTAGTAATTTCGTTAAACACCACTCGGCTATAGCGCGCATCATCACCCCCAATCACTTCCCGCAGGTGCCATGCAATGGCTTCCCCTTCGCGGTCAAGGTCGGTTGCGAGATAGATGTGGTCGGCTTTTTCAGCCAGTTGTTTCAGTTCAGAGACGACCTTCTCTTTACCAGGCAACACTTCATAGTGCGCCTCCCAATTGTGCCACGGGTCAACCCCCATACGGTTGACGAGAGCGCCACGTTCATCCTTTTTAGGCTTTTTAGCCGTCTTGGTGGAGGTAGAGTCGGCACTCTTTTTGGCAGCTGAGCCACTGGTCGGCAAATCGCGGATGTGACCGACGCTGGATTTCACCACGTAGTCACTACCCAGATACTTGTTGATCGTTTTGGCTTTTGCCGGGGACTCAACGATGACAAGAGCTTTACCCATATTCACCTTACCTAATTTGATTCTTCCAGGAATGCGTCGCACGTTGATAAACCTTCCACTGGCAACGAGTTACCGATATGGACTCGTTCTCTGCGGATATCAACCCCTTGTCGTGACTCTGTTCACGAAAATTCAGGTGACTGAGTTAACAGGTCTTGGCCTACAGGCGCTATAGCACGACGGAATTTTGGTCGAATGTCAAGCAAATCTATTGCCAGATTGACGAAAGCGTCACACTGTACCTGATAAAATCCGATACGCAACTTTATTAGCATGCAAAATCCAAAGTTGCCAGTAAGGCGCTCTTGCCACCAGCGTGGTATATTTGTCTGCAAGCCATGCCTGGCGTAGACTAATGTCCTTGTTTAAGGAGTAAATAATGAACAAAGAGACACAACCCATCGACCGCGAAACGCTGTTGAAAGAGGCCAACAAAATCATTCGTGAGCATGAGGATACGCTCGCAGGGATTGAAGCCACCGGCGTCACGCAGCGTAATGGCGTGCTGGTATTTACCGGCGACTACTTTTTAGATGAACAAGGATTGCCAACAGCCAAAAGCACCGCGGTGTTTAATATGTTCAAACACCTGGCCCATGTGCTTTCAGAAAAATATCATCTGGTTGATTAAAGCAAAACGCGAGGTCTTAGCCTCGCGTTTGTCTTTTACATCAATGGCTTTTGACCCCGCTGCCACCAGCGTAGCAACAATCGATCGGCGCTCTCTGCCGCGCTGCCGGTGAATCGGTCAATGAGTCGTTTACGCTGCATATAGCGTACATTAACCACTTCACGGCCTTCCATCAGGCTAAGAATAACTTCATCACTGGTGTTGATTTCATCAACCAGGCCTTTCTCTACCGCCTGTTGTCCGTACCAGTGTTCACCCGTTGCCACCTGTTCAATATCCAGAGACGGACGCATACGCTTCACAAAATCTTTAAACAACTGATGCGTTTCGTTCAACTCTTCGCGGAATTTCTCCCGCCCTTCTTCGGTATTTTCACCCAGCAACGTCAGAGTACGCTTATACTGCCCGGCAGTGTGCAGTTCGATATCAATATCTTTGCTTTTCAGGAAGCGGTTAAAGTTGGGCATTTGCGCCACCACCCCAATGGAACCCACAATAGCAAACGGTGCGGAAACAATTTTGTCCGCCACACAGGCCATCATGTAACCGCCGCTGGCAGCGACTTTGTCTACCGTAACAGTTAAAGGAATGTTTTTATCACGCAGACGCTGCAGCTGCGAAGCCGCCAACCCGTAACCATGCACCATGCCACCAGGGCTTTCCAGACGTAGCACAACCTGATCCTGCGGTTTGAATGCTGCGAGTACAGCCGTTATCTCTTCACGTAGCGAGTTCACTTCATGGGCGTCCATGCTGCCTTTAAAATCCAGCACCCAGACGCGAGGTTTACTGTCAGTTGCCACCTCGCCCAGTTTGGCTTTCGCTTTTGCTGCTTTCGCTTTTGCTGCTTTCGCTTCTTGCTTGTGCTTTTTCTTCTGCGCTTTGTGCCACTGTTTTTGCTGATGTGAGTCCATCAGCGCCGCGGCCAGTTCTTCTTTCATCTCCTTATACTGTTCGCTGAGATTGTTGACCCGTAACTCGCCACGCTGGCGTTTATTACGTTGAGCAACATTGACAATAATGGCGGCAATCGCCGCAATCGCTAGCACAACGGTAACGATTTTCGCCAAAAACAAACCATATTCAGACAACAATTCCACGAGTCCCCACCTTGGTTAAACAACGCTTTGGCTCACAGTTTACAACAGGCATGTTAAGCCGTCTCGCAGAGATGTTATTGCAGCGAAAGTATGACAAAGTATCCATTTTGCGGTGTTATCGCCCCAGGCTGATTGAAATGCCCTTCTGTTTCAGGCATAAAGCCCCAAAGTCATAAAGTACACTGGCAGCGCGACAGACAACGTCGTTGAGGAGTAGCCATGCATTACCAGCCAAAACAAGATTTACTCAATGATCGCATTATCCTGGTGACGGGAGCCAGCGATGGGATTGGCCGTGAAGCCGCGATGACGTATGCACGCTATGGTGCGACAGTGATTCTGTTGGGCCGTAATGAAGAAAAATTACGTCAGGTAGCCAGCCACATAAACGAAGAAACTGGACGTCAGCCACAGTGGTTTATTCTCGATTTGCTGACCTGCACGTCCGAAGATTGCCAACAACTGGCACAGCGCATTGTCGTTAATTATCCGCGTCTGGATGGTGTTTTGCATAATGCCGGATTGCTCGGCGATATTTGCCCAATGAGCGAACAAAATCCGCAGGTCTGGCAGGACGTCATGCAGGTCAACGTTAATGCCACCTTTATGCTCACCCAGGCACTGCTTCCTTTATTACTCAAATCGGACGCCGGTTCACTGGTCTTTACTTCATCAAGCGTTGGACGTCAGGGACGAGCTAACTGGGGTGCATATGCAGCGTCGAAATTTGCCACCGAAGGGATGATGCAGGTACTGGCCGATGAATATCAGCAGCGCCTGCGCGTCAACTGCATTAACCCAGGCGGTACGCGCACCGCAATGCGCGCAAGCGCCTTCCCGACCGAAGATCCACAGAAACTTAAAACACCCGCTGATATCATGCCGCTCTACCTCTGGCTGATGGGCGATGACAGCCGCCGTAAAACCGGCATGACCTTTGACGCCCAACCGGGCCGTAAACCAGGAATTTCCCAATGAGTGATGAACGCTACCAACAGCGTCAGCAGCGAGTGAAAGAAAAAGTAGATGCTCGTGTGGCCCAGGCCCAGGATGAACGCGGTATTATCATCGTCTTTACCGGCAATGGAAAAGGCAAAACCACCGCGGCATTTGGTACGGCAACACGCGCAGTTGGTCACGGAAAAAAAGTGGGCGTCGTGCAGTTTATTAAAGGCACCTGGCCTAATGGCGAACGCAATCTGCTGGAGCCACATGGCGTTGAGTTTCAGGTGATGGCAACGGGCTTTACCTGGGATACACAAAACCGCGAGTCTGATACCGCCGCCTGCCGCGAAGTCTGGCAACATGCAAAGCGGATGCTTGCTGATTCCTCACTGGATATGGTTTTGCTTGATGAACTGACGTATATGGTGGCGTATGACTATTTGCCACTGGAAGAAGTGGTGCAGGCGTTAAATGAACGTCCACATCAACAGACGGTGATTATCACGGGTCGAGGCTGTCATCGGGATATTCTTGAACTGGCGGATACGGTAAGTGAGCTGCGCCCCATCAAACATGCGTTTGATGCCGGTGTTAAGGCGCAAATAGGGATTGATTATTAATCTGTAAAAATGCCGGATATGACGTCCGGCATACTTTGATTAACCGTTATTACGCCCGCCAGAACGACGACCGCCGCTCACCTGACTGTGACGTTTCACCGCACGACGAATCTGATTAGCCTTCATGCGACGACGGTCTTTTTCTACAGCGACTTTAGAGCTGGTTTCTGGCGGAAGCTCCACCAGTTCGCGCAGATAGTTAGTCTGGGCGAGGTCCAGCTCCGTCCAGCCACCGCGTGGCAGACCTTTTGGCAGTGGGATATCACCGTAACGAACACGGATCAGGCGGCTCACCTGCACACCAACCGCTTCCCACAGACGACGAACTTCACGGTTACGGCCTTCGGTCAGAGTCACGTTGTACCACTGGTTGATCCCTTCGCCGCCGCTGAACTTGATGGTTTTAAAAGCTGCCGGACCATCTTCCAGTTGCACGCCACGACTCAAATCACGCAGTTTCGCGTCGTCAACCTGACCAAATACACGCACGGCGTATTCACGTTCAACTTCACGGCTTGGATGCATTAAACGGTTTGCCAGTTCACCATCGGTGGTGAACAGCAGCAGACCACAGGTGTTAACGTCCAGACGACCTACGGCAATCCAGCGTGCGCCACGCAGCTTTGGCAGACGGTCAAACACCGTCGGACGCCCTTCCGGATCGTTACGGGTACACAACTCACCTTCCGGTTTGTAATAGGCCAGAACGCGACAAATTTGTTCAGCGGACTCACGTACCGAAATCAGATGACCATCGATACGAATTTTCAGCCCAGGGGTAACTTCAACGCGATCGCCGAGTTTAGCAATTTTGCCATCAACACTCACACGACCGGCTTCAATAATAGATTCGATTTCACGGCGGGAGCCGTGGCCAGCGCGGGCCAGCACTTTCTGTAATTTTTCGCTCATAGAGCTTCCTTTTGGTGTCGCCTTCACAGGCGTCGAACAGGAGAATCAATGGCGCCGTATAGCGCCATTTTAAGGCCGCGTAGTATACAGAGTTACGCACTTATAAGAAAGGCTTCACATCACCTACGCCTTCACGCACCACGACCGGCGTATCATCGGTAAGATCAATAACCGTTGTCGGTTTCTGTCCGAGATAGCCGCCGTGGATAATCAAATCCACCTGTTTTTCCAGACGGTCTTTAATTTCTTCGGGATCGGATTCGGTAAATTCGCTGCCTGGCAGCATTAGCGAAGTGGAAAGCATCGGTTCGCCCAGTGCTTCAAGCAACGCCTGCGCAATCGGGTTAGAAGGCACACGCATACCGATGGTTTTGCGTTTTTCCTGCAACAGACGGCGTGGCACTTCCTTCGTCCCCTTCAAGATGAAGGTATAGTTGCCCGGCGTGTTGTTTTTCATTAAACGAAACGCAACGTTATCAACAAATGAATAGGTCGAGAGTTCAGAAAGATCGCGACACATCAGGGTAAAGTTGTGACCGTCCGGCAGCTGGCGAATACGACAAATACGCTCCATCGCGTTTTTATCTTCAATTTTACAGCCGAGCGCATAGCCGGAATCAGTTGGATAAACAATCACCCCGCCTTTACGCACGATCTCCACCGCCTGGTTGATCAGACGTTGCTGTGGGTTATCAGGATGAATATAAAAAAACTGGCTCATAATTCCCTCTCTGTGGTGTTCTGCGGCTGTTCCCATAGCTGCCAGACGCCTTCAACGCCTGCGGGCAGCCAGAGTTTACGACCCAGTTCGATCCACGGGCATGGCTGATGAAAATCAGATCCTTGTGATGCCCATAAATGATGCTGACGCGCAAGGGCCGCCAGCTGGGTACGTTCATTGGGCGATTGCTGGCACTGCGCGACTTCCATCGCGTCACCGTGGTGTTCGGCAAAATGCGCAACCAATCTTTTCAGCCATTTAGCACTAAGATTGTACCGCCCAGGATGAGCTAGCACCGCCTTACCGCCAGAATGATGAATGACATCAATAGCTTGTTCTATTGTACACCACTGTGGCGGAACGTATCCGGTTTTCCCGCGCGCCAGATACTTTTTAAAGACATCCGCCATTGAACTGGCTTTGCCGCACTCAACAAGGAAACGCGCAAAATGACCGCGCGTCACTGCGCCGCCCTGCGCCAGTCGTTGTGCGCCTTCCAGCGCCCCAGGTATTTGCGCTTTTTCAAGTCTTTCGGCAATCAGCTGCGCCCGCTGATTGCGCCGTTCTGTCTGCTGCGCGAGGAACTCACACATTAGCGGATGAGTAATATCAATATTCAGCCCGACAATATGAATTTCATGATTTTCCCAGACCGTGGAAATTTCCACGCCGGGAATAAGATTCAGCGCCAGTCCCGAACGTGAAATTTCCTCTCTTGCTGGCGCGATTGCAGCTGTGGTGTCATGGTCGGTGATCGCCAGGGTGCCGACGCGCATCTCGACTGCACGGTGCACCAATGCTTCTGGCGTCAGGCAGCCATCGGAAGCTGTGGTATGGCTGTGCAGGTCGTAAATCACTGCGTAATTCGTGTCGCTCAAGGCGCACTCCCGTTCTGGATAATGTTTTTTGCGCCGACATCATAACGGTTCTGGCAAATATTCTGAAATGAGCTGTTGACAATTAATCATCGAACTAGTTAACTAGTACGCAAGTTCACGTAAAAAGGGTATCGACAATGAAAGCAATTTTCGTACTGAAAGGTTGGTGGCGCACTTCCTGAAACGGGCAGTGTATTCACCATGCGTAAAGCAATCAGATACCCAGCCCGCCTAATGAGCGGGCTTTTTTTTGAACAAAATTAGAGAATAACAATGCAAACACAAAAACCGACTCTCGAACTGCTAACCTGCGAAGGCGCTTATCGCGACAATCCCACCGCGCTTTTTCACCAGTTGTGTGGGGATCGTCCGGCAACGCTGCTGCTGGAATCCGCAGATATCGACAGCAAAGATGATTTAAAAAGCCTGCTGCTGGTAGACAGTGCGCTGCGCATTACAGCTTTAGGTGACACTGTCACAATCCAGGCACTTTCCGGCAACGGCGAAGCCCTGCTGACACTACTGGATAACGCCCTGCCTGCGGGTGTGGAAAATGAACAATTACCAAACTGCCGTGTGCTGCGCTTCCCCCCTGTCAGTCCACTGCTGGATGAAGACGCTCGCTTATGCTCCCTTTCGGTTTTTGACGCTTTCCGTTTATTGCAGAATCTGTTGAATGTACCGAAGGAAGAACGAGAAGCAATGTTCTTCGGCGGCCTGTTCTCTTATGACCTTGTGGCGGGATTTGAAGATTTACCGCAACTGTCAGCGGAAAATAACTGCCCTGATTTCTGTTTTTATCTCGCTGAAACTCTGATGGTGATTGACCATCAGAAAAAAAGCACCCGTATTCAGGCCAGCCTGTTTGCTCCGAATGAAGAAGAAAAACAACGTCTCACTGCTCGCCTGAACGAACTACGTCAGCAACTGACCGAAGCCGCGCCGCCGCTGCCGGTGGTTTCCGTGCCGCATATGCGTTGTGAATGTAATCAGAGCGATGAAGAGTTCGGTGGCGTAGTGCGTTTGTTGCAAAAAGCGATTCGCGCTGGAGAAATTTTCCAGGTGGTGCCATCTCGCCGTTTCTCTCTGCCCTGCCCGTCACCGCTGGCGGCCTATTACGTGCTGAAAAAGAGTAATCCCAGCCCGTACATGTTTTTTATGCAGGATAATGATTTCACCCTGTTTGGCGCGTCGCCGGAAAGTTCGCTCAAGTATGACGCCACCAGCCGCCAGATTGAGATCTACCCGATTGCCGGAACACGTCCACGCGGTCGTCGTGCCGATGGCTCGCTGGACAGAGACCTCGACAGCCGCATCGAACTGGAAATGCGTACCGATCATAAAGAGCTTTCTGAACATCTGATGCTGGTGGATCTTGCCCGTAATGATCTGGCACGCATTTGCACCCCCGGCAGCCGCTACGTCGCCGACCTCACCAAAGTTGACCGTTACTCTTACGTGATGCACCTGGTCTCCCGCGTGGTCGGTGAGCTGCGCCACGATCTCGACGCCCTACACGCTTACCGCGCCTGTATGAATATGGGGACGTTAAGCGGTGCGCCGAAAGTGCGCGCCATGCAGTTAATTGCCGAGGCGGAAGGTCGTCGCCGCGGCAGCTACGGCGGCGCGGTAGGTTATTTCACCGCGCACGGCGATCTCGACACCTGCATTGTGATCCGCTCGGCGCTGGTGGAAAACGGTATCGCCACCGTGCAAGCCGGTGCTGGCGTAGTCCTTGATTCTATTCCGCAGTCGGAAGCCGACGAAACCCGTAATAAAGCCCGCGCTGTACTGCGCGCTATTGCCACCGCGCATCATGCACAGGAGACTTTCTGATGGCTGACATACTGCTGCTCGATAATATCGACTCTTTTACGTACAACCTGGCAGATCAGTTGCGCAGCAATGGGCATAACGTGGTGATTTACCGCAACCATATTCCGGCGCAGACCTTAATTGAACGCCTGGCGACCATGAGCAATCCGGTACTGATGCTTTCTCCTGGCCCCGGTGTGCCGAGCGAAGCCGGTTGTATGCCGGAACTCCTCACCCGCTTGCGTGGCAAGCTGCCCATTATTGGCATTTGCCTCGGACATCAGGCAATTGTCGAAGCTTACGGGGGCTATGTCGGTCAGGCGGGCGAAATTCTTCACGGTAAAGCGTCGAGCATTGAACATGACGGTCAGGCGATGTTTGCCGGATTAACAAACCCGCTGCCGGTGGCGCGTTATCACTCGCTGGTTGGCAGTAACATTCCGGCCGGTTTAACCATCAACGCCCATTTTAATGGCATGGTGATGGCAGTACGTCACGATGCGGATCGCGTTTGTGGATTCCAGTTCCATCCGGAATCCATTCTCACCACCCAGGGCGCTCGCCTGCTGGAACAAACGCTGGCCTGGGCGCAGCAGAAACTAGAGCCAGCCAACACGCTGCAACCGATTCTGGAAAAACTGTATCAGGCGCAGACGCTTAGCCAACAAGAAAGCCACCAGCTGTTTTCAGCGGTGGTGCGTGGCGAGCTGAAGCCGGAACAACTGGCGGCGGCGCTGGTGAGCATGAAAATTCGCGGTGAGCACCCGAACGAGATCGCCGGGGCAGCAACCGCGCTACTGGAAAACGCAGCGCCGTTCCCGCGCCCGGATTATCTGTTTGCTGATATCGTCGGTACTGGCGGTGACGGCAGCAACAGTATCAATATTTCTACCGCCAGTGCGTTTGTCGCCGCGGCCTGTGGGCTGAAAGTGGCGAAACACGGCAACCGTAGCGTCTCCAGTAAATCTGGTTCGTCCGATCTGCTGGCGGCGTTCGGTATTAATCTTGATATGAACGCCGATAAATCGCGCCAGGCGCTGGATGAGTTAGGCGTATGTTTCCTCTTTGCACCGAAATATCACACCGGATTTCGCCATGCAATGCCGGTTCGCCAGCAACTAAAAACCCGCACCCTGTTCAATGTGCTGGGGCCATTGATTAACCCGGCGCATCCGCCGCTGGCGTTAATTGGTGTTTATAGTCCGGAACTGGTGCTGCCGATTGCCGAAACCTTGCGCGTGCTGGGGTATCAACGCGCGGCGGTGGTGCACAGCGGCGGGATGGATGAAGTTTCATTACACGCGCCGACAATCGTTGCCGAGCTGCATGACGGCGAAATTAAGAGCTATCAATTGACCGCTGAAGATTTTGGCCTGACACCCTACCACCAGGAGCAACTGGCAGGCGGAACACCGGAAGAAAACCGTGACATTTTAACACGTTTGTTACAAGGTAAAGGCGACGCCGCCCATGAAGCAGCCGTCGCTGCGAACGTCGCCATGTTAATGCGCCTGCATGGCCATGAAGATCTGCAAGCCAATGCGCAAACCGTTCTTGAGGTACTGCGCAGTGGTTCCGCTTACGACAGAGTTACCGCGCTGGCGGCACGAGGGTAAATGATGCAAACCGTTTTAGCGAAAATCGTCGCAGACAAGGCGATTTGGGTAGAAACCCGCAAACAGCAGCAACCGCTGGCCAGTTTTCAGAATGAGGTTCAGCCGAGCACGCGACATTTTTATGATGCGCTACAGGGTGCGCGCACGGCGTTTATTCTGGAGTGCAAGAAAGCGTCGCCGTCAAAAGGCGTGATCCGTGATGATTTCGATCCAGCACGCATTGCCGCCATTTATAAACATTACGCTTCGGCAATTTCGGTGCTGACTGATGAGAAATATTTTCAGGGGAGCTTTGATTTCCTCCCCATCGTCAGCCAAATCGCCCCGCAGCCGATTTTATGTAAAGACTTCATTATCGATCCTTACCAGATCTATCTGGCGCGCTATTACCAGGCTGATGCCTGCTTATTAATGCTTTCAGTACTGGATGACGAACAATATCGCCAGCTTGCCGCCGTCGCCCACAGTCTGGAGATGGGTGTGCTGACCGAAGTCAGTAATGAAGAGGAACTGGAGCGTGCCATTGCATTGGGGGCAAAGGTCGTTGGCATCAACAACCGCGATCTGCGGGATTTGTCGATTGATCTCAACCGTACCCGCGAGCTTGCGCCGAAACTGGGGCACAACGTAACGGTAATCAGCGAATCCGGCATCAATACTTACGCTCAGGTGCGCGAGTTAAGCCACTTCGCTAACGGTTTTCTGATTGGTTCGGCGTTGATGGCCCATGACGATTTGCACGCCGCCGTGCGCCGGGTGTTGCTGGGTGAGAATAAAGTATGTGGCCTGACGCGTGGGCAAGATGCTAAAGCAGCTTATGACGCGGGCGCGATTTACGGTGGGTTGATTTTTGTTGCGACATCACCGCGTTGCGTCAACGTTGAACAGGCGCAGGAAGTGATGGCTGCGGCACCGTTGCAGTATGTTGGCGTGTTCCGCAATCACGATATTGCCGATGTGGTGGACAAAGCTAAGGTGTTATCGCTGGCGGCAGTGCAACTGCATGGTAATGAAGATCAGCTGTATATCGATACGCTGCGTGAAGCTCTGCCAGCACACGTTGCCATCTGGAAAGCATTAAGCGTCGGTGAAACCCTGCCCGCCCGCGAGCTTCAGCACGTTGATAAATATGTTTTAGACAACGGCCAGGGTGGAAGCGGGCAACGTTTCGACTGGTCACTATTAAATGGTCAATCGCTTGGCAACGTTCTGCTGGCGGGGGGCTTAGGCGCAGATAACTGCGTGGAAGCGGCACAAACCGGCTGCACCGGACTTGATTTTAATTCTGCTGTAGAGTCGCAACCGGGCATCAAAGACGCACGTCTTTTGGCCTCGGTTTTCCAGACGCTGCGCGCATATTAAGGAAAGGAACAATGACAACATTACTTAACCCCTATTTTGGTGAGTTTGGCGGCATGTACGTGCCACAAATCCTGATGCCTGCTCTGCGCCAGCTGGAAGAAGCTTTTGTCAGTGCGCAAAAAGATCCTGAATTTCAGGCTCAGTTCAACGACCTGCTGAAAAACTATGCCGGGCGTCCAACCGCGCTGACCAAATGCCAGAACATTACAGCCGGGACGAACACCACTCTGTATCTCAAGCGTGAAGATTTGCTGCACGGCGGCGCGCATAAAACTAACCAGGTGCTCGGTCAGGCTTTACTGGCGAAGCGGATGGGTAAAACCGAAATCATCGCCGAAACCGGTGCCGGTCAGCATGGCGTGGCGTCGGCCCTTGCCAGCGCCCTGCTCGGCCTGAAATGCCGTATTTATATGGGTGCCAAAGACGTAGAACGCCAGTCGCCTAACGTTTTTCGTATGCGCTTAATGGGTGCGGAAGTGATCCCGGTGCATAGCGGTTCCGCGACGCTGAAAGATGCCTGTAACGAGGCGCTGCGCGACTGGTCCGGTAGTTACGAAACCGCGCACTATATGCTGGGCACCGCAGCTGGCCCGCATCCTTATCCGACCATTGTGCGTGAGTTTCAGCGGATGATTGGCGAAGAAACCAAAGCGCAGATTCTGGAAAGAGAAGGTCGCCTGCCGGATGCCGTTATCGCCTGTGTTGGCGGCGGTTCGAATGCCATCGGCATGTTTGCTGATTTCATCAATGAAACCAACGTCGGCCTGATTGGTGTGGAGCCAGGTGGTCACGGTATCGAAACTGGCGAGCACGGCGCACCGTTAAAACATGGTCGCGTGGGCATCTATTTCGGTATGAAAGCGCCGATGATGCAAACCGAAGACGGGCAGATTGAAGAATCTTACTCCATCTCCGCCGGACTGGATTTCCCGTCTGTCGGCCCACAACACGCGTATCTTAACAGCACTGGACGCGCTGATTACGTGTCTATTACCGATGATGAAGCCCTTGAAGCCTTCAAAACGCTGTGCCTGCACGAAGGGATCATCCCGGCGCTGGAATCCTCCCACGCCCTGGCCCATGCGTTGAAAATGATGCGCGAAAACCCGGATAAAGAGCAGCTACTGGTGGTTAACCTTTCCGGTCGCGGCGATAAAGACATCTTCACCGTTCACGATATTTTGAAAGCACGAGGGGAAATCTGATGGAACGCTACGAATCTCTGTTTGCCCAGTTGAAGGAGCGCAAAGAAGGCGCATTCGTTCCTTTCGTCACGCTCGGTGATCCGGGCATTGAGCAGTCATTGAAAATTATCGATACGCTAATTGAAGCCGGTGCTGACGCGCTGGAGTTAGGTATCCCCTTCTCCGACCCACTGGCGGATGGCCCGACGATTCAAAACGCCACTCTGCGCGCCTTTGCGGCAGGTGTGACTCCGGCACAATGTTTTGAAATGCTGGCACTGATTCGCCAGAAACACCCGACCATTCCCATTGGCCTGTTGATGTATGCCAATCTGGTGTTTAACAAAGGCATTGATGAGTTTTATGCCCAGTGCGAAAAAGTCGGCGTCGATTCGGTGCTGGTTGCCGATGTGCCAGTTGAAGAGTCCGCGCCCTTCCGCCAGGCCGCGTTGCGTCATAATGTCGCACCTATCTTCATCTGCCCGCCAAATGCCGATGACGACCTGCTGCGCCAGATAGCCTCTTACGGTCGTGGTTACACCTATTTGCTGTCACGAGCAGGCGTGACCGGCGCAGAAAACCGCGCCGCGTTACCCCTCAATCATCTGGTTGCGAAGCTGAAAGAGTACAACGCTGCACCTCCATTGCAGGGATTTGGTATTTCCGCCCCGGATCAGGTAAAAGCAGCGATTGATGCAGGAGCTGCGGGCGCGATTTCTGGTTCGGCCATTGTTAAAATCATCGAGCAACATATTAATGAGCCAGAGAAAATGCTGGCGGCACTGAAAGTTTTTGTACAACCGATGAAAGCGGCGACGCGCAGTTAATCCCACAGCCGCCAGTTCCGCTGGCGGCATTTTAACTTTCTTTAATGAAGCCGGAAAAATCCTAAATTCATTTAATATTTATCTTTTTACCGTTTCGCTTACCCCGGTCGAACGTCAACTTACGTCATTTTTCCGCCCAACAGTAATATAATCAAACAAATTAATCCCGCAACATAACACCAGTAAAATCAATAATTTTCTCTAAGTCACTTATTCCTCAGGTAATTGTTAATATATCCAGAATGTTCCTCAAAATATATTTTCCCTCTATCTTCTCGTTGCGCTTAATTTGACTAATTCTCATTAGCGACTAATTTTAATGAGTGTCGACACACAACACTCATATTAATGAAACAATGCAACGCAACGGAAGAAATAACATGGCCGAACATCGTGGTGGTTCAGGAAATTTCGCCGAAGACCGTGAGAAGGCATCCGACGCAGGCCGTAAAGGCGGTCAGCATAGCGGCGGTAATTTTAAAAATGATCCGCAACGCGCATCTGAAGCGGGTAAAAAAGGCGGTCAACAAAGCGGTGGTAATAAATCAGGCAAATCCTGATTCACCGTTAATTATTAATATCAGCTGATAAAGATAATTGCATCTGCGGGCCGTATGGCTCGCAGTGATTTCACTGGAGAAAAATATGAATATGAAGACCATTGAAGATGTATTTATTCACCTGCTTTCAGATACCTACAGCGCAGAAAAACAATTAACCCGGGCACTGGCAAAACTCGCAAGAGCAACATCAAACGAAAAATTAAGTCAGGCTTTTCATGCGCACCTCGAGGAAACACATGGACAGATTGAACGTATTGATCAAGTTGTGGAATCAGAATCGAATCTGAAAATTAAGCGCATGAAATGTGTGGCAATGGAAGGTCTTATTGAAGAAGCTAATGAGGTCATCGAAAGTACCGAGAAAAACGAAGTGCGTGATGCCGCACTGATTGCCGCAGCACAGAAAGTCGAGCATTATGAGATTGCCAGTTACGGGACATTAGCGACGCTGGCTGAACAATTAGGTTATCGTAAAGCAGCGAAGCTTCTGAAAGAGACCCTGGAAGAAGAAAAGGCCACCGACATCAAACTGACTGATCTGGCCCTTAATAACGTAAATAAGAAAGCCGAAAATAAAGCCTGAAATATGAATTTTAACTTTTAGTCATTTTATAAAGAGGACATTTTCATGAATCGTATTGAACATTATCATGACTGGTTACGTGACGCCCACGCAATGGAAAAGCAAGCCGAATCTATGCTTGAATCCATGGCCAGCCGTATAGATAATTATCCTGAACTACGCGCTCGTATTGAACAACATCTTAGTGAAACCAAAAACCAGATTGTTCAACTGGAAACTATTCTTGATCGTAATGACATTTCACGTTCAGTCATTAAAGATTCCATGAGTAAAATGGCTGCGCTTGGGCAGTCAATCGGTGGTATATTCCCTTCTGATGAAATAGTTAAAGGCTCTATTAGCGGATATGTCTTCGAGCAATTTGAAATCGCCTGTTACACCTCACTATTAGCAGCAGCAAAAAATGCCGGTGATACAGTCTCAATTCCGATCATCGAAGCGATTTTAAATGAGGAAAAGCAAATGGCCGACTGGCTGATTCAGCATATTCCGCAAACAACTGAGAAATTTTTAATTCGTTCTGAAACTGATGGCGTAGAAGCGAAGAAATAATACCCTTTATACCATGTCCTTATTGACCCCGTATATTACGGGGTCGTTTTTGTGCGGAATTAAAAACGATATCCTGCTGAGAACATAAACACCCACGGATCGAGGCGTACGCTATCGTGTTGCTGTGCACCGCCTAGCTTATAATTGGCGGTGGTATCGATATCCATGTACCACACTGACATGTTAACCAACCAGTCACGGTTAATCAGATAATCAACCCCCACCTGCCCGGCAGCTCCCCAGGAATCTTTCAGACTGAGATCGGAAAGCCCCGCCTCTTTGCCATGATCGTTAAATCCATTATCAAAGAAGGTGGTGTAGTTAATACCGGCCCCAACGTAAGGACGGAATTTGCTGCTGGCATCACCAAAATACCACTGCGCCATCAGTGTTGGCGGCAGATGGTGAACGGTTGCAATATCGCCGGTCGCCCGGGTGCCGATTTTATGGCGGAACGGCGTCGCTGCCAGTAATTCCACACCAATGTTGTCGGTCGCCATATAAGTAAACGTCAAGCCCAGTTGAGTGTTATTGGTCACGCTGAATCCACCCAGACTTCCTAACGTACCACCAGCACCTTCTGTTGGACGTACGGTTGCAGAACCTGCACGCATAAAAAATTCGCCTGCTTCATGCGCAAAGGCACTGCCAGAAAGAAGAGTTGTTACTGCCAAAGCCGCCACTGTTAACTTTTTCATATCCGCTCCGTCGTTATGGTTATAAAAACGTGACGAATATACCTACATTGGAGTAACAAATGATCCTACATAGATCACATTACATATGATAATTCACCATTTATTGATCTGGATTAATTTAGAAGTTGCATTGAGAATCCTGGTTAATGTGATTTAAATCAATTTTTAAATATTTTCTCTACGCAAATATTAACTCGATCGCCACTTGCCGCGGTTTGCCCACGCCTGAAGGCCAGCAATTACCTCCGCTTTACAAAGATATGCTTTTCCATACAAGACCTGATGCTGCCACCCGAGGCTTAACCAGGGTACAATTGCCCGCTAATTAACACCTGCATAAAACTCAAGGAGAGTGCATGTCTATCACGGCGCAGTCCGTATACCGTGACACCGGAAATTTCTTCCGTAATCAATTTATGACCATTCTGTTGGTATCGTTGCTATGTGCGTTTATCACAGTGGTGTTAGGGCATGTTTTCTCACCCAGTGATGCACAGCTTGCGCAGCTCAATGACGGCGTGCCCGTTAGCGGCAATAGTGGGTTGTTCGACCTGGTTCAGAATATGTCACCGGAACAGCAACAAATTTTGCTGCAGGCTTCAGCGGCGTCCACTTTTTCAGGATTAATCGGTAACGCCATTCTCGCCGGAGGCGTAATATTAATTATCCAGCTGGTGTCTGCGGGTCAGAGAGTCAGTGCGCTGCGAGCTATTGGTGCCAGTGCGCCGATATTGCCCAAGTTATTTATTCTGATTTTTCTGACTACCCTTTTAGTACAGATTGGCATCATGCTGGTGGTCGTTCCGGGAATTATCATGGCCATTTTACTGGCCCTGGCACCGGTGATGCTGGTACAGGACAAAATGGGCATTTTTGCCTCGATGCGTAGCAGTATGCGGCTGACTTGGGCGAATATGCGTCTGGTGGCACCCGCAGTACTGAGCTGGTTGCTGGCAAAAACACTGTTGCTGCTTTTTGCCTCTTCTTTTGCCGCATTAACCCCGGAAATTGGTGCCGTACTGGCGAACACCTTGAGCAACCTGATTTCTGCCATATTGCTCATCTATCTGTTCCGCCTGTATATGTTGATTCGCCAATAACCTTAAGCATTTGATTACGGAATCGTAAAATGAAGCAGTTTCTTGATTTTTTACCGCTGGTTGTCTTTTTCGCGTTTTACAAGATTTATGACATCTATGCGGCTACTGCGGCGCTGATCGTCGCCACGGCGATTGTGCTTATCTATAGCTGGGTTCGCTTTCGTAAGGTTGAGAAGATGGCCCTGATCACTTTTGTTCTGGTGGTCGTCTTCGGTGGCTTGACGCTGTTCTTCCACAATGATGAGTTTATTAAATGGAAGGTTACAGTCATTTATGCTCTATTTGCGGGAGCCCTGTTAGTCAGCCAATGGGTGATGAAAAAGCCGCTAATTCAGCGGATGCTGGGTAAAGAACTCACGCTGCCGCAACCGGTATGGTTGAAGCTGAATCTGGCCTGGGCTGTTTTCTTTATCCTTTGCGGTCTGGCAAACATCTACATCGCATTCTGGCTGCCGCAAAATATTTGGGTCAACTTTAAAGTCTTTGGCCTGACCGCCCTTACCTTAATCTTCACATTGTTAAGCGGTATCTATATCTACCGCCACATGCCGCAGGAAGATAAATCCTAACCAGACTGCCAGTCCTTCGGGGCTGGCGCTGTATCTCCTCTGTTCTCCTCAGGAAAATCATAGTAGCATCGCGCCTGTGATTTTCCTTTTAAGTCGGTTTTACCATGTCTACAACACATAACGTCCCTCAGGGCGATCTTGTTTTACGTACTTTAGCCATGCCCGCCGATACCAATGCCAATGGTGACATCTTTGGTGGTTGGTTAATGTCACAAATGGATATTGGCGGCGCTATTCTGGCAAAAGAAATTGCCCACGGTCGCGTAGTGACTGTGCGGGTTGAAGGAATGACTTTCTTACGGCCGGTTGCGGTCGGCGATGTGGTGTGCTGCTATGCACGCTGTGTCCAGAAAGGGACGACATCGGTCAGCATTAATATTGAAGTGTGGGTGAAAAAAGTAGCGTCTGAACCAATCGGGCAACGCTATAAAGCGACAGAAGCATTATTTAAGTATGTCGCGGTTGATCCTGAAGGAAAACCTCGCGCCTTACCTGTTGAGTAATAGTCAAAAGCCTCCGGTCGGAGGCTTTTGACTTTCTGCTTACTGAATTTCGGTGGTGCCGTTAATTTTAAACAGGATATTCACCACAATCCCACTGCCTGGCTTACCCGGCTCATAACGCCATCTGCGCATCGCATTTTTCACCTCACGCTCAAACATGTTCGCAGGCTTGGCTGAGAGGATTTGTACGTTATCCACGCGACCATCCGGCGTGACGTCAAATTTAACTTTAACCTGCCCTTCAATGCGCAATGCCTGTGCTCGTGCCGGATACTGCGGCTGATTACGGCTTAATGCGCGTGGTCCTGAAGCCACACTGGTAACCGGCTTGCTGGTTGCAGCCGTTGCCGTACTTGATGTGGGGCGCGCGGGTGCCGTATTTTCAAACGGTGATGCCGGACGCGACTCTACGGGTTTGATATCGCGTTTTGGCTGCTCCTGTACCTTTTTCACCGGCTTCGGTTTTGGCTTAGGTTTCGGCTTCGGCTTTTCAATGACCACCGGTGCTTCTTTTGGCGGTTCGGGGATCGGCTCAGGTTCCGGTTCTGGCTCTACCACCGGCTCCGGTGGCGGCTGAACGGCTTGTGGCGGTTCGAGATCAGCAGGCGCAACCATCGTGACAGAAATTGGCTGCGCAGGCGCAGGTAGTTCAATAACCTGATGTACCGAGGTATAGAGCAGACCCGCCACAACAGCACCATGAATGCAGACCGAAAGTAACGTCGGCCAGGGGAAGCGGCGAGGTAAATCAAGGGTCATTGAAGTCATAATCATTTCAGTAGAAAAACCAGGTCTCGATTTTAAATGCAAATAGCAATCATATTCAATAAGGCAAGACGATCAGGATCAGTGAAAATGTCATTTTTGGCGTAATTGACCTTACTTTATGCATGGTCTTAACAAAGACATCATCTTTCCGTTGCAGATCTTCGCCCTTTCAAATAACGTACTTTACAACTTTCCCGAACAAGGAGTTGTGCCCGTGTTGTATGTTATTTACGCTCAAGACAAAGCTGATAGCCTCGAAAAACGCCTTTCCGTTCGTCCGGCACATTTAGCACGTTTACAGTTACTGCATGATGAAGGTCGTTTGTTGACAGCTGGTCCAATGCCAGCGGTAGACAGTAACGATCCAGGGGCTGCGGGATTTACTGGCTCAACCGTTATTGCTGAATTTGAATCGCTGGAAGCAGCTCAGGCCTGGGCCGATGCTGACCCGTACGTAGCGGCAGGTGTCTATGAACACGTTTCAGTGAAACCATTTAAGAAAGTGTTCTGAATAGAGATTCAATATTTAAGGGCACGGTTTTTGCAACCGTGTTCTTGTTTGGCCTTTCCTTATAGCCGGTCAGTGCGTTCACTACCACAAGCAGATAATAACTTTATCTGTATTTCTTTATATGATGTGAGCATATTCAGGAAAAATGACCTTTCCTGAGGTACAGTTGCTCGCTCAAATCCTTTGATTACTGCGGATAAAGTCATCTACTATTGTTTAACACATTCACGCGCTGCATGTATGTTCAGAAAATGTGCACGCTAAGATAATTAAACAAAATTGTGGTTACAGAGGTATCAGTGAGTCACTGGGCTACATTCAAACAAACAGCAACAAATTTATGGGTGACCCTTCGGCACGACATTCTCGCGCTGGCCGTCTTTTTAAATGGATTGCTTATTTTTAAAACAATCTATGGTATGTCGGTCAATTTGCTTGATATTTTCCATATCAAAGCATTTTCAGAGTTGGATCTCTCCTTGCTGGCAAACGCCCCACTATTTATGCTCGGCGTCTTTCTTGTCCTGAACTCCATTGGCTTACTGTTCCGGGCAAAGCTCGCATGGGCAATCAGTATCATTTTGTTGTTGATAGCGCTAATTTACACCCTGCATTTTTATCCCTGGCTGAAATTTAGTATTGGATTTTGCATTTTTACGCTGGTGTTTTTGCTGATACTGCGCAAAGACTTCTCCCACAGTAGCGCCGCAGCCGGGACAATTTTTGCATTTATTAGTTTCACGACATTACTGTTTTACTCAACCTACGGTGCGCTTTATTTAAGCGAAGGTTTTAATCCGCGAATAGAAAGTTTGATGACCGCGTTCTATTTTTCGATAGAAACCATGTCAACCGTCGGCTATGGCGATATTGTCCCTGTTTCTGAATCAGCACGATTGTTCACTATTTCGGTCATTATTTCCGGCATTACCGTTTTTGCCACATCTATGACCTCAATTTTTGGTCCGCTTATCCGCGGGGGATTCAACAAACTTGTAAAAGGAAACAATCATACAATGCATCGTAAAGATCATTTTATTGTTTGCGGACATTCGATTCTCGCCATCAATACGATCCTGCAACTGAATCAACGCGGACAAAACGTAACGGTTATCAGCAACTTGCCTGAAGATGATATCAAGCAACTTGAGCAACGCTTAGGCGATAACGCTGATGTTATCCCCGGTGACAGTAATGACAGTTCAGTATTAAAGAAAGCGGGAATCGATCGTTGCCGGGCCATTCTGGCGCTGAGTGATAACGATGCAGATAACGCGTTTGTTGTACTCTCGGCAAAAGATATGAGCAGTGATGTCAAAACAGTTCTCGCCGTCAGTGATAGCAAAAACCTGAATAAGATTAAGATGGTACATCCGGATATCATTCTCTCACCGCAACTGTTTGGCAGCGAAATTCTGGCGCGAGTTTTAAATGGTGAAGAGATTAATAATGATATGCTCGTTTCAATGTTGTTGAACTCCGGTCATGGCATTTTCAGCGATAACGATGAACAAGAAACGAAAGCTGACAGTAAAGAATCAGTGCAAAAATAGAGTTTAAAGACGAAAGAGTAAACTTATTGGGCACCGCAATGGTGCCCAGTATATTTAGATATTGTAGATCGCAAACAATAACGAGTTACGCTGTTTGTTTAGAATGCACTTCCTGATGCTGTGGATACGCATATTTCGGCGCGATTGCCCCTCAAGCCAACGCGATTTACGTCGGCTAGCCTGACGCTGCATGCGCCAGCGCCCCACTTCCGTTCTACTCCGCTTCATGTTAACTACTCTATGCAATAACAGAATGGTCATTATACCCCCACCCCCGACGCTGACCAGTGCTTTTCCCGCGTTTTTATTTGCCAGATGAATCCATATGCGTAAACTCATAACAATGCGCTTTCAAAAGGATTTCTAATCTATGACAACCGTTTATACGTTGGTGAGTTGGTTGGCCATTCTGGGATACTGGTTGCTCATTGCAGGCGTAACTTTACGCATTCTAATGAAACGACGCGCAGTTCCCTCCGCGATGGCCTGGCTGTTGATTATTTACATTCTGCCGTTAGTCGGAATTATTGCCTATCTTGCCGTTGGCGAGCTCCATTTAGGCAAACGCCGCGCTGAGCGCGCCAGAGCGATGTGGCCTTCCACCGCAAAATGGCTTAACGACCTTAAAGCCTGTAAGCATATCTTCGCCGAAGAAAATAGCAGTGTCGCTGCGCCATTATTCAAGCTTTGCGAGCGTCGTCAGGGGATCGCTGGGGTCAAAGGGAATCAGCTACAACTGATGACCGAGTCAGATGATGTGATGCAGGCGTTAATCCGCGACATCCAGCTCGCGCGCCATAATATTGAGATGGTGTTTTATATCTGGCAGCCCGGCGGCATGGCGGACCAGGTGGCTGAATCATTAATGGCCGCTGCGCGACGCGGCATTCATTGCCGATTGATGCTCGACTCCGCCGGGAGTGTGGCTTTTTTCCGCAGCCCGTGGCCCGAGCTAATGCGTAATGCCGGTATTGAAGTGGTCGAAGCCTTAAAGGTCAATCTGATGCGTGTGTTTTTACGCCGTATGGACCTGCGCCAACATCGCAAGATGATCATGATCGATAATTACATCGCGTACACCGGCAGCATGAATATGGTCGATCCTCGCTACTTCAAACAAGATGCGGGCGTAGGGCAATGGATTGATCTGATGGCGCGTATGGAAGGCCCCATCGCCACCGCGATGGGGATTATTTATTCCTGCGACTGGGAGATTGAAACCGGAAAACGTATTCTGCCGCCACCACCAGATGTCAATATTATGCCGTTTGAACAGGCCAGCGGTCACACCATTCACACAATTGCTTCTGGCCCCGGCTTTCCGGAAGATCTCATTCACCAGGCATTATTGACTGCGGCTTATTCGGCGCGTGAATATTTGATCATGACCACGCCCTACTTTGTGCCAAGCGATGATTTACTTCATGCGATTTGCACGGCGGCGCAGCGCGGGGTGGATGTCAGTATTATCCTTCCGCGAAAAAATGACTCGATGCTGGTCGGCTGGGCCAGTCGCGCATTCTTTACGGAACTTCTTGCTGCTGGGGTTAAAATTTATCAGTTTGAAGGCGGGTTACTGCATACCAAGAGCGTGCTGGTCGATGGCGAACTAAGTCTGGTTGGCACCGTTAACCTTGATATGCGTAGTCTGTGGCTGAATTTCGAGATTACCCTGGCAATCGACGATAAAGGTTTTGGTGCAGACCTTGCCGCCGTTCAGGACGATTATATTTCGCGTTCACGTCTGCTCGATGCCCGTTTATGGCTAAAACGTCCATTATGGCAACGTGTCGCCGAGCGACTGTTTTACTTCTTCAGTCCGTTGCTGTAAAACGTCGCCAACAGAGGTTAAACAGGTAGTGACTATGGATATGGATCTAAACAATCGCCTGACTGAAGATGAAACGCTTGAGCAGGCCTACGATATTTTTCTCGAACTGGCTGCCGACAATCTCGATCCAGCTGATGTTCTGCTGTTCAATCTTCAGTTTGAAGAGCGCGGCGGCGCGGAGTTATTCGATCCGGCGGAAGACTGGCAGGAACATGTTGATTTCGATTTGAACCCAGACTTTTTTGCCGAAGTGGTGATTGGTCTGGCGGACAGTGAAGATGGTGAAATCAACGATGTTTTCGCCCGCATTCTGTTATGCCGCGAAAAAGATCACAAACTTTGCCATATCATCTGGCGGGAATAAATAATCGCTTTTAGCGTGAAAAAGGGCTGACAACTGTCAGCCCTTATTGTGTTTAAAGCGGATCGACTTTCAGGCAAGAAACGGCGTGTCTGAAACTCCCCTCCAGAACAGGACGTGTTTTGGCGCACTCCGGACCGGCAATCGGGCAACGGGTACGGAAAACACAACCGGAAGGCGGGTTGATCGGCGACGGTAATTCCCCTTCCAGTAACTGGATGGTTTTGTTCTTCTCCAGATCCGGATCAGGTATGGGGACTGCCGACATCAATGCCCTGGTGTAAGGATGTAGTGGATTGTGGTAGACCTCATCATAGGTCCCCAGTTCTACCGCATGGCCGAGATACATCACCAACACACGATCGGAAATGTGTTTTACCACGGCCAGGTCATGAGCGATAAAAATTAATGACAATCCCATCTCACGTTGCAGCTGCTGGAGCAGGTTGACCACCTGCGCCTGAATTGACACGTCCAGCGCCGAAACCGGCTCATCGCAGATAATCAGCTTCGGTTCAAGAATAAGAGCACGAGCAATCCCGATACGCTGGCACTGCCCACCGGAGAACTCATGCGGATAGCGGTTAATCAGGTTAGGCAATAACCCGACTTTCAGCATCATCGCCTTCACGCGCTCGCGAACTTCCTGGCGTGACATTTTCGGATGATAAGTACGCAGTGGTTCAGCGATGATCTCGCCGATGGTCATACGCGGGTTTAGCGATGCCAACGGATCCTGGAAAATCATCTGAATATCACTGCGAACGGCACGCCATTCATCGGGCTTCATGCCCAGCAACTCTTTACCTAACCAGGCAACATGACCGTCGGTCGCCTTGACCAAACCGATGATGGCGCGAGCAAAGGTGGACTTACCGCATCCCGATTCCCCTACCACACCTAATGTTTCCCCTTCATACAGGCGAAGAGTGACACCATCGACGGCTTTGAGCATTTTCGGCGGTTGCCAGAACCACTGTTTGCCATCTTTGATTTCAAAGTGCACTTTAAGATCGGCGATTTCAAGGAGGACTTTTCTTCCTTCAGTTACAGCATTCATAACAGTTCCTCCACCGGTTTAAAGCAAGCACGCAGACGGCCAGGCGTAAACTCTTCCAGCGGCGGTGCGCTACTACAAATTTCCATCGCATGTGGACAACGTGGCTGGAACGGGCAACCTTTCGGTAATCGCAGCAAGTTTGGCGGATTACCCGGGATGGTCAACATTGTTTCACCTTCCGCATCAAGACGCGGCACCGCGTTGAGCAAACCGATAGAATAAGGATGAACGGGTTGATAAAAGACATCGCGCGCATTGCCATATTCCATCGTGCGCCCGGCGTACATTACCAGCACTTTGTCACAGATCCCCGCCACCACGCCAAGATCGTGGGTGATCATAATGATGGCGGTATTAAATTCCCGCTTCAGTTCATTTAATAGCGTCATGATCTGCGCCTGTACGGTGACGTCCAGCGCAGTAGTGGGTTCATCCGCAATCAGTAGCTTAGGTCGACATAGCAATGCCATCGCAATCATGACTCGCTGACGCATGCCGCCAGAAAATTCGTGCGGGTACATTTTCATGCGTTTACGCGCTTCCGGCATTTTTACCGCATCGAGCATCCGCACCGACTCTTCAAACGCCTCAGCTTTGCTCATGTTCTTATGCAGCATCAGCACTTCCATTAACTGCTCACCGACGCGCATATAGGGATTCAACGAAGTCATTGGGTCCTGAAAAATCATTGAGATTTGTTCAGCGCGCAGTTTATTGAGTTCATGCTCTGGCAAATTGAGGATTTCACGCCCATTGAAGGTTGCCGATCCGCCAATACGTCCGTTGGCAGCCAACAGGCCCATCAACGCAAATGCAGTTTGCGATTTACCCGAACCAGACTCACCTACAATACCCAGCGTTTCTCCGGCACGTAGGGAAAAATTCAAATCATTGACCGCCGTGACGTCGCCGTCCGGGGTACTAAAGGTGACACGCAAATCTTTCACGTTCAGCAGTGCGTCAGCCTGTTGTTGTGCGAGCGGCACAGTTGCAGTTTCAATTACGCTCATGGCTGCACTCCTTAACGATCTTTCGGGTCGAGGGCATCACGCAAGCCATCGCCGATAAAGTTGAAACAAAACAGCGTCACCACGAGGAATCCCGCTGGGAACAACAATAACCATGGAGAGACTTCCATCGAGTTCGCGCCATCACTCAGCAATGCACCCCAGCTGCTTAACGGCTCTTGCGTACCCAACCCCAGGAAGCTAAGGAAAGATTCAAAGAGGATCATGCTGGGCACCAGAAGTGATGCGTAGACCACCACCACACCGAGTACATTCGGCACAATGTGGCGAATAACAATGCCCGATGTCGATACACCGCCAACTTGTGCCGCCTCAATAAACTCTTTGCGCTTCAGACTCAGGGTTTGCCCACGCACAATACGAGCCATATCCAGCCAGGAAACCATGCCTATCGCCACGAAAATCAGCAGGATGTTTTGACCGAAAAAGGTCACCAGCAAAATGACGAAGAACATGAATGGGAAGGAGTTGAGGATTTCCAGCAGACGCATCATTACCGAATCCACTTTACCGCCCAGATAACCGGAAAGCGAACCATAAAGTGTCCCGACGACCACTGCCACCAGTGCCGCAGCAACACCGACCATGAGTGAGATACGCCCGCCAATCGCAACGCGCACAAGCAGGTCGCGACCGGATGAGTCAGTACCAAAGTAGTGACCGGACTCCATATCCGGGGCGCTGGACATCATCGCCCAGTCAGTATCGTCATAGGCAAACTGCGAAAGCATCGGTGCCAGGATTACAAATAACGCGATCAGCACCAGCACTATCAGACTGGCAACCGCCGCACGGTTATGCATAAAACGTCGACGTGCGTCCTGCCACAAGCTGCGCCCTTCGACCTCCAGCTTTTCACTGAAATTTTCCAGCGTCTCGCTGTTTTTCTTACTTAACATCATCGCGAGCTCCAGTATCAGTAACGGATTTTCGGGTCGATAACCGCATATAGCACATCGACAATGGCATTAAACAAAATGGTTAAAGCACCAACCAGGATGGTCAGGCTTAACACTAAGGAATAGTCACGGTTCAATGCGCCATTAACGAACAGTTGCCCAATCCCCGGCAAACCATAAATGGTTTCGATAACCATAGAACCGGTAATAATGCCGACAAATGCGGGGCCCATATAGGAGAGCACGGGTAACAGAGCAGGTTTTAATGCGTGGCGTAAAATGATCCGCCGCATAGGTAACCCTTTCGCCCGGGCAGTACGAATAAAATTGGAGTGTAATACTTCAATCATAGAGCCACGGGTAATACGCGCAATACTGGCGATATAGGCGAGTGACAACGCCACCATCGGCAATATCATGAATTTAAGCGCCCCACCATTCCAGCCACCGCCCGGCAGCCAATGCAAAATGATCGCAAATATCATGACTAATAATGGCGCAACCACAAAACTGGGGATAACAACCCCGGTCATTGCCAGCCCCATCACGGTATAGTCCCATTTGGTGTTTTGTTTTAATGCGGCAATAACGCCAGCACTAACACCCAGTATTACCGCAAGGAAAAATGCTGCGGCTCCCAGTTTGGCAGAAACGGGAAAACTGGATGCCACCAGGTCATTGACCGAATAATCTTTATATTTAAACGATGGACCGAAATCACCGTGCGCCAGTTGTTTCAGGTAGCTGAAATACTGTGTCATGATCGGATCATTAAGATGATATTTCGCTTCGATATTGGCCATCACTTCAGGCGGTAAAGTACGTTCGCCGGTAAAAGGGCTTCCCGGCGCGAGGCGCATCATAAAGAACGAAATAGTAATAAGAATAAATAGCGTCGGAATCGCTTCCAGACAGCGACGTAGAATAAATTTTAACATTGCCCTACCTTCTGGCCTGTGCCTTCTGTAATGCGATAAAAATCAGACACCGTGGAGCAGGACACTCCTGCCCCACGTATTGCCATTAGTGCTTCACAATGTACATATTCCGGGTATAGGTATTATCCAGCGGATCTTTGCCGGTATAGCCACCAACCCACGGTTTCACCAGACGCGCATTCACGTAGTAATAAACAGGAACAATGGCCGAATCCTTATCCAGCTGTTGTTCTGCTTTAGTGTACAGAGCTGTGCGCTGCGCCTCGTCAGTCACTTTCAGCGTTTCCGCCATAATGCTGTCAAAGGCCGGGCTCTTATAATGCGCGGTATTCATCGAGCTGTTCGAAAGCATGGTGTTCAGGAAGGAAGTTGGTTCGTTGTAGTCAGCACACCAGCCTGCACGGGCCACATCAAAAGTACCCTGGTGACGGGTGTCGAGGAACGTTTTCCACTCCTGGTTAACCAGTTTGACGTTTACACCAATGTTTTTCTTCCACAATGAAGAGGCAGCAATCGCCAGCTTTTTATGCAGATCGGAGGTGTTATACAACAGGTTGATGGTCAACGGTTTGTCTGCGGTATAACCCGCTTCAGCCAGCAGTTTTTTCGCTTCTTCGTTACGTTTTTCCTGGCTCCAGCCAAACCATTCCGGCTGAGTCAATTTTGCGCCATCAGTATACGGTGGAGTGTAACCATAGGCGGGCATGTCGCCCTGCGCTTTCACTTTATTAACAATGATATCGCGGTCCATACCTAGTTTCAGTGCGGTACGCACACGCACATCGTTGAATGGCGGTTTCTGGTTGTTAATTTCGTAATAGTAAGTGCACAGGTATGGATCAACGTGAACTTCGTCCGGGATCTCTTTTTTCAGCTTCTGGAACAATTCGATCGGCATGTTGTTATAAGTCATGTCGATTTCACCACTACGGTAGCGGTTGACATCGGTAACTTCAGAAGCAATAGGCAAATAGGTTACCTGGTTAATAACGGTTTTCGCGTTGTTCCAGTAGGTCGGGCTGCGTTCAAGAACGATTCGTTCGTTTACAACCCAATCTTTTAAGGTATAGGCACCGTTGGTGACGATATTACCAGGCTGGGTCCATTTTTCGCCGAATTTCTCGATAGCGGCTTTTGGCACCGGTGAAGTTGATGGGTGAACAAGTAATTTATAGAAGTACGGAACGGGTTCACTTAAGGTGACTTCTAATGTGTGATCATCAATAGCTTTCACGCCGAGATCGGTAATCGGTTTTTTCCCTTCAAGAATTTCATCAATACCGGCGATATGCCCATATTGCAGATAACTGGCATACGGAGAAGCAGTGTTCGGATCAACAGAACGTTGCCAGCTATACACAAAGTCTTGTGCTGTGACTGGCGTGCCATCAGACCATTTCGCATCTTTACGCAAATGGAAGGTCCAGACTTTCGCGTCTTTATTATCCCAGGATTCAGCGACGCCAGGTGCTGGATGACCGTCAAGATCGCTGACCAGTAAGCCTTCAAACAGGTCTCGGCTGATATTAGACTCCGGAACACCTTCAATTTTGTGCGGATCTAATGACTGAACTTCTGAACCATTGTTACGTACCAGTGTTTGTTTTTCCGCCAGTGTGACGCCTGCGGGTACATCAGCTGCCAGCGCGACATTCCCTGCCATTAGCGCAGCCAGAACGCCAGCTGCTACTAAACTTCTCTTGGTGATGTTGGTCATTGTTTTTTGGACTCCCTCATTATAATTACTGGTATTAACCAGCATGTGTAATCCCGGATTGGGACCCTGCACAGGCTCGGAGACTTTCTGCTGTCAGGTTACTTTATCGTTACGTATTACTATCACCGACTTTATTTATGCTGGTGATTCAGACGATCACCTTATGTCGATTCGTACTGTGTCTCCCCTGTCGAGACACATTATTCTTTCGCGACGCTCTTTAATTGTTAATTATTCTCATTACCAATAAAGAATCGTCTGGCGGTTGCCCGGAAAGTACCAAATGCGGTTCTTACTCGCCAATACATTTTGCAAAATTGTTAAGCAATTCTCTTTTATTGACCGTATCAGAATCTATAGCTTGCATCCATGCCTTAACAAACATCTTTCAATTCAATCAAATAGAGATTGGCTAAGCATGTCTATCTTTTCTGATTACAGTTCCAGTAGTGAAATGCACAATAATTTAACAATTGATTATTATTTAGCACTTTCCTCTACCAAAGGCAGTGGAATTACTAATATCATTTCAATTATTCTTCAGCAAGCCCAGGATTATGATGTGGCGAAAATAACATGATGGTGAGGAGAAGCAGTTAAGGAAATCCTTATAACTAACTGTAATTTGAGAAGAATATTTTTACCTATTCCTTTTGCTTTTGATAACTGCGCGGGAACAAAGTAAAAATAATGACGAAGTAAACGGAGCATGGCAGCTCCGTTTCATTTGAAAGGAATTAATTAAGCAGGCCGGGGAAAATCCCCTTAATACCAGTAACGATAAATTCAATCCCCAATGCCATCAGCAATAGCCCCATAATACGCGTAATCACGTTGATGCCGGTCTGGCGTAAAACCCGTACCAGCCACGGTGCCATGCGGAACAATCCCCAGCAACATAAAGCGAACAATGCAATAGCCACAAAGAAACCAAACAGATAGCTAATGCTGTGATAACGCGTACCCCAGACGATGGTAGAACTGATCGCCCCTGGCCCCGCCATCAACGGCAACGCCAATGGCACCACACCAATGCTTTCACGTACCGCGGTTTCTGATTTTTCTTGCTTGTTCTGTTTATCCTCGCCAAGCTTGCCGCTGATCATCGACATCGCTATCGTCACCACCAGGATGCCCCCGGCGATACGGAACGAATCAATTGATATACCAAAAAGTTGCAGAATCGTGTCGCCGAGAAAAAGCGAGATCCACAAGATAATGGCCACAGACAGGTTGGCTGTAAGGTTAGTTTTGTTTCGCGCTGCCGCTGTCTGATAACTGGTCATGCTGATAAAGACGGGAATAATCCCTACCGGGTTGACCAGCGCAAATAACCCGATGAAAAATTTGAAGTAAACGGGAAAATCAAAAAAGGTCTGAATCACGGTTAGCTCCGAAGCAAAAGCCGGATAATGTTAGCCATAAATAAGGTTGAAAAGACGCGCTGACAATACGCCTTTTGACAGCATTTTTCACCTCCTAACTACTTAAAATTGCTATCATTCGTTATTGTTATCTAGTTGTGCAAAACATGCTAATGTAGCCACCAAATCATACTACAATTTATTAACTGTTAGCTATAATGGCGAAAAGCGATGCTGAAAGGTGTCAGCTTTGCAAAAATTTGATTTGGATCACGTAATCAGTACCCAGAAGTGAGTAATCTTGCTTACGCCACCTGGAAGTGACGCATTAGAGATAATAACTCTAATGTTTAAACTCTTTTAGTAAATCACAGTGAGTGTGAGCGCGAGTAAGCTTTTGATTTTCATAGGTTAAGCAAATCATCACCGCACTGACTATACTCTCGTATTCGAGCAGATGATTTACTAAAAAAGTTTAACATTATCAGGAGAGCATTATGGCTGTTACTAATGTCGCTGAACTTAACGCACTCGTAGAGCGTGTAAAAAAAGCCCAGCGTGAATATGCCAGTTTCACTCAAGAGCAAGTAGACAAAATCTTCCGCGCCGCCGCTCTGGCTGCTGCAGATGCTCGAATCCCACTCGCGAAAATGGCCGTTGCCGAATCCGGCATGGGTATCGTCGAAGATAAAGTGATCAAAAACCACTTTGCTTCTGAATATATCTACAACGCCTATAAAGATGAAAAAACCTGTGGTGTTCTGTCTGAAGACGACACTTTTGGTACCATCACTATCGCTGAACCAATCGGTATTATTTGCGGTATCGTTCCGACCACTAACCCGACTTCAACTGCTATCTTCAAATCGCTGATCAGTCTGAAGACCCGTAACGCCATTATCTTCTCCCCGCACCCGCGTGCAAAAGATGCCACCAACAAAGCGGCTGATATCGTTCTGCAGGCTGCTATCGCTGCCGGTGCTCCGAAAGATCTGATCGGCTGGATCGATCAACCTTCTGTTGAACTGTCTAACGCACTGATGCACCACCCAGACATCAACCTGATCCTCGCGACTGGTGGTCCGGGCATGGTTAAAGCCGCATACAGCTCCGGTAAACCAGCTATCGGTGTAGGCGCGGGCAACACTCCAGTTGTTATCGATGAAACTGCTGATATCAAACGTGCAGTTGCATCTGTACTGATGTCCAAAACCTTCGACAACGGCGTAATCTGTGCTTCTGAACAGTCTGTTGTTGTTGTTGACTCTGTTTATGACGCTGTACGTGAACGTTTTGCAACCCACGGCGGCTATCTGTTGCAGGGTAAAGAGCTGAAAGCTGTTCAGGATGTTATCCTGAAAAACGGTGCGCTGAACGCGGCTATCGTTGGTCAGCCAGCCTATAAAATTGCTGAACTGGCAGGCTTCTCTGTACCAGAAAACACCAAGATTCTGATCGGTGAAGTGACCGTTGTTGATGAAAGCGAACCGTTCGCACATGAAAAACTGTCCCCGACTCTGGCAATGTACCGCGCTAAAGATTTCGAAGACGCGGTAGAAAAAGCAGAGAAACTGGTTGCTATGGGCGGTATCGGTCATACCTCTTGCCTGTACACTGACCAGGATAACCAACCGGCTCGCGTTTCTTACTTCGGTCAGAAAATGAAAACGGCTCGTATCCTGATTAACACCCCAGCGTCTCAGGGTGGTATCGGTGACCTGTATAACTTCAAACTCGCACCTTCCCTGACTCTGGGTTGTGGTTCTTGGGGTGGTAACTCCATCTCTGAAAACGTTGGTCCGAAACACCTGATCAACAAGAAAACCGTTGCTAAGCGAGCTGAAAACATGTTGTGGCACAAACTTCCGAAATCTATCTACTTCCGCCGTGGCTCCCTGCCAATCGCGCTGGATGAAGTGATTACTGATGGCCACAAACGTGCGCTCATCGTGACTGACCGCTTCCTGTTCAACAATGGTTATGCTGATCAGATCACTTCCGTACTGAAAGCAGCAGGCGTTGAAACTGAAGTCTTCTTCGAAGTAGAAGCGGACCCGACCCTGAGCATCGTTCGTAAAGGTGCAGAACTGGCAAACTCCTTCAAACCAGACGTGATTATCGCGCTGGGTGGTGGTTCCCCGATGGACGCCGCGAAGATCATGTGGGTTATGTACGAACATCCGGAAACTCACTTCGAAGAGCTGGCGCTGCGCTTTATGGATATCCGTAAACGTATCTACAAGTTCCCGAAAATGGGCGTGAAAGCGAAAATGATCGCTGTCACCACCACTTCTGGTACAGGTTCTGAAGTCACTCCGTTTGCGGTTGTAACTGACGACGCTACTGGTCAGAAATATCCGCTGGCAGACTATGCGCTGACTCCGGATATGGCGATTGTCGACGCCAACCTGGTTATGGACATGCCGAAGTCCCTGTGTGCTTTCGGTGGTCTGGACGCAGTAACTCACGCCATGGAAGCTTATGTTTCTGTACTGGCATCTGAGTTCTCTGATGGTCAGGCTCTGCAGGCACTGAAACTGCTGAAAGAATATCTGCCAGCGTCCTACCACGAAGGGTCTAAAAATCCGGTAGCGCGTGAACGTGTTCACAGTGCAGCGACTATCGCGGGTATCGCGTTTGCGAACGCCTTCCTGGGTGTATGTCACTCAATGGCGCACAAACTGGGTTCCCAGTTCCATATTCCGCACGGTCTGGCAAACGCCCTGCTGATTTGTAACGTTATTCGCTACAATGCGAACGACAACCCGACCAAGCAGACTGCATTCAGCCAGTATGACCGTCCGCAGGCTCGCCGTCGTTATGCTGAAATTGCCGACCACTTGGGTCTGAGCGCACCGGGCGACCGTACTGCTGCTAAGATCGAGAAACTGCTGGCATGGCTGGAAACGCTGAAGGCTGAACTGGGTATTCCGAAATCTATCCGTGAAGCTGGCGTTCAGGAAGCAGACTTCCTGGCGAACGTGGATAAACTGTCTGAAGATGCATTCGATGACCAGTGCACCGGCGCTAACCCGCGTTACCCGCTGATCTCCGAGCTGAAACAGATTCTGCTGGATACCTACTACGGTCGTGATTATGTAGAAGGTGAAACTGCAGCGAAGAAAGAAGCTGCTCCGGCTAAAGCTGAGAAAAAAGCGAAAAAATCCGCTTAATCAGTAGCGCTGTCTGGCAACATAAACGGCCCCTTCTGGGCAATGCCGATCAGTTAAGGATTAGTTGACCGATCCTTAAACTGAGGCACTATAACGGCTTCCACAACAGGGAGCCGTTTTCTTATGCCACTTCTCAATGATCTGCTCGATTTCAGTGACCATCCGCTTATGCCTCCGCCCTCTGTACAACTATTTGCAGAACACCTTCCCACCGAGTGGATACAACACTGCCTGACGCTTTCTGCTCATGCGACCGTTCGCCGCCGTCGTTTACCGGGGGACATGGTTATCTGGATGGTGGTGCAATGAGCCAATTACCGATGTTGTTCGCCGTCTGAACCTGAGCGCGGATGGCGAAGCGGGGATGAACCTGCTGGCCCGCAGCGCTGTCACCCAGGCGCGTCAGCGCGTGGGGGCCGCCCCAGTGGAATGGCTCTTCCGCCAGACCGCACAGACAGGGGCGCGGAACGTTACCTGAAGGATGACTGGCACGGCCTGCAACTTTTTGCCATTGATGGCGCACAGTTCAGGACACCTGATAAACCCGAGCTGCGTGAATATTATGGGTCTGCCAACACATCCACTAAGCGGCAGAACGCCTACCCGGTTATGCGTCTGGTGGCCTTAATGAACCTGGGAAGTCACATTCTGCTGAATGCCGTGACCGCACCTTACCGGCAGAGCGAAACTGTGCTGGCCCACTCCATGCTCGCCACCATCCCGGATAACTCTATTACGTTGTTTGATAAACTTTTTTACAGCGAAGACCTGCTGCTGACGCTGAACCAGAAGGGTTGTAACCGCCACTGGCTACTGCCTGCGTGGAAGAATATCGCATCAGAAATGATAGAGCTGGGAAACACGGCGTCACCAGGGACCATCCCGAAACGACTGGAGCATCTTCGGGGTGCTCTGGAAGTGGTGTTCATAACAAAACGCCCCCGACCATCAAGGCCGAGGTCGGTTAAGATATCAAAAACCCGTTATCCTGTGAAACATAGTGCCGCTCCTCTTAAGTGAACGGCATTGCCCTTCTGGGGCCGTATTTTTTGTTTACCCAAAGCAACTTTTCCATAAACCGACAGCATTAGCCTTCATCATATTTGCGACGATGTATAACGCCTAAACACAGGGATATTGTACTTTACAGGTCACAAGTCAACGTCGGTGCTTAAGAGCCCTGTGAGGCGTATAGCGGCGTTAAAAAACTGCCGAGAAGGGTATATAGCCCGGAAGAAGTGCGTAAAACGAACTGACAGGATAAAAGTGCCCTGCTCACCCTGTCAGTAAAGAAATTCTTATTAATCGTGGCGATGCCTTTCCTGAATAGCCGTTAATGAGCCGACTTGTAACGCCTCTTTATAGTGTTTACGGCATACAGAAACGTATCGTTCATTACCACCAATTACCACCTGCTCACCTTCGTTATAAGGTCTGCCTGCTTGATCAAGACGCAGCACCATGCTTGCTTTACGGCCACAAAAACAGATGGTTTTTAATTCAACCAGTTTGTCGGACCATGCCAGTAAGTATTGGCTGCCAATAAATAATTCACCTCGAAAATCGGTACGTAAACCATAACAAAGTACGGGTATATCGAGTTGATCGACAACCTCCGATAATTCATATACTTGTTGTCTGGTTAAAAACTGGCATTCATCAACCAGTACGCAATGAATTGCCTGCTGTTCATGTTCCGCACGAATCTCATCAAATAATGATGAATTTTGGTTAAATAATTTTGCAGACGATGACAAACCTATACGCGAACTGACTTTCCCGGCACCAAAGCGATCATCAATTTCTGCCGTATATACGACAGTGCGCATGCCGCGTTCCTGGTAATTGTATGAAGATTGCAACAATGCTGTAGACTTACCCGCATTCATTGCGGAATAGTAGAAATATAGCTGTGCCATCAGCCACAGGCCCTCAATGATATGAAATAAAGTTGGCTGGAGTTTATCATAATTCGTCAGTTTTTCAGCTCAACAGTATGCACAGAAGTGGGTATATGCGTTCTCCCTTACGAAGCCTTGCATAATCCTTCTGAGCTATCATTACAACTGCCTCGCTTGTTATAAGCGGGTAAATGACTGCTGGTAACTATTCACAATCTTTAACCTGTTGCGCAAGTAATAGCCCTCTGTTGACCTCCAGGAGATAGTGCAATACTAAGTCCATGCTCTTATTGCGACTGTTCTACTTTTCATCATTCGCTTAATAGGGAATTCTCGTAAACACAACTAATACAGAAGACTGAAAGGTCGTCAGCCTACGATAATCTCCCCATAAAATGTGACATGAATCAGGAAGTTTTAACCTCACGTGCTGCGAAATCATCGGTGTAAATAGGGCTATATGCCGCGTCTTTTCTGGCTAATTTTATGAAAAGATATTTATTGGCGGCACAAAATAAAGAACAATTTTGAATTCCTTACATTCCTGGCTATTGCACAACTGAATTTAAGGCTCTATTATTACCTCAACAAACCACCCCAATATAAGTTTGAGATTACTACAATGAGCGAAGCACTTAAAATTCTGAACAACATCCGTACTCTTCGTGCGCAGGCAAGAGAATGTACACTTGAAACGCTGGAAGAAATGCTGGAAAAATTAGAAGTTGTTGTTAACGAACGTCGCGAAGAAGAAAGCGCGGCTGCTGCTGAAGTTGAAGAGCGCACTCGTAAACTGCAGCAATATCGCGAAATGCTGATCGCTGACGGTATTGACCCGAACGAACTGCTGAATAGCCTTGCTGCCGTTAAATCTGGCACCAAAGCTAAACGTGCTCAGCGTCCGGCAAAATATAGCTACGTTGACGAAAACGGCGAAACTAAAACCTGGACTGGCCAAGGCCGTACTCCAGCTGTAATCAAAAAAGCAATGGATGAGCAAGGTAAATCCCTCGACGATTTCCTGATCAAGCAATAATCTTTTGTAGATTGCACTTGCTTAAAATCCCGCCAGCGGCGGGATTTTTTATTGTCCGGTTTAAGACAATTTAATAAGAATAAGCTATAAAAAAACGGCGTCGATTGCTCAACGCCGTTTCGTGGATAACACCGATACGGATGTTACTTCTTAATGCCCATCTCTTCTTCAAGCCAGGCTTTAAATTCCGTGCCAAGGGTGTTATGACGAATACCGTATTCAACGAAGGCCTGCATGTAACCTAATTTATTACCGCAGTCATGGCTCTTCCCTTTCATATGATAGGCTTCCACCGTTTCTTTTTCGATCAGCATATCAATTGCGTCGGTGAGCTGAATTTCATCACCAGCTCCCGGAGGGGTTTTTGCCAGCAACGGCCAAATATCCGCGCTAAGTACGTAACGACCCACAATAGCGAGATTAGACGGCGCAACATCCGCTTTCGGTTTTTCTACCACACCAACCATCGGTACGCTTTCACCCGGCGCTAATTCAACGCCTTTGCAATCCACAACGCCATATGCGGTCACATCAGCAACCGGTTCAACCATGATCTGGCTATGACCCGTTTCATCAAAGCGGCGGATCATCTCTGCCAGGTTATCCTGTGACAAATCGGATTCATATTCATCCAGAATAACATCAGGCAAAATAACAGCTACCGGTTCATCACCCACTACCGGGTGAGCACACAATACCGCGTGTCCCAGGCCTTTCGCCAGACCCTGACGAACTTGCATAATAGTTACGTGCGGCGGACAAATAGACTGCACTTCATCAAGCAGTTGACGTTTTACACGTTTTTCCAGCATTGCTTCCAGTTCAAAACTGGTATCAAAGTGGTTTTCAATAGAGTTTTTAGATGAGTGTGTAACCAGCACAATTTCAGTAATGCCAGCCGCAATACATTCATTCACGACGTATTGAATTAATGGCTTATCGACAAGTGGCAGCATCTCTTTCGGGATGGCTTTCGTCGCCGGCAACATCCTGGTTCCTAATCCCGCAACGGGGATAACGGCTTTTTTGACTTTCGTATTAATGGCAGCCATTTAAATTCTCCTGGACTGTTCGTGTTTTGAACGTGTTCATATTTCTGTATCGCATCCCAGTATATCAGCACCCCGAAGGGGCTAAGTTCTGAAAAGGAGGCGAGTTAGCATAATTAAGACAATTACTTATACGAATGGCGACGATAGTACCACCAGCCGACATTAGCAGGTAATGCAAATTTAGCCCGCGTTATCGTTTGCTCATTCTGCAGACAACATCAAGCGCAGTCGACCACCGGTTCCCCATATTTGGCATTGCCAGGCATCGCATCGCTGGCTCAATTGATTCAAATAAGCGTTACCTAAAGTGCCTAACGGAACACCATTACTGATTTGCACCTGGTGTTCGCCGGTATTTAACGTCGCATTCAGACCCGCAGAAACCAGAATGAGATTTTTCAGTTCGCGATGATAATAGCCAACTAATAGCGGAAACTGCCCCGGCAGATTGGCCTGACGAAGTAAATGGTTTACCTGCTTCAATAACGCGCCCAACTCTGGCAACCGTTGATTTTGGTGTGCAAGCTGTTCCTGTAATAATCCGTTAAACAATGCGCGTAATAACAAGGCAGCAAGTACGCCATTATGTCCAGCTCGGGTGACATCAAGGCAATAAAATGCCAGATCGTTTTCCGAAAGTGCGGCAATATCAAGCACCAGGCCGGGTTTGTCCGCGGCAACCAATTGACGATAATTAACCCGGCAATGGGAAATCACCTGCTGAACCGGCGGTTGTAGTTCCTGTAATAATTTCGCCGCTGCGGCAGGGTTATCAACCATTGCATCCCAGTCGCGAAAAAGCCTTTCCTCTTCCTCAACGCGCGAATTAAACATGCTGGGATAGAGACAGGCAAAAACCATCTCGCGCAAGCGATTCAGATCTTTAACTGGTTTCAGCAAAACATCTTCAACGCCCAGACGTAACGCTTTGGCAATATCTGCCATATTTTCGGTGGCAGATATCACCAGAACCGGTGTCTGGTCACCTCTGTTGCGTATATGTTCCAGCAGTTTAAGCCCGTTCATTCGTGGCATCGCGATATCACATATCATCAGGTCTGGAGTGAAACCTCCCAGCAACTCAAGGGCATCCACCCCATCAGCCGCCAGTACCGTTGTCGCTCCCAATGAGGAAAACCACGAATCCAGAAGCGAGCGAAATACCGGCTCATCTTCAACAATGAGAATCTGTTTTCCGACCAATGGCTGCGTCATGTTCTCTCCCCTGACTGGCTTTACTCAATAGTGGCATGCTATTGCCACCTGCGCCTGTCAGAATTAACTTAAGTGTAGATAAAAATTCTGGTCAAATGTTGGTGCGTACCAACGGCAAAAGTTCGTCCATTTTCTTTTCCACTGCCAGCTGTCCGGCCGCAATGGCAGCGTGCGCGCGATGGAAATCAAGCGTAGATATTTGCGGGCAAACAGGTTGAATCAGAATATCGGGCGGATCACCTGCCATGCGGTTCCTTTTAAGGCGGTTCTCCAGCACCTGGATAGAAGTGGTCATAATCTCTGTTGCCGTTGGCGCTGTCACCGCCCGACGTGTCGTTATGCTGCCTAACCTTTCTTTCAGACGCGCATGCCACGGCAGAGAATCACCATTCTCGCTATTTTCTTCACTGACATTAAAGGAGAGCAAATCTTGTTGCATCAAATGAGCATCGTGCTGCAGGTCAACCGCTATCACAATATCAGCCCCCAATGCACGCGTGAGGGAAATAGGAATTGGGTTAACGACTGCTCCATCAACCAGCCAGTAGCCGTTATGTGCAACAGGTGCCATGAGTCCTGGAATACTGCATGATGCGCGAATAGCAAGATGGAGATCGCCTTCAGTAAACCATAATTCACGTCCCGTACTTAAATTGGTGGCAACAGCCGCAAAGCGACGGGAACAATTTTCGATCTCTGTTTCCGGCATTATTTCGCGGTATTGATTGAAGACACGCTCGCCGCGCAGTAACCCACCGCGCTGCCAGGAGAGATCCATCAGGCGTAAAACATCCCAATAACTGAAAGAGGTCACCCAATCTTCCAGCGCAGATAATCGATCGCATGCATAGGCAGCGCCCACCAGCGAACCAATTGAACATCCTGCAACGATATCAATTTCAATACCCACTTTTTTTAGCGCATTAATAACGCCAATATGCGACCAACCTCTCGCCGCGCCAGATCCCAGCGCCAGCCCTATTTTTATCTTTCTCATTATTCCCGCAAGATTCCCCTGGAATGCAATCGTAGCCACATCGCTACTGCTCGGTTAACATAGTGCTACTCAGGCGGTTAATACGCCGTTATTGTTTCCAGGGAGATTATTTGTGTCTCAGCTTTGTCCCTGTGGTAGTGCTGTCAAGTATAGCCTATGTTGCCACCCTTATGTGTCTGGTGAAAAGGTTGCACCTGATCCAGAACATCTCATGCGTTCGCGTTACTGCGCTTTTGTGATGCAAGACGCAGATTATTTAATAAAGACCTGGCATCCCTCTTGTGGAGCAGCGGCGTTACGTGCCGAATTGATGGCCGGATTTGCGCATACTGAATGGTTGGGATTGACCGTATTTGAACATTGTTGGCAGGACGCCGACAATATCGGATTTGTCAGTTTTGTTGCTCGATTTACCGAAGGTGGTAAAACAGGTGCAATAATTGAACGTTCGCGATTTTTGAAAGAAAACGGTCAATGGTACTATATTGACGGTACACGTCCGCAGTTTGGTCGCAACGATCCCTGCCCTTGTGGTTCAGGTAAAAAATTTAAAAAGTGCTGCGGCCAATAATGGTTGACGGTACGGTTTAGCAAACACTCTCAACAAGGTTTTTCCAGCAATGCATTCACTCCAACGTAAAGTTCTGCGTACTATTTGTCCGGACCAAAAAGGTCTGATCGCACGTATTACCAATATTTGCTACAAGCACGAGTTAAATATCGTACAGAACAATGAATTTGTTGATCACCGTACCGGGCGCTTTTTTATGCGCACGGAACTGGAAGGGATTTTTAATGATTCCACCCTGCTGGCGGATCTCGATAGCGCATTGCCAGAAGGCTCCGTGCGTGAGCTGAATCCTGCCGGTCGTCGCCGGATAGTGATTCTGGTCACTAAAGAAGCGCATTGCCTTGGCGATTTGTTGATGAAAGCCAATTACGGCGGCCTGGATGTCGAAATCGCGGCAGTTATTGGTAACCACGATACTTTACGTTCTCTGGTTGAGCGTTTTGATATTCCGTTTGAGCTGGTAAGCCATGAAGGGTTAAGCCGCAACGAGCACGATCAAAAGATGGCGGACGCCATTGATGCTTATCAACCTGACTATGTGGTGCTGGCGAAGTATATGCGGGTATTAACGCCGGAATTTGTGGCACGCTTCCCGAATAAAATCATCAATATTCACCATTCATTCCTGCCTGCGTTTATCGGCGCACGTCCTTATCACCAGGCCTATGAACGTGGTGTGAAGATTATTGGCGCAACCGCTCACTATGTGAATGACAATCTGGACGAAGGCCCAATCATCATGCAGGACGTTATTCATGTCGATCATACCTACACAGCTGAAGATATGATGCGCGCAGGTCGTGACGTCGAGAAAAACGTCTTAAGTCGTGCGCTATACAAAGTACTGGCACAGCGCGTCTTTGTTTACGGTAATCGGACGATTATTCTTTAATCGCCAGCAAAAATAACTGGTTACCTTTAATCCGTTACGGATGAAAATTACGCAACCAGTTCATTTTTCTCAACGTAACACTTTACAGCGGCGCGTCATTTGATATGATGCGCCCCGCTTCCCGATAAGGGAGCAGGCCAGTAAAAAGCATTACCCCGTGGTGGGGTTCCCGAGCGGCCAAAGGGAGCAGACTGTAAATCTGCCGTCATCGACTTCGAAGGTTCGAATCCTTCCCCCACCACCATCTCAAGTATTACCTCAAAATTTGAATTACCCCTGGTGGGGTTCCCGAGCGGCCAAAGGGAGCAGACTGTAAATCTGCCGTCATCGACTTCGAAGGTTCGAATCCTTCCCCCACCACCATCACTTTTCAAAAGTCCGTAAACTCTCAAACGAATCCGCAATTAAATATTCTGCCCAAGCGGGGAAGGATGAGAAGCTTCGACCAAGGTTCGACTTGAGCGCCAGCGAGAGAGCGTTGCCGCAGGCAACGACCCGAAGGGCGAAGCGCGCAGCGCTGAGTAATCCTTCCCCCACCACCATCGCTTCCTTAAATAATCAAAACCTGTTACTCCGAGCTAATTTTGCCCGATGGCACCACGTTTACCGGGCCTACAATATCCTCCCCTGTAGGTCGGATAAGCGAAGCGCATCCGACAACTCACCCCGCACCGTGCCCATAAAAAAACCCCGCCGAAGCAGGGTCTATGTGAACTAAAATTCGCTTAGTGACGAGCGCGCACCAGCTGGTACTTACGTGTCAGATACTCCACCGGTACGCTCCAGATGTGTACCAGACGCGAGAACGGGAACAGCAGGAATAACGTCATCCCCAGCACCAGGTGCAGACGGAAGATAAACGCCACACCATCGAGGTGTTGAGAAGCGCCACCGTGGAAGGTCACCACCGACTGCGCCCAGCCAACCAGTTTCATCATCTCGCTACCGTCCATATGCTGAGCGGAGAACGGAATGGTCAACAGGCCCAGCGCGCACTGGATAACGAGCAGCGACAGGATCAGGATATCCGCTCCGGTAGTGGTTGCACGCACGCGTGGGCTGAACAGACGACGCTTCAGCAACAGCACGCCGCCAATCAGACACAGCACGCCGCTGGCACCACCAGCAAACATCGCCATTTTCTGTTTCACTTCAATCGGCAGCCAGGCTTCATACATCCAGTGCGGCGTCAGCATACCGAAGAAGTGACCAACAAAAATCCCCAGAATACCGATATGGAACAGGTTCGACGCCAGGTTCATCCCTTTGCGATCCAGCATCTGGCTGGACGCCGCGCGCCAGGTGTACTGCCCGTAGTCATAACGCAGCCAGCTACCAATCAGGAAGACCGCCCCGGCTATGTACGGGTAGATATCAAAGAAGAACATATTCAGGAATTGCATTAGTGCTGTCCTCCGGTGGTGATATTCAGATATTGCGGCGCGACGGCACCGGCAAAGCGACGCTGATGAGCAGTGATTGCTGAATCACCGCAGCCTTTGTCAGCAAAGAATTTAACCTGCTCTTCTTCCCAGACAGCATCCAGCGCCTGCGGCGTATCATCGCGCGCTTCGTCGGCAATTTTTTCCGCCACTTTGTCGCTGTCGATAGCGGTATTGGCCAATTTCAGCAGCAGATCAAACATCACGGCATAACGGCTTTCACGCTGTTGCAGACGCGCGCTCAGCAATGCCAGAATCGGCGCGATATCTTTCAAACCTTCCACGGCTTCGCTTTGCGGCAGCTGCGACAGGTACTCCAGATACAGCGGCAGATGGTCCGGTAATTCGCGGCTGTTTAACTGCAAGCCGTGCTGCTCGTACTGCGCCAGCAGGTCCACCATCGCCTGGCCGCGGTCACGGGATTCACCGTGAACATGTTCAAATAGCAACAGTGACGTGGCGCGGCCACGGTCGAACAGTTCGCTGTACTGGGCCTGGGCATCGAGCGGATCCATCGCCGTTAAATCGCGCAGGAAAATGCCCAGCGCATGGGCATCTTCTTTCGACAGATTTTTCGACGCAGCAATCGCCTCAAACATCTCTTGTTGATGCTGCCATAAGGCAGCATCCGGATATTCAAGGAGACGCGATACAATCACGAGTTCGATCATGGATGCGGCTCCGTTTTGCTGGTCACATCGATGGCATCGATACGACGGCTGTTGAACAGATTGAATTTGGTATCTGAACCGTGGCAGCCATCACCAAAGGTAAAGCCGCAGCCATTTTTCTCCGGGAAGGCTTCCCGTGCCAGTTCACGATGACTACTCGGCACCACAAAGCGATCTTCGTAGTTAGCAATCGCCAGATAACGGTACATCTCCTGTGCCTGGGCTTCGGTCAGACCGACCTCTTCCAGCGCACGGGTATCAACTTTACCGTCAACGGTTTCAGCACGTTTGTAATGACGCATCGCCAGCATACGTTTCAGTGCGCGCAGTACCGGTTTGGTATCACCGGCGGTCAGCAGATTCGCCAGATACTGTACCGGAATACGCAAGCTTTCGACGTCTGGCAGAATGCCGTTGCTACCCAGCTCACCCGCGTCTGCTGCAGACTGAATCGGAGACAGAGGCGGCACGTACCAGACCATCGGCAGTGTGCGATATTCTGGATGCAGCGGCAGCGCCAGTTTCCATTCCATTGCCATTTTATAAACCGGCGACTGCTGTGCGGCTTCAATAACGCTCAGCGGAATACCGTCTTTAATCGCCTGCTCGATGACTTTCGGATCGTTCGGATCGAGGAACACCTCCAGCTGACGCTGGTAAAGATCTTTCTCGTTCTCGGTGCTGGCTGCACGTTCAATCGCGTCGGCATCGTACAGCAGCACGCCAAGATAACGGATACGACCGACACAGGTTTCTGAGCACACGGTCGGCTGACCCGCTTCAATACGCGGATAGCAGAAGATGCACTTCTCAGACTTACCGCTCTTCCAGTTGAAGTAGATTTTTTTGTACGGGCATCCGGTGATGCACATACGCCAGCCACGGCATTTATCCTGGTCGATCAGGACGATGCCATCTTCTTCACGCTTGTAAATCGCACCGCTCGGGCAGGTCGCCACACATGCCGGGTTCAGGCAGTGTTCGCACAGGCGCGGCAAATACATCATAAAGGTGTTTTCGAACTGGCTATACATCGCCTTCTGGATGTTGTCGAAGTTCTTGTCTTTCGCCAGTTTGTCAAACTCACCACCCAGGTCATCTTCCCAGTTCGGCCCTTTTTCGATTTTCGCCATCCGTTCCCCGGTAATCAGCGAACGCGGACGGGCAATCGGCTGCGATTTGCTGCCTTCCGGCGCGGTATGCAGGTTCTGATAGTCAAAATCGAACGGCTCGTAATAATCGTCGATCCCCGGCAGATGCGGGTTAGCGAAGATTTTACCCAGCAACATGGCACGGTTACCCATGCGCGGCTGCAGTTTGCCGTTGATTTTACGGATCCAGCCGCCTTTGTATTTTTCCTGGTTTTCCCAGTCAGTCGGGAAGCCCTGACCCGGCTTGGTTTCCACGTTGTTGAACCACGCGTATTCCACGCCTTCACGGCTGGTCCAGACGTTTTTACAGGTAACTGAACAGGTGTGGCAGCCGATGCACTTATCGAGATTCAGCACCATGCCGACTTGTGAACGAATTTTCATTTTACGCTCTCCTGTACCTGGTCATTGCCTTCGCCATCTAACCAGTCAATGTTCTTCATCTTACGCACTACAACAAACTCATCGCGGTTAGAACCTACGGTGCCGTAGTAGTTAAAGCCGTATGCCAGATGGGCATAGCCGCCGATCATATGCGTCGGTTTCGGCGTGATACGGGTGACCGAGTTATGGATACCACCACGCTGTTGGGTAATTTCCGAACCAGGCAGGTTAACGATACGTTCCTGCGCGTGGTACATCATGGTCATCCCTGCCGGAACACGCTGGCTGACAACCGCACGGGCAGTCAGAGCACCGTTGCTGTTGAAGACTTCAATCCAGTCGTTATCGGCGATACCCAGATCTTTGGCATCGGCTTCACTCAACCAGACCACCGGACCACCGCGACCTAAAGTCAGCATCAGCAGGTTGTCGCTGTAGGTGGAGTGGATACCCCACTTCTGGTGCGGCGTCAGGAAGTTGAGCGCTTTTTCCGGGTTGTCGTTGGATTTCTGGCCCATCACTTCTTTCACCGAACGGGTGTCGATCGGCGGACGATAAACCAGCAGGCTTTCACCGAAATCACGCATCCATTGGTGATCCTGATACAGCTGCTGACGGCCAGAGAGCGTACGCCACGGGATCAGCTCGTGAACGTTGGTGTAACCGGCGTTGTAAGAAACGTGTTCATCTTCAAGGCCAGACCAGGTCGGGCTGGAGATGATTTTGCGCGGCTGTGCCTGAATATCGCGGAAGCGAATCTTCTCGTCTTCTTTATTCAGCGCCAGATGCGTATGGTCACGACCGGTAAACTCGCTCAGGGCAGCCCAGGCTTTCACGGCTACCTGACCGTTGGTTTCCGGTGCCAGCGTCAGGATCATCTCTGCCGCATCAATTGCGGTGTTCAGCATCGGCTGGCCTTTCGCCGGACCTTCCGCTTTGGTGTAGTTGAGCTTACGCAGCAGATCCATCTCGCTCTGGGTGTTCCAGGCAATCCCTTTACCGCCATTACCGATTTTCTCCATCAGCGGGCCGATAGAGGTAAAGCGTTCGTAAGTCGCCGGATAATCGCGCTCTACGACCATAATGTGTGGCGCGGTTTTACCAGGGATCAGGTCGCACTCGCCTTTTTTCCAGTCTTTCACATCCAGCGGCTGCGCCAGTTCAGCGGCAGAGTCGTGCTGGATAGGCAGCGTGACGATGTCGGTTTCTTTACCCAGATGACCGACGCACACTTCGGAGAATTTCTTCGCGATGGCTTTGTAAATTTCCCAGTCGCTTTTCGCTTCCCAGGCCGGATCGACCGCCGCAGACAGCGGGTGAATAAACGGATGCATATCCGAAGTATTCATGTCGTCTTTTTCGTACCAGGTCGCCGTCGGCAAAATGATGTCGGAATAGAGACAGGTGCTCGACAGACGGAAGTCCAGCGTAACCACCAGATCCAGCTTGCCTTCCAGACCATTGTCCTGCCAGTCCACTTCTTCCGGCTTCACGCCGCCCTGTTGCCCCAGATCTTTACCCTGGATACCGTGCTCCGTCCCCAGCAGGTACTTGAGCATAAACTCATGACCTTTACCGGAAGAACCGAGCAGGTTAGAACGCCAGATGAACAGGTTGCGCGGGTGGTTTTTACCGTTTTCTGGTTGTTCTGCCGCAAAACGGATGGAACCCTCTTTCAGGGATTTCACCGTATAGTCCACCGGATTCATCCCGGCTTTTTCCGCTTCGCCAGCGATAGTCAGCGGGTTAGTGCCTAACTGCGGTGCAGACGGCAGCCAGCCCATGCGTTCCGCACGGACGTTAAAGTCGATCAAGTGTCCGGTATAGCGGGATTTGTCCGCCATCGGTGACAGCAACTCTTCCGCCGTGACGGTTTCATAACGCCACTGGCTGGAGTGGTTATAGAAATAAGAAGTGCTGTTCATGTGACGCGCCGGACGCTGCCAGTCAAGGGCAAACGCCAGCGGCTGCCAGCCGGTTTGCGGACGCAGTTTTTCCTGACCTACATAGTGCGCCCAGCCGCCCCCGCTCTGACCGACACAGCCGCAGAAAATCAGCATGTTGATCAGACCACGATAGTTCATATCGAGGTGATACCAGTGGTTCAGCCCCGCACCGACGATAATCATCGAACGACCGTGCGTTTTATCAGCGTTATCGGCAAATTCACGGGCGATGCGAATAATCTGGCTGCGAGAAACGCCGGTAATCTGCTCGGCCCAGGCCGGGGTATAAGCTTTCACATCGTCATAGCTGGTTGCACAGTTAACGTCGTTCAGGCCACGTTCCAGACCGTAGTTTGCCAGCGTCAGATCATAAACGGTGGTCACCAGGGCGGTGCTGCCATCAGCCAGTTGCAGGCGTTTCACCGGCAGTTTGTGCAGCAGCACGTTTTCCAGTTCCACTTTGTTGAAGTGTTCCGTGCCGTCGCCACCAAAGTACGGGAAACCTACCTCAGCGATCTCATCCTGGCTACCCAGCAGGCTCAGTTGCAGCTCGGTTTCTTCGCCAGTTTTGCCGTCGCGCTGCTCAAGATTCCATTTGCCCTTCTCGCCCCAGCGGAAGCCAATAGAACCGTTCGGCGCAACCATTTCGCCATTGGTATTAAAGGCGACAGTTTTCCATTCCGGATTGTTTTCCTGGCCCAGCGCATCAACCAGATCAGCAGCGCGCAGCATACGACCTGCAGCGTAGTAACCGTCGCGTTCTTCCAGCATCACCAGCATCGGCATGTCGGTGTAGCGACGCACATAGTCGGTGAAATACTGGCTTGGGTTGTCGAGGTGGAATTCACGCAGCATTACGTGGCCCATCGCCAGCGCCATTGCCGCATCGGTGCCCTGTTTCGGTGCCAGCCACAGATCGCACAGTTTGGCGATTTCAGCGTAGTCTGGTGTGACGGCAACAGTTTTGGTCCCTTTGTAACGCACTTCAGTAAAGAAGTGAGCATCCGGGGTACGCGTCTGCGGCACGTTTGACCCCCAGGCGATGATGTAGCTGGAGTTGTACCAGTCAGCAGATTCCGGTACGTCAGTTTGCTCGCCCCAGGTTTGCGGAGACGCAGGAGGCAAGTCGCAGTACCAGTCGTAGAAGCTTAAGCAAGTACCGCCAATCAGCGAGAGATAGCGTGCACCCGATGCGTAAGAAACCATCGACATTGCCGGAATTGGCGAGAAGCCAGCGACACGGTCCGGGCCGTAGTTTTTGATGGTGTAAACGTTAGATGCGGCGATCAGTTCGTTCACTTCCTGCCAGGAAGAACGAACAAAACCACCGCGTCCACGCGCCTGCTTAAAGCTTTTCGCTTTATCGGCGTCTTCAATGATAGAAGCCCATGCCTCAACCGGATCGCTATGCAGCGCCTTCGCTTCACGCCACATTTTCATCAGGCGTTTGCGCATCATCGGGTATTTCAGGCGGTTGGCGCTGTAAAGATACCAGGAGTAGCTGGCACCGCGCGGGCAGCCGCGAGGTTCATGGTTTGGCAGATCCGGACGGGTACGCGGATAGTCAGTCTGCTGGGTTTCCCAGGTGACCAGACCGTTTTTGACGTAGATTTTCCAGCTGCAGGAGCCGGTGCAGTTTACCCCGTGGGTAGAGCGGACGATTTTGTCATGCTGCCAACGCTGGCGATATCCATCCTCCCAGTCACGGTTGGTATTGAGAAGCTGGCCATGCCCATCGGCAAAGGTTTCACCCTTCTGTTTGAAGTAGCGAAACCGGTCCAGGAATTTACTCATCGGTTTTCTCCTGTGGGAGCCTGTCGGCCCTCTGATAAATCGACATTGCTAATGTTTAAGGGCAAGGTAACGCTCTGAAACAGCGTGGGAATTGATAACGATCAAGTGTGATGGGGATGAAAAATAAAGTAAATTCCTAAGATACCCCTTTAGGATAATTAACAGTTAAAGCATAACATGCTGTAAATTAAGACGTTTTATACCTGTAGTTATTTAAAGCATGAAGATTTTTATGCAGATGGGTATTAAGGAGTATTCCCCATGGGTAACATATTAATGGCTCTTAATGAAATCCGGCGAAATAAGCCATATAACATTAGTATGTTGTAACTAAATAACGCATAAAAAAAGCGCGACATCATGCCGCGCAAAGGATAATCAAATATTAAGATTTATTTTTTAGAATGCCGACCATATACCGTCCAGGTAATCACTACGCAGGCGATATAGAAAATCAAAAATACCTTCATTGCGCCGACTGGCGAACCCGTTAATGCCAGCGAGCTACCAAACGCTTTCGGGATAAAGAAGCCACCAATCGCGCCAATCGCAGAGATGAAACCCAACGCCGCCGCCGTGTCGGTTGCCGCTTCACGCATCGCACGTTCGTCAGAACCCCCTTCTGCTTTCACGCGATCCATTGTCAGTTTACGGAAGATCACTGAAATCATCTGGAAAGTGGAACCACTACCCAGCCCAGCTGTCAGGAACAGCGCCAGGAAGACCGCGAAGAACGCCATGAAGCTTCCGCCCTGCCCGTCAGTCGGTAAGGTCAGGAACAGCAGGCCGCTGAAAATCGCCATCAGAATAAAGTTCACCAGCGTGACACGAGTTCCGCCCAGACGGTCAGATAATGCACCACCTGCAGAACGCGCCAGCGCACCAATAAACGGCCCGAAGAAAGCGTATTGCAGAATCTGAACATCCGGGAACTGCGTTTTTGACAGCATCGCAAAGCCCGCGGAGAAGCCGATAAAGGAGCCGAAGGTTGCCAGATACAGCAGGCTCATAATCCACAGATGACCCCGTTTGAGTACCGGCAACTGCTCCTTGATGGAGGCTTTCGAGGTAGCAAGATCGTTCATGCCAAACCACGCCGCAATGGTGAAGATGGCAAGGAACGGCACCCATATCCAGGACGCATTCGCCAGATACAGCTCAGTCCCATCCGGCTGTTTGACGCCCTGGCTACCAAATACTGCGAAAATCGACAGTGATACCACCAGCGGAGCAACCAACTGCATAACGCTAACGCCCATGTTGCCCAGACCACCATTCAGGCCCAGCGCGCCACCCTGCTTCTGTTTCGGAAAGAAGAAGCTGATGTTTGCCATACTGGAAGCGAAGTTCGCGCCAGCAAAGCCGCACAGCAGAGAGATGATGATGAAGACGCTATAAGGCGTGGAGGTATCCTGCACGGCAAAACCCAGCCAGACACAAGGAATAATCAGAATACCGGTGCTGAACGCCGTCCAGCGACGACCACCGAAGATTGGAACCATAAAGGAGTATGGAACACGTAATAACGCGCCAGAAACTGAAGGTAGCGCAGTCAGCATAAATAGCTGATCTGTCGTAAAATTAAAGCCGACTTTCGGTAAGTTCACCGCAACAGCGCTGAACAACATCCATACGCAAAACGCCAGCAGCAGACAGGGAACGGAAATCCACAGGTTGCGGCTGGCAATACGTTGACCGCGTTGTTGCCAGAACGCAGGATCTTCCGGTCGCCAATCTGTAATGACAGCTCCAGTAGCCCTTTCGGGGGCGGATGAGTGACTCATAGACACCTCTGATACTCGTTTCGATGTCTGCCACCTTAGTGTCTGTAGCTAAAGGCAATTTGATGTAAATCAAACGATAAGATAACTTTATCTATCATTGATATTTATCATTACCCATAGTGAGTACAGTGATTTCATAAAAATTATGAGATTTTTCACAGTGCTGTAAAATCCCTACCCTTACCGATGTAAAGCGACTAACCACACGGCAAATAAGGAGTAACTCTTTCCGGGTATGGGTATACTTCAGCCAATAGCCGAGAATACTGCCATTCCAGAATGTATCGTCACATTCATTAAGGTTATTGCTCATTTAAAGCCTGAAGGAAGAGGTTTACATGCTTAAACGTTGTCTCTCTCCGCTCACCCTGGTTAATCAGGTTGCGCTTATTGTGTTGCTTTCTACTGCTATTGGACTGGCAGGGATGGCGGTTTCTGGCTGGCTGGTGCAAGGCGTTCAGGGCAGCGCCCATGCGATCAACAAAGCGGGATCGCTGCGCATGCAAAGTTACCGTCTGTTGGCAGCAGTGCCATTAAGCGAGAAAGACAAGCCCTTAATTAAAGAGATGGAACAAACGGCATTTAGCGCCGAGTTGACTCGAGCAGCAGAACGAGACGGACAACTGGCGCAATTACAGGGTTTACAAGATTACTGGCGTAATGAACTGATCCCTGCGTTGATGCGTGCACAAAACCGAGAAACGGTGTCAGCGGATGTCAGCCAGTTTGTTGCCGGGCTTGATCAACTGGTATCTGGTTTTGACCGCACCACGGAAATGCGCATCGAGACAGTGGTACTGGTCCATCGGGTAATGGCGGTATTTATGGCACTTTTACTGGTGTTCACTATTATCTGGTTGCGGGCGCGACTGCTACAACCGTGGCGGCAACTGCTGGCAATGGCGAGTGCCGTCAGTCATCGCGATTTTACCCAACGCGCAAACATCAGCGGGCGCAACGAAATGGCGATGCTTGGAACTGCGTTGAACAATATGTCTGCAGAACTGGCCGAAAGTTATGCCGTACTTGAGCAGCGGGTTCAGGAGAAAACCGCCGGGCTGGAGCATAAAAATCAGATCCTCTCTTTTTTATGGCAGGCTAACCGCCGTTTGCATTCCCAAGCCCCGCTGTGTGAACGCCTGTCACCTGTACTCAACGGCTTACAGAATTTAACCCTGCTACGTGATATCGAACTGCGGGTTTATGATACTGATGATGAAGAGAATCATCAGGAGTTTACCTGCCAACCAGATATGACTTGTGATGATAAAGGCTGCCAGCTCTGCCCGCGCGGCGTATTACCCGTTGGTGATCGCGGCACAACCCTGAAGTGGCGGCTGGCTGACTCTCATACGCAGTACGGTATTTTGCTGGCGACCCTGCCGCAGGGGCGTCATCTTAGCCATGATCAACAACAACTGGTGGATACCCTGGTTGAACAACTCACCGCCACGCTGGCGCTGGATCGCCATCAGGAACGTCAGCAACAGTTGATCGTGATGGAAGAGCGTGCCACCATTGCGCGCGAACTGCATGATTCTATTGCCCAATCTCTCTCTTGCATGAAGATGCAGGTGAGTTGTTTACAGATGCAGGGCGATGCGCTGCCAGAAAGCAGCCGCGAACTGTTAAGTCAGATCCGTAACGAACTGAATGCATCCTGGGCGCAGTTGCGTGAATTGCTCACCACATTCCGCTTGCAGCTCACCGAGCCTGGATTACGTCCGGCGCTGGAGGCGAGTTGCGAAGAGTACAGCGCCAAATTTGGCTTCCCGGTGAAGCTGGATTATCAATTGCCGCCTCGCCTGGTGCCTTCGCATCAGGCAATCCACTTGTTGCAAATTGCCCGTGAGGCATTAAGTAACGCCCTCAAACATTCGCAAGCGAGTGAAGTCGTGGTGACGGTGGCGCAAAACGATAATCAGGTCAAACTGACCGTCCAGGATAACGGCTGCGGCGTGCCTGAAAATGCCATCCGCAGCAATCACTACGGCATGATAATAATGCGCGACCGTGCGCAAAGTTTACGAGGCGATTGCCGCGTCCGCCGTCGTGAATCAGGTGGCACCGAAGTGGTGGTCACCTTTATTCCCGAAAAAACTTTCACAGACGTCCAAGGAGATACCCATGAGTAATCAGGAACCGGCTACTATCCTGCTGATTGACGATCACCCGATGCTGCGAACTGGCGTAAAACAGCTTATCAGTATGGCACCAGATATCACCGTGGTTGGCGAAGCGAGTAATGGCGAACAGGGTATTGAACTGGCGGAATCTCTTGATCCCGATCTGATCCTGTTAGATCTCAATATGCCCGGCATGAACGGTCTGGAAACGCTGGATAAACTGCGCGAAAAGTCCCTCTCAGGGCGCATTGTGGTATTCAGCGTCTCTAACCATGAAGAAGATGTGGTCACCGCACTGAAACGCGGCGCGGATGGCTATCTGTTAAAAGATATGGAACCGGAAGATCTGCTGAAAGCATTGCATCAGGCAGCTGCTGGCGAAATGGTATTAAGCGAAGCATTAACGCCTGTTCTGGCCGCCAGCTTGCGCGCTAACCGTGCCACTACTGAGCGCGATGTTAACCAGTTAACCCCACGCGAGCGCGATATTCTCAAGCTGATTGCCCAGGGTTTGCCGAACAAGATGATTGCCCGCCGCCTGGATATCACCGAAAGCACAGTAAAAGTGCACGTCAAGCACATGCTGAAGAAAATGAAGCTCAAGTCTCGCGTGGAAGCAGCGGTATGGGTGCATCAGGAGCGCATTTTCTGATTACGGTTCCCAGCGCAGTTCGTCGTTTGACAATGCATCGAACGGTTCGACAAGCGTTAGCGTGATCTCATTGGAGGAGACACGCTGCCCCTGGTTATCTTCCACCACCACCGACAATCGCCAGTGATTGCTTGCCCCTTCCCCGTTCTGCCAGTCAGGCATGATCAGCGTCCAGCCCTCCGCGCTGTTGGCTTGTGCGCCCGGCGTCAAACTTAATATCTGCGTATCGCCCTGCCAAATCAGTTGCCGAATACCGTAACGACTGCGGATTTGTAATTTCAGCGGCACTGTTTCGCCAGGTTTTAGATCCCACGGCGGTGTCGCCAGAAACACCGTTAACGTTTTTCGCTGTCGGTACTCAAGAGTCGGTAGATTATTTCGCTGCGGATTGTCATAGCGACTACCACGTAACGACTGACTTTCGGCAACCTCACCCGCAGAAAGTTGTTTTTTGAGCGGTACACCAAAGCGGTAATTAAGATTCAGCCCGAGGTTATTTTGATTCTCGCCACTTTCACCCTGTTTATGCTGGGCCGTCACAGTGACTAATGGCACAGGGGTGTAATTTAATCCCAGACTCAACGCGACGGGATTGTGATAACCCGTACCAGAGTTAAACAAATCAACACGATCACCAAAATACTGTTCTACGCTGACACTGGTATTGAGGTGTTGATAGAACGGCATGCGCATCCGGGCTGTCAGGTCATACCCGCGCGCCATCCGTTGTTCCTGCGTGGCTGTCTGTTCATGCCATGCAGCAAACGGCTGATAAAAGTTTGCCGATAGTCGCAAATATTCGCCCCACGCTTCGGCACCAAAGCCCGCTCGCTGAAGATTTTCGTCCAGCAAGTTGTCATAAAAAGTGTTATAACCCACCAGCCAGTTGCCGCGCGCCCAGCGTTGCCCAACGCCCACATTGCTCACCAACCCATCATCCTGCTGAGTAAGACCAAGCTGGCTCCAGGTGAGATAACGATCATTATCTTGTAACGGCACAAACCAGCTTCCACGACTGCCGGTGAAATGTCCTTCGTTATCCACTTTGACGTCAACACTGGCATTTCCCCACGGTGATAGCCAGGACTCTACGTGCTGATTAACCTGTTGACTAAGCGCGTCGCGGACTTTTCCCAATGCGAAAGCTTTTGCCTGCTCGCCAGTATCCAGCCCGTTATCATTCATACTGGTTTCGCCGAAATCTTTCACAATTTCAGCAAAGTGTTTTTCCCCATCATGATTTTCGGGAGCCATGCCTAAATCCGGCAGACCATCATTGTTATTATCAAAGGGATTTGCCGCTTTTTGCTCGAAGGTAGATTGTGCGTTAGCTGTACCGCCTGCTACAAGCAAGAGTAAATAAAACGGGATAATGCGAGGAACGAAACGGCTCAAAACGTCGGTAACTTCCGGTAATAATGAAAAACCATAGCCTTAAAGAATAACGATTACTGGCAACTTTTGTCGTATTTTCTCGCGCTTTCAGGAAAATCCTTAAAAATGTGACCGATTGGTCAGACGCTGCAGAAGCAGTAAGATAGAAGATGAATGTCTAATTCCCTGAATACAGGAGTAAATAATGCAAAAAATCGTGATCGTTGCCAATGGCGCACCTTACGGGAGCGAATCCTTGTTTAACAGCTTGCGGCTGGCCATTGCGTTACGAGAGCAGGAGAGCAATCTGGATCTGCGTCTGTTCCTGATGTCTGATGCGGTCACAGCCGGGTTGCGCGGGCAAAAACCAGGGGAAGGCTACAACATTCAGCAAATGCTGGAGATCCTTACCGCTCAGAATGTACCGGTGAAATTGTGCAAAACCTGTACCGACGGGCGCGGGATTAGCACACTTCCTCTTATTGATGGGGTGGAAATCGGTACTCTTGTGGAACTGGCGCAATGGACGCTGTCAGCCGATAAAGTGCTCACATTTTAATGTTTGAGGGGGCGTCTGACGCCCCACTATGAGGGAAGTTTACTCAGGCGAATCCCGGCCGTAACACACCATCCGGATAATTCTCCGCCAGCAGTTTTTTTACCGATACCAGCAAATCATTCAGCCCATCGTCCTGCATTCCCAGTTTGATAAGCTCCTGTTCCAGTCAAAACAGGTATTGTGCGTTGGTTCCCAGCGGACCGCTCGCCGCCGCAATCAACGGCGCGATGACCTGAGCGCGAGTGTCAGATTCATATTCTGGATGTCGCGGGTCCATAATAAACACAATGGCGTTTACTGTGCATCCATCATCAAGATCAAGCTGACACCAGGTTGGCAGATAACAGCCGGTAATCATCTCGCGCTTCCACAACAGGGTTAGTTCCTGCTCCAGCGTCTCTTCTGGCAGTCGATAGGCGACGCCTGTAGTGCGTCCGCCCTCTTTCAGTGCAAGCATCCGTCCCGGCTGGTGCGCAGTCCCGCGCCCGGCGGTCAGGCGCAGGCAAAACGCGCGATGCCATCCAACCAGTGTACCGGTGCACGACTCGGTAAACTCCAGTGCCGGATTCCACATCAACGATCCATAACCGAAGATCCACACCGGTCCCTCATCAGGTCGACAAGCCAGCGTCGCCGCCAGCGAAGCCGCCCGTTGCTCTGCTGACCATAAGAGTGATTCTTCAATGGCACCAAATGCCGTTTTACAATCGGCATTCATCAAGAAATCACGCGTTATCACCTTACACCTCCGCCACTGCATACTTCCCTGCGACAACTTTTTGGTGTCTTCCGGACATTTTTACTGCTCATTTTGAAACCACTAACGGGACAATATGCAATCCACGGACCACTTGCAAGGCAACACCGCACGAATAGCTTTAACTAAGCTACCGGTTTTACGATTTTTTATGCCATTTATCATCATCCCCTTTGGCATATTCATGCTTCACAGCAGCCCAGGCCACTTTATGCGCGGTTTCTTCGCGACTGGCGTCATCACGCCGATCGTCTTTATCTTTATATTGATCCCATGCGCTGTTGAACGCTTCTTTATAGATATCCTGGGCATGAGACGGTAGAACGTGCTTTACGCTTTCCGGCAGATCGCTTTTCGTTTTATACGGCATCGTTGACTCCTTTTACAAAGTTGAACATTAAGTGTGGTCAACAATATCTACTCTTGCCAAAACATAAGAATTTTCATGTCAGACTGTTCTTAAGAAACGCTAAAACAAACATTGTCTAAACGTAATACTTATTTTTATGTCCCAATGAGTAAAAAATCGACAGTGGGGTAAAAATTCGTAAAATGTTACCGATATCCAGACACTTTCTGTTATTTTTCCTACCTATTTTTTACATTTTCGATAAATTCATCTGCAAAGGGATAACCATAATGTCAAATGCTCAAGAGGCGGTAAAAACCCGCCACAAGGAGACTTCGCTTATTTTCCCGGTTCTGGCGCTGGTAGTGCTGTTCCTGTGGGGAAGCAACCAGACATTACCAGTGGTCATTGCCATCAATCTTCTTGCGCTTATTGGTATTTTAAGTAGCGCCTTTAGTGTTGTCCGTCATGCGGACGTATTAGCCCATCGCCTGGGAGAACCTTACGGTTCGCTTATTCTTAGCCTTTCAGTGGTTATTCTTGAAGTCAGTTTGATTTCAGCTTTAATGGCAACCGGCGACGCCGCGCCAACGCTAATGCGTGATACGCTCTATTCAATCATTATGATTGTTACCGGTGGGCTGGTTGGCTTTTCATTATTGTTGGGCGGTCGTAAGTTTGCCACCCAATATATGAATCTGTTTGGTATCAAGCAGTATTTAATTGCGCTGTTCCCCCTGGCGATAATCGTACTGGTATTTCCAATGGCTCTGCCTGCGGCGAATTTTTCAACCGGTCAGGCGTTACTGGTAGCATTAATTTCTGCGGCAATGTATGGCGTATTTTTGCTGATCCAGACCAAAACGCATCAAAGTTTGTTTGTCTACGAGCACGAAGATGACAGTGATGACGATGACCCGCATCACGGTAAACCGTCTGCCCATAGCAGCGTGTGGCATGCTATCTGGTTGATTATCCATCTGATTGCCGTTATTGCAGTCACCAAAATGAATGCCAGCCCGCTGGAGACATTGCTCGACAGCATGAATGCCCCTGTCGCCTTTACTGGCTTCCTGGTGGCTCTGTTGATTCTGTCGCCGGAAGGTTTAGGTGCGTTAAAAGCAGTGTTGAACAACCAGGTCCAGCGCGCGATGAATCTGTTCTTTGGTTCAGTGTTAGCAACCATTTCGCTTACCGTACCTGTCGTCACGCTAATTGCCTTTATGACGGGTAACGAATTACAGTTTGCACTTGGTGCGCCAGAAATGGTGGTGATGGTGGCCTCTTTAGTGCTGTGCCATATCTCCTTCTCCACCGGACGTACTAACGTGCTCAATGGCGCAGCGCATCTGGCACTGTTTGCCGCCTATTTGATGACGATATTTGCCTGACAGTTATATCTCCTCCGATGACGGAAATCGGGGGAGATAAGATAAATTCCTGCTTATTGTATTTCTTCATACTACCTGGACAGCTCGTTAATCAGAATTGCGAGCCTGTACCACAACCTGCACGAAACCACTGCAACAGCTGTTGAAAAGCCGGAATGTACTCTTTATTGCAAACATTTCAGGGATGAAGTGAAGATGAATTGAGACGTAGTATCCACACCAAGCCGGAATTATCCGGTGAGGCGCAATGTTGCGGGGGCTTTATCCCTGGTGGCATTGGTTGCTGGAAAGAGAAAACCCCCGCACGTTGAGAGGTAAAACCTGACAACAAAACGGGGGCTAATCTTGAAACCAGACACTTCAAGAATAGCCGCAAAATGTTGTCATTACAACAAGGCGGCTATATGACGCTCGCGCAGTTTACCATGACTTTCTGGCACGACCTGGCAGCACCGATCCTGGCGGGGATTATTACCGCAGCGATTGTCAGCTGGTGGCGTAACCGGAAGTAAGGTGAAAACGGGCGTCAGGCTGCCGTGATGGCAATATGCGCCCGAAACCGGCCGCAGGGGTAACAGCCTGCGGCCATTTTTGTCTTTATCTCTTCCACAAGTAAATATTGGCAACCCGAGCTGGAAGCATCATCCAGAGTACTCATGAAACGACTGTAACAGCTGTTGAAAAACCGGAATGCACTCTTCATTGCAAACATTTCAGGGATGAAGTGAAGATGAATTGAGTCGTAGTATCCACACCAAGCCGGAATTATCCGGTGAGGCGCAATGTTGCGGGGGCTTTATCCCTGGTGGCATTGGTTGCTGGAAAGAGAAAACCCCCGCACGTTGAGAGGTAAAACCTGACAACAAAACGGGGGCTAATCTTGAACCATCAACAATTCAAGAATAGCCGCAAAATGTTGTCATTACAACAAGGCGGCTATATGACGCTCGCGCAGTTTGCCATGATTTTCTGGCACGACCTGGCAGCACCGATCCTGGCGGGAATTATTACCGCAGCGATTGTCGGCTGGTGGCGTAACCGGAAGTAAGGCGAAAACGGGCGTCAGGCTGCCGTGATGGCAATATGCGCCCGAAACCGGCCGCAGGGGTAACAGCCTGCGGCCTTTTTTGTATCCGGCACCCATAAAAAAAGTCTTAACGCAGAACGCTAAGACTTTATTTTTCAAACAAAAAGATTACTTGCTGGTATCCAGTTCTTCGAAACCTTTCACCAGATCATCAATCGCTTTCATCTGCTTGAGGAACGGTTCCAGTTTAGCCAGCGGCAGCGCGGATGGACCATCACATTTCGCATGTTCCGGATCCGGATGCGCTTCAATAAACAGCCCCGCCAGACCTACCGCCATACCGGCTCGTGCCAGCTCAGCCACCTGAGCACGACGACCGCCGGAAGCTGCGCCAAAAGGATCGCGGCATTGCAGTGCGTGGGTCACGTCGAAAATCACCGGCGAGTTACCAGACACTTTCTTCATAATGCTGAAGCCCAGCATATCGACAACCAGGTTGTCATAGCCGAAGTTAGCACCGCGATCGCAAAGAATCACTTTTTCGTTGCCGCCTTCTTTGAATTTATCAACGATATTACCCATCTGTCCCGGGCTGACAAACTGTGGTTTCTTGACGTTAATTACCGCACCGGTTTTCGCCATGGCTTCAACCAGGTCAGTCTGGCGAGCAAGAAACGCCGGCAACTGAATCACATCCACGACATCAGCAACGGGCTGTGCCTGACTTGGTTCGTGAACGTCGGTGATAATTTTCACGCCAAAAGTCTGCTTCAATTCCTGGAAGATTTTCATCCCTTCTTCCAGGCCCGGTCCACGATAAGAGTGGATGGAGGAGCGGTTGGCTTTGTCAAAAGAGGCTTTGAACACGTAAGGGATACCCAGTTTCTGGGTCACGGTTACGTAGTGCTCGCAAATGCGCATCGCCAGATCGCGAGATTCCAGCACGTTCATACCACCAAACAGTACGAACGGCAGGTCATTTGCTACGTTGATGTCGCCAATGCTAACCACTTTTTGTTTCATAGGATCGCCTTAATCTTGAGTAAAATGTCGATTAATTAATGCAGCACAATATGTTTATGCGCGATGTTATTTATTTGCGCACGGATCATTTCGCTGATCGGGTCTTCCGGACACTGTTCAACGAAATAACTTAAATCGTTCAACGCAACGTGTTCGCAATCCAGTTGCGCATAAATCAACCCGCGATCGCGAATTTCATAGGGATCTTCAGGGTTGAATTGTAATAAAGCTTCGCTGGTGCGTAACGCCAGCTCCATCTGATTTTCTTCCATCAACGAGGCTTTGAGTGTATCCAGCAATTTGCGGATTACCTCAATGTTATCAGCTTCATCAAGGTCTTCATAAAACAGTTCCGCCGACGGGCTGATATTTCCCTTTAACCATACGTCCAGCATATGTTCGCTTAACGATTCACCGTTAAAAGGATTAATCAGCCAAATTTCGCCATCCGGACATTCAATGCGCAATATCAGCTGCGTAGGGAAAATCACCGGCAGCAGCGGCAAATCGAGACGATTCGCGACCCATAATAAAACCGCACCTAATGATACCGCACTGCCCTGTCGATTCTTTAACACCTGGTCCAGCCATAATGCATCGGAAAGACGATAAACGCCGCGTGAGGCTTTAAATCCCCAGTCGCCGTAAAACAGCGCGATCAGTTTTTCCAGCTGCTCTTCTAAAGGCAGAAGCTGGCTGATTTCTTCCTTCGCCAGACTAACGAGACGCTCCAGTTCGTCGTAAACATCTTGCGAGGGAAAATCGCGGCGGATTGCTTCGCAAGCCAGGATCATGCCTTCGCACAATGGCGCTTTATTAAATTCGAAATCAGCTAACGATCTCATGACTTACCCCAGTAACGGTACTTTTGTGGTGGCGAGTTTAATGATGATGTACAGCACCACCAACGCCAGCGGGAAGGCAATAATGCGCGCCTGCTGACTGTGCATACGACGATAATCGAGTGCAATAAAACCCAAAACGATATAAATGATAACTCCAAACAGCTTTTCAGTCAGCCACTGTGCCTGCCCAGAAAATGGCAGGATGTGCGCTTTAGCCATCAACGCAATGCCGCTTAACAATAACACCGTATCGACAACCGGCGGCACAATGCGCGTCCAGCGAGCAAATGCCTGTGGATGCTTCTGATAACGTAGCCAGAAACGTAAGGTTAATAGCCCAACAGAAAGCGCGATACTAATAAGATGAACACTAAGCAGTGTAGAAAAACTTGTCATTGATAATAGCGGCCGAGCGTTACGCGCTCGTTATCACCATAGTCACGGCAGGTTTCGACGTCATGATACCCCGCGAGGATAAATGCTTGTCGCACCGCTTCGCCCTGCTGCCAGCCATGTTCCAGAAGCAGAAAGCCGCCGGATACCAGCGCGTTACGCGACTGTTCGATGATATGCACGATGTCTGCCATTCCACTGTCTGCCGCAACCAGCGCAGTGAGCGGCTCAAAGCGGACATCGCCTTGTTGAAGATGTGGGTCCTGCTCGTCAATATACGGCGGATTGCTGACAATCATCGCAAACTGCTGCCCGGCTAGCGCGCTAAACCAGTCGCTTTGCAGAATGTGGATATTTTTGATCGCCAGATGCTGGGCATTACGTTGTGCCAGGGAGACAGCATCAGGCATACGATCTACAGCGATAATTTCGCAGTCCGGGCGCTCGCTAGCCAGCGCAAGCGCAATCGCCCCGGTACCCGTCCCGAGATCGAGAATACGGCAAGGTTGTTCAGGCAACCGCGCCAGTGCCTGCTCCACCAGACACTCCGTATCCGGGCGCGGAATTAAGGTCGCTGGCGAAACAAATAACGGCAACGACCAGAATTCTCGCACCCCGGTTAAATGAGCAATGGGTTCACCATCGCGACGACGTGTCAGTAGCGCATCAAGTTGCTGACATTGTTCGTCAGTCAGCTGCGTTTCACCAAAGGCCAGAATAAAAGTCCGCCCCCTGCCAGTGACATACTCCAATAAGATTTCAGCGTCACGGCGTGGGCTTTCGCTCGCCTGAAGTTGGCTTATTGCTTCACGTAACCAGTATTGATATTCCATTATTCCTGCTCGGACAACGCCGCCAGTTGGTCGGCCTGATGTTCCTGGATAATCGGTTCAATCAGCATATCCAGCTTACCTTCCATCACTTCATCCAGACGGTAGAGTGTCAGGTTGATGCGGTGATCGGTAACGCGCCCCTGCGGGAAGTTGTAAGTACGGTTACGGTCGCTGCGATCGCCACTCCCCAGCAGGTTACGACGGGTAGACGCTTCGGCCTGTTGCCGTTTTGCCATTTCTGCAGCGTGGATACGAGCACCAAGTACAGAAAGTGCCTTCGCTTTGTTTTTATGTTGTGAACGTTCATCCTGACATTCAACAACAATCCCGGTCGGCAAGTGAGTAATACGAATTGCCGAATCGGTGGTGTTAACGTGCTGACCACCCGCCCCTGACGAGCGGAAAGTATCAATGCGTAAATCTGCTGGGTTGATGTCCGGCAGTTCTGCGTCAGGCAGTTCTGGCATTACCGCAACGGTACAAGCAGAAGTATGAATACGACCCTGCGATTCCGTAGCAGGAACACGCTGCACGCGATGACCGCCAGATTCAAATTTCAGACGACCATACACACCATCACCGCTAATTTTGGCGATGATCTCTTTATAACCACCATGTTCACCCTCGCTGGCGCTCATGATTTCTACCCGCCAGCGGCGGGCTTCGGCGTAACGGCTGTACATACGGAACAGATCGCCTGCGAACAGCGCCGCTTCGTCGCCGCCGGTTCCGGCTCGGACTTCGAGGAAGGCGTTACGTTCGTCATCAGGATCTTTTGGCAGTAACAGAACCTGTAATTGCTGTTCCAGTTGCTCGCTTTTTTCTTTAGCTTCGCGCAGTTCATCCTGCGCCATCTCACGCATTTCAGGATCATCGAGCATCATCTGTGCGGTTTCGATATCTTCCTGAACCTGTTGCCAGTCGGTAAAACAGCGCGAAACATCACTTAACTGCGCATATTCGCGTGATAATGCGCGAAAACGTTCCTGGTCGGCGATAGTTTGCGCGTCACCCAGCAACGCCTGAACTTCTTCATGGCGTTCATGCAGGGCTTCCAGTTTGGCAACGATAGAAGGCTTCATAGGCGTAAATGCACCCTGTAAAAAAAGAAAATGATGTACTGCTACTCCAGCCCGAGGCTGTCGCGCAGAATATTCAGGCGTTCGTTATCCCCGTCACGGGCGGCCTGTTGAAGTGATTTCGTTGGCGCATGGATCAAGCGGTTAGTCAGTTTCCATGCCAGATCCTGCATAATGGCTTGCGCGTCGCCGCCCTGCTCAAGGGCCGCTAACGCTTTGGCGGTTAACTCATCGCGAACGTGCTCTGCCTGGCTGCGATACTCGCGAATGGTTTCGCTGGCGCTTTGTGCTCGCAGCCACGCCATAAATTCGCTGGTTTCCTGAGCGACAATAGTTTCCGCCTCAACCGCTGCGGCTTTACGCTGCGCCAGGTTGTGCGAAATGATGCTTTGCAGATCGTCCACACTATAAAGATAAGCATTCGCCAGTTTGCCAACTTCCGGCTCAACATCGCGCGGAACGGCAATATCCACCAACAGCATTGGTTGGTTGCGACGGCTTTTTAATGCGCGCTCCACCATGCCTTTCCCGATAATCGGTAACGGGCTGGCGGTGGAACTGATGATGATATCGGCTTCGCGCAGACGTTCGTCGATCTCACTCAGGGCAATCACTTCCGCGCCAACTTCATCTGCCAGAATTTGGGCACGTTCGCGAGTGCGGTTGGCGATAATCATCTTCTGTACTTTATGTTCGCGCAGATGACGCGCTACCAGCTCGATGGTTTCGCCCGCGCCTACCAGCAACACTGTGACCGTAGAGAGCGATTCAAAGATCTGCCGCGCCAGCGTACAAGCCGCAAAAGCGACAGACACAGCACTGGCACCGATATCTGTTTCAGTGCGAACGCGTTTCGCTACAGAGAAAGATTTCTGGAACATGCGTTCCAGTTCGCTGGCCTTCATATGACCTTTTTGCGAATCGGCAAACGCTTTTTTAACCTGACCGAGGATCTGCGGCTCCCCAAGAACCAGTGAATCCAGGCCGCTGGCAACACGCATTAAATGGCTAACCGCGTCGTTATCCTGATGCCAGTAGAGGCTTTTACGCAGATCTTCTTCATTAAGATTGTGATAATCGCAAAGCCAGCGGATTAACGCCTCTTGCAGGTTATCCTGCTCTTCAACGCTAAGATAAAGTTCCGTGCGGTTGCACGTCGACAGCACCACGCCGCCCTGCACCATCGGCTGCGCAAGCAGGCTGTCAAGCGCCTGATCGAGCTTATCCGGCGAAAACGATACACGTTCTCGCAGCGATACAGGTGCCGTTTTATGGTTGATACCGAGTGCTAAAAGGGTCATGTCTGCGGGAAATAATACCAACGTTGATAGGGTTAGTCTGCTTGCATCATACAGGATGCGTAAGATCAATAAAAGAGAGCGCCCCCTTTTGGAGTAATTGCCGAAAGCCGTTAGATTCTGGCAATTAAGACAACTTGAACATAGACGATAGCGGACGGTAACGCTAGCATTAAGGGTTATAACTGCAACGTATCTCAAGGACTTGTCATCACTATGCCCCTGCCCGATTTTCGTCTTATCCGCCTGCTACCGCTGGCTGCTCTTGTGCTTACTGCCTGTTCCGTTACCACGCCCAAAGGTCCTGGCAAAAGCCCGGATTCGCCACAATGGCGTCAGCATCAGCAAGACGTGCGCAATCTTAATCAGTATCAGACTCGCGGCGCGTTCGCTTATATTTCTGACCAACAAAAAGTGTACGCCCGCTTTTTCTGGCAGCAAACCGGCCAGGATCGCTACCGTCTGCTGCTCACTAACCCATTGGGCAGCACGGAACTGGAGCTGAATGCTCAACCGGGTAACGTGCAGTTAGTCGACAATAAAGGTCAGCGTTATACCGCCGATGACGCCGAAGAGATGATTGGCAAATTGACCGGAATGCCAATTCCGCTCAACAGCTTGCGCCAGTGGATTTTAGGTTTACCGGGTGATGCAACCGACTACAAACTGGACGACCAGTACCGCCTGAGCGAAATTACCTACAGCCAGAATGGCAAAAACTGGAAGGTTGTTTATGGTGGTTATGACACCAAAACGCAACCTGCGATGCCAGCCAATATGGAACTCACCGACGGTGGTCAACGCATCAAGTTAAAAATGGATAACTGGATAGTGAAATAATGCGGACACAGTGGCCCTCTCCGGCAAAACTTAATCTGTTTTTATACATTACCGGTCAGCGTGCGGATGGTTACCACACGCTGCAAACGCTGTTTCAGTTTCTTGATTACGGCGACACCATCAGCATTGAGCTTCGTGACGATGGGGATATTCGTCTGTTAACGCCCGTTGAAGGCGTGGAACATGAAGATAACCTGATCGTTCGCGCAGCGCGATTGTTGATAAAAACTGCGGCAGACAGCGGGCGTCTTCCGACGGGAAGCGGTGCGAATATCAGCATTGACAAGCGTTTGCCGATGGGCGGCGGTCTCGGCGGTGGTTCATCCAATGCCGCGACGGTCCTGGTGGCATTAAATCATCTCTGGCAATGCGGGCTAAGCATGGATGAGCTGGCGGAAATGGGGCTGACGCTGGGCGCAGATGTTCCTGTCTTTGTTCGGGGGCATGCCGCGTTTGCCGAAGGCGTTGGTGAAATACTAACGCCGGTGGATCCGCCAGAGAAGTGGTATCTGGTGGCGCACCCTGGTGTAAGTATTCCGACTCCGGTGATTTTTAAAGATCCTGAACTCCCGCGCAATACGCCAAAAAGGTCAATAGAAACGTTGCTAAAATGTGAATTCAGCAATGATTGCGAGGTTATCGCAAGAAAACGTTTTCGCGAGGTTGATGCGGTGCTTTCCTGGCTGTTAGAATACGCCCCGTCGCGCCTGACTGGGACAGGGGCCTGTGTCTTTGCTGAATTTGATACAGAGTCTGAAGCCCGCCAGGTGCTAGAGCAAGCCCCGGAATGGCTCAATGGCTTTGTGGCGAAAGGCGTTAATCTTTCCCCATTGCACAGAGCCATGCTTTAAGCCGGGCAAGCTGAGTTTCGGTGACAACGTCACCTTGTTCCAGACGTTGCATCGCGCTCTTTAATACACCGCCTGGAAAGGATCATGCCTGGCCCGCACAGTTTTCGGCAGATTCTTTCCACCAATGGACGCATGCCTGAGGTTCTTCTCGTGCCTGATATGAAGCTTTTTGCTGGTAACGCCACCCCGGAACTAGCACAACGTATTGCCAACCGCCTGTACACTTCACTCGGCGACGCCGCTGTAGGTCGCTTTAGCGATGGCGAAGTCAGCGTACAAATTAATGAAAATGTACGCGGTGGTGATATTTTCATCATCCAGTCCACTTGTGCCCCTACTAACGACAACCTGATGGAATTAGTCGTTATGGTTGATGCCCTGCGTCGTGCTTCCGCAGGTCGTATCACCGCTGTTATCCCCTACTTTGGCTATGCGCGCCAGGACCGTCGCGTCCGTTCCGCTCGTGTACCAATCACTGCGAAAGTGGTTGCAGACTTCCTCTCCAGCGTCGGTGTTGACCGTGTGCTGACAGTGGATCTGCACGCTGAACAGATTCAGGGTTTCTTCGACGTTCCGGTTGATAACGTATTTGGTAGCCCGATCCTGCTGGAAGACATGCTGCAGCTGAATCTGGATAACCCAATTGTGGTTTCTCCGGACATCGGCGGCGTTGTGCGTGCCCGCGCTATCGCTAAGCTGCTGAACGATACCGATATGGCAATCATCGACAAACGTCGTCCGCGTGCGAACGTTTCCCAGGTGATGCATATCATCGGTGACGTTGCAGGTCGTGACTGCGTACTGGTCGATGATATGATCGACACTGGCGGTACGCTGTGTAAAGCTGCTGAAGCTCTGAAAGAACGTGGTGCTAAACGTGTATTTGCGTACGCGACTCACCCGATCTTCTCTGGCAACGCGGCGAACAACCTGCGTAACTCTGTAATTGATGAAGTCGTTGTCTGCGATACCATTCCGCTGAGCGATGAAATCAAATCACTGCCGAACGTGCGTACTCTGACCCTGTCAGGTATGCTGGCCGAAGCGATTCGTCGTATCAGCAACGAAGAATCGATCTCTGCCATGTTCGAACACTAATCGAACCCGGCTCAAAGACCCGCTGCGGCGGGTTTTTTTGTCTGTAATATCCATTTGTATGACCTATGCCTCCTTCACCTGCCATTTAGTTGACAGATGATGCGCTCACGGATGAAACATTATTGTGAACAAAATATTTTCCTCACATGTGATGCCTTTCCGCGCTCTGATCGACGCTTGCTGGAAAGAAAAATATACTGCCGCACGGTTTACCCGTGACCTGATTGCCGGGATAACCGTCGGGATTATTGCTATCCCGCTGGCGATGGCGTTGGCTATTGGTAGTGGTGTGGCACCCCAGTACGGTTTATATACCGCAGCTGTTGCGGGGATTGTCATTGCTCTGACGGGTGGGTCACGCTTTAGCGTTTCCGGTCCGACTGCGGCATTTGTGGTAATTCTCTATCCCGTGTCGCAACAGTTTGGACTGGCAGGACTGCTGGTTGCGACCTTGCTGTCGGGGATCTTTTTGATTCTGATGGGTCTGGCACGCTTTGGTCGCCTGATTGAGTATATTCCGGTTTCCGTCACCTTAGGTTTCACCTCGGGTATCGGGATCACCATCGGTACCATGCAGATTAAAGATTTTCTCGGTCTGCAAATGGCCCATGTCCCGGAACATTATCTACAAAAAGTCGGCGCATTATTTATGGCGCTGCCGACCATTAATGTGGGTGATGCTGCCATTGGCATTGTGACGCTAGGTATTCTTGTTTTTTGGCCGCGTCTGGGCATTCGTTTACCCGGTCACCTTCCGGCCTTGCTGGCTGGTTGCGCGGTGATGGGGATTGTTAACCTGCTCGGCGGACATGTTGCTACCATCGGTTCGCAATTCCACTACGTCCTGGCCGATGGTTCTCAGGGTAACGGTATTCCGCAACTGCTGCCGCAACTGGTGCTGCCGTGGGATCTGCCTAATTCAGAATTCACGCTAACCTGGGATTCTATTCGCACACTGCTGCCTGCGGCATTCTCAATGGCAATGCTCGGCGCAATCGAATCTCTGCTCTGCGCCGTGGTGCTGGATGGTATGACCGGGACGAAACACAAGGCGAATAGCGAACTGGTTGGACAGGGACTGGGGAATATCATCGCTCCGTTCTTTGGTGGCATTACCGCTACAGCTGCCATCGCGCGTTCTGCCGCTAACGTCCGTGCCGGGGCAACTTCCCCTATCTCGGCGGTGATCCACTCTATTCTGGTTATTCTTGCCCTGCTGGTACTGGCACCGCTGCTCTCCTGGCTGCCGCTTTCCGCCATGGCTGCCCTGCTGTTGATGGTGGCGTGGAACATGAGTGAAGCGCACAAAGTGGTCGACTTGCTGCGTCATGCGCCGAAAGATGACATCATTGTCATGCTGCTGTGCATGTCGCTGACCGTGCTGTTTGATATGGTTATTGCCATCAGCGTGGGGATCGTGCTGGCATCGCTGCTGTTTATGCGTCGTATCGCACGTATGACTCGCCTGGCACCGGTAGTCGTAGATGTTCCAGACGATGTCCTGGTTCTGCGCGTTATTGGCCCGCTGTTTTTTGCTGCTGCTGAAGGCTTGTTCACGGACCTGGAGTCACGTCTTGAAGGCAAACGGATTGTGATTCTGAAGTGGGATGCGGTTCCGGTACTTGATGCTGGTGGTCTTGATGCGTTCCAGCGTTTTGTGAAGCGTCTGCCCGAGGGATGTGAACTGCGCGTGTGCAACGTGGAATTCCAGCCACTGCGCACTATGGCTCGCGCTGGCATTCAACCGATCCCGGGACGCCTGGCGTTCTTCCCGAATCGTCGCGCGGCGATGGCGGATTTATAAGTACGAGATTGACCAGTCAGCGCAAACTGACTGGTCAGCAAACTGCATTATTTGTTAGCTATGACGGCGATTATCGCTACGGCGGCAACGTTTGTCATAGTGGCGAACCCACCAGTAACGGTCGCACACCTGTTCATGCCCGCCAACACGGGCACCCGCCAGCCAGAGAATGGCACCGACGAAAATACTTAGCACTGCACCATGTGCGAAATACTGGGGCATATTAAACTGTGGTAACTGGTTGAGGATTGAATACCCCACGCCGACCACCATTACCACCAGACCCAACCCCATGAGCACGTTACCGAGTAACGAAGCGTTTTTGCGTTTCATATGTCACCTCCGGAACTTTCTGGGTTGTAACAGGGAATACCCCTCTTCCTTATGTGTAAAGTATAGACAACACCCTGTGGGTTATGTGCGGGCGTGATCACAATTACAACCCTTATTTCAACAAAACTTTACAAATAAACGCCTGAACACCTTGACTTTCTAATAGTCCACTCATGCAATTATTACGTTATCTGCATTTGATACGCAGTTTTTTGTCAAGCGGGGCCGCAACCAGTAAACTACGCGCCAGTTATGTACACACTCAGGACAAAAAAACGTGACGATTAAATTGATTGTCGGCCTGGCGAACCCCGGTGCTGAATACGCCGCAACGCGACATAATGCTGGTGCCTGGTTCGTTGACTTACTGGCAGAGCGTTTGCGCGCTCCGCTGCGCGAAGAGGCTAAATTCTTTGGTTATACTTCGCGAGTCACTCTTGGAGGCGAAGATGTCCGCCTGTTAGTCCCGACTACATTTATGAATCTCAGCGGCAAAGCCGTTGCGGCGATGGCCAGTTTTTTCCGCATTAATCCGGACGAAATTCTGGTGGCCCACGACGAACTGGATCTGCCTCCTGGCGTCGCCAAATTTAAATTGGGCGGTGGCCATGGTGGTCACAATGGACTGAAAGACATCATCAGTAAATTGGGTAATAACCCTAACTTTCACCGTTTACGCATCGGAATCGGTCATCCGGGCGATAAAAATAAAGTTGTCGGTTTTGTGTTAGGCAAACCGCCTGTTAGTGAACAGAAGTTAATTGATGAAGCCATCGACGAAGCGGCGCGTTGTACTGAAATGTGGTTTACAGATGGCTTGACCAAAGCAACGAACCGATTGCACGCCTTTAAAGCGCAATAAGTCGTTGTCTGCGGCATTTTTGCCGAGTGCCGTGTATAATAGGCAAAGTTATTTCCATTTCTGCAATCTGTTAGCAATAACAGGTTGATTATTAAGATATTAAGGTGATTTAAATCATGGGATTCAAATGCGGTATCGTCGGTTTGCCCAACGTCGGGAAATCTACCCTGTTCAACGCGCTGACCAAAGCCGGTATTGAAGCGGCCAACTTTCCATTCTGCACCATTGAGCCGAACACAGGCGTCGTACCAATGCCTGACCCTCGCCTGGATCAACTGGCTGAAATCGTAAAACCGCAACGTACGCTTCCCACGACCATGGAATTTGTCGATATCGCCGGTCTGGTAAAAGGCGCATCGAAAGGCGAAGGTCTGGGTAACCAGTTCCTGACCAACATCCGTGAAACCGAAGCGATCGGTCACGTTGTTCGCTGCTTTGAAAATGACAACATCATTCACGTTTCCGGCAAAGTTAACCCGGCTGACGATATTGAAGTTATCAACACCGAACTGGCGCTGGCAGACCTCGACACCTGCGAACGTGCGATTCATCGCGTACAGAAGAAAGCCAAAGGTGGCGATAAAGACGCGAAAGCTGAGCTGGCGGTCCTGGAAAAATGCCTGCCCCAGTTGGAAAATGCAGGTATGCTGCGCGCGCTGGATTTAAGCGCTGAAGAGAAAGCGGCTATTCGTTACCTGAGCTTCCTGACGCTGAAACCAACAATGTACATCGCCAACGTCAACGAAGACGGTTTTGAAAACAACCCATATCTTGACCAGGTGCGTGAAATCGCGGCGAAAGAAGGTTCTGTTGTGGTTCCGGTTTGTGCTGCTGTTGAAGCAGACATTGCCGAACTGGACGACGAAGAACGTGACGAGTTTATGCAGGAGCTTGGGCTGGAAGAGCCGGGCCTGAACCGTGTGATCCGTGCCGGTTATAAGCTGCTGAACCTGCAAACTTACTTCACCGCTGGGGTGAAAGAAGTGCGTGCATGGACCATTCCGGTTGGAGCAACCGCGCCGCAGGCAGCGGGCAAAATCCATACTGATTTTGAAAAAGGCTTTATCCGTGCACAAACCATCTCGTTTGAAGATTTCATCACTTACAAAGGTGAACAAGGCGCGAAAGAAGCAGGCAAAATGCGTGCAGAAGGTAAAGATTACATCGTTAAAGATGGCGATGTGATGAACTTCCTTTTCAACGTCTAATTAATTTGTTGTCTCATGAGGTTTCGCTAAATCTCATGAAGAGCGCAAAAGTATATATAATCCACGCAATTGCGTGGATTTTTCATTTCACCGAGTCCTAATCATTCTTGTAACATCCTACACTTTTGTGCTTATTGCCTACAGTGAACCACGAGAATAATTAAAGACATCAGTGTCAGATGACGGATATCTCATTAGTAGTGATATAACGTAAGTTTTGGTCCACTACACATCACCCCCTTCACAGCTGATCAATATTGATCACGCTCCAATATGCTGGCGAGAAAAGGACTTACCTGAAGGGTAATATCCCGCAGATAAAGTCCCCGAATAACGTGATTACGTGCGATCCTGGCAAGATGAAAATGATAACCAGTAGCACAATAACAACGATAGGCCAGAAAACCCATTGACCAAAAATGAATATCGATGTTTTTTGCTTTTTCTTATTAGTAATGCAAAAATGGCGCATATTGTTTTTGTTATGCAGATACATCAAGCGAAATTCCCATAACTAATTAGGATTATTACAAAAAATCTTCACCAAATTTTTTAACCGCTGTTTGTTGTAATATTTTTGCCATATTTATAGTAACGAATTGGAATAAGCAACGACAACTTAGGGAATAACTCGATATAAACCCACCTTTGTAAGGGGGATGTTAAATATATATTAATTCCTGTGTTCCTGATTTTGCCCGGTAATAGAGAATTATTCTCTGAGAAGCTCATCATGATTGCACCATACAAATATCATGATGATAAGAGGATATTATTCATTGATTTAAACAAAATGACAAAATCCATAGACCCATAGTCTGGGTACTATATAGGAGTGGTATGGGCATCAAACAACACAATGGGAATACCAAAGCAGATCGTCTCGCTGAATTAAAAATCCGTTCGCCCTCAATTCAACTGATAAAATTTGGCGCTATTGGTTTGAATGCAATTATCTTTTCCCCCCTGCTGATAGCTGCTGATACAGGAAGTCAATATGGCACCAATATTACTATTAATGATGGTGACAGAATTACAGGAGATACCGCCGATCCATCAGGAAACCTCTATGGTGTAATGACCCCAGCAGGAAACACGCCTGGCAATATCAACCTGGGTAATGATGTCACCGTCAATGTCAACGACGCCTCTGGATATGCAAAAGGAATCATTATTCAGGGCAAAAACAGCTCCCTGACAGCTAACCGACTCACAGTAGATGTTGTTAGTCAAACCTCTGCCATCGGCATTAACTTAATTGGTGACTATACCCATGCTGACTTAGGCACAGGCAGCACCATTAAGAGTAACGATGACGGCATCATTATTGGGCATAGCTCAACACTAACAGCCACTCAATTCACCATTGAAAACTCGAACGGTATAGGCCTAACCATCAATGACTATGGCACCAGTGTCGATCTTGGAAGCGGAAGTAAAATCACGACCGATGGAAGTACAGGTGTTTATATCGGTGGTCTCAACGGCAATAACGCCAATGGTGCTGCGCGTTTTACGGCGACAGACCTGACAATCGATGTTCAGGGCTACAGCGCCATGGGGATAAACGTACAGAAAAACTCTGTTGTCGATCTCGGAACAAACAGTACCATTAAAACCAATGGCGATAATGCACACGGCCTCTGGAGCTTTGGCCAGGTTAGCGCGAATGCACTCACTGTTGATGTAACTGGAGCCGCGGCCAATGGCGTCGAAGTTCGTGGTGGTACAACCACTATCGGTGCAGATAGCCATATTTCTTCCGCGCAGGGCGGTGGCCTCGTCACCAGTGGTTCAGACGCGACAATCAATTTTTCTGGCACGGCAGCGCAACGAAACAGCATCTTTTCCGGCGGTTCTTATGGTGCCTCGGCCCAGACGGCAACGGCTGTTGTCAACATGCAAAATACCGATATTACAGTTGATCGTAATGGCAGTCTGGCGCTGGGTTTGTGGGCGCTCAGCGGCGGTAGAATAACCGGAGACAGTTTAGCTATCACCGGCGCGGCAGGAGCCAGGGGAATTTATGCCATGACCAACAGCCAGATCGACCTCACGAGCGATCTGGTCATTGATATGAGTACACCCGACCAGATGGCCATTGCAACGCAACATGACGATGGTTATGCCGCCAGCCGCATCAACGCCTCGGGTCGTATGCTTATCAACGGTAGCGTTCTTTCCAAAGGTGGGCTAATCAATCTAGATATGCACCCAGGGTCGGTTTGGACAGGTTCCTCCCTCAGCGATAATGTCAATGGCGGGAAACTGGACGTTGCAATGAATAACAGCGTCTGGAACGTAACAAGTAATTCTAATCTCGACACGCTGGCGCTGAGCCATTCAACTGTCGATTTTGCCAGCCACGGGTCAACTGCCGGCACATTTGCCACATTAAACGTAGAGAACCTGAGCGGTAACAGTACCTTTATTATGCGTGCTGATGTTGTTGGCGAGGGTAATGGCGTTAATAATAAAGGGGATTTATTGAATATCAGCGGAAGTAGTGCTGGTAATCACGTATTGGCTATCCGCAACCAGGGCAGCGAGGCCACTACGGGAAATGAAGTTCTGACAGTGGTAAAAACCACTGACGGTGCGGCCTCGTTCAGCGCGTCTTCTCAGGTTGAGTTGGGGGGATATCTGTACGATGTGCGTAAAAATGGCACTAACTGGGAGCTTTACGCTTCCGGGACAGTTCCGGAACCGACTCCTAATCCTGAACCAACACCGGCTCCCGCTCAGCCTCCCATAGTCAACCCCGATCCTACGCCTGAACCCGATCCTACGCCTAACCCCACTCCCACACCTAAACCCACCACGACCGCAGATGCTGGCGGCAATTATCTCAATGTCGGTTACTTATTAAACTATGTTGAAAACCGTACGCTGATGCAACGGATGGGTGACCTGCGAAATCAGAGTAAAGACGGTAATATCTGGTTGCGCAGTTATGGGGGAAGCCTGGACTCCTTTGCCAGTGGCAAACTGAGCGGCTTTGACATGGGTTACAGCGGTATCCAGTTTGGTGGGGATAAACGTCTCTCTGATGTAATGCCGTTGTATGTCGGTCTGTATATTGGCTCAACACATGCATCGCCGGACTATAGCGGAGGCGACGGTACCGCACGTTCAGACTACATGGGAATGTACGCCAGTTACATGGCACAAAACGGTTTTTACAGCGATCTCGTTATAAAAGCATCGCGCCAGAAAAATAGTTTCCACGTACTGGACAGTCAGAACAACGGCGTTAACGCCAACGGCACTGCGAATGGAATGAGCATCTCCCTGGAAGCCGGGCAGAGGTTCAACCTGTCCCCTACTGGTTATGGGTTCTATATAGAGCCGCAAACCCAGCTTACATACAGCCACCAGAATGAAATGGCTATGAAGGCGAGTAATGGCCTCAATATACATCTGAATCACTACGAATCGCTGCTGGGGCGTGCCAGCATGATACTGGGGTATGACATCACCGCAGGCAACAGCCAGCTGAATGTCTATGTGAAGACTGGCGCTATCCGCGAGTTTTCAGGGGATACCGAATATCTGTTGAACAACTCCCGGGAGAAGTACAGTTTCAAAGGTAATGGCTGGAATAACGGCGTGGGAGTCAGTGCACAGTATAACAAACAGCACACATTCTATCTCGAAGCGGATTACACGCAGGGTAACCTCTTTGATCAGAAGCAAGTCAACGGAGGATATCGCTTCAGCTTTTAAGTGCGGGATAGACAAGCCCTTAAACGATGCTGAAAATTGTTAGCGTGCGCCGGAATGAAATACAGATCACTCTGATGTATCAGAAATCGTTTCTGTCTTTCATACCCGGCGCTTAAACTGCCCTGCATCAATGCCATGTTGCTTCATTTTCCGCCACAGCGTAGTGCGGCCGATCCCAAGTAAAGCCGACATTTCCTGAATGCGACCGCCTGTGACCTGGGCTGCGTTAATAATTGCCTCTTTTTCAACTTCCGCAAATGACAGACTGGTGGAAAGGCGGGTGGCGCTGACATCATCTGTCGCCTGCTCGGTAAACAGATGTTCAGGTAAATCACTGACGCGAATGCGCCCGTTATCACTACTCAGAGCAAGATTCTCGATGACGCTGTAAAGTTCAAAATCGTTGCCTGGCCATGCACAAGAAACCAGGCGAGCGAGGGCATCGTCATCAATTTTCAGCCGCGTAGAGAAGCGTTTTTCAAGACTGCGTAATTTGTTATTCACCAGCGCCGGAATGCTGCCACGCCGCATACGCAGAGGCGGGATGGTAATTTCAAATGCATGCAGCGCGTAATACAGCTGGCGACTAAAACGATTTTGTTCCACCAGCATTGCGAGGTCCGCGGTCGTTGTGGCAATCACTTTGACATCAATTGGTATTAAACGCCGCGCATCCAGTCGCGTGATAACCCCCTGCTTGATAACCTGAAGCAAAGCAGACTGTAACTCCACCGCCAGATATTCAATCTTTTCAAGAAACAGCGTGCCGCCGTGTGCCAGTTCCAGCCGACTCAGACGGCCATTTTCATTGTCCGTGCGATCGCCACCAATAAATTCTTCCGCCAGCGCCGCATCACCATATAACTCACAATTGACGGCGATATAAGGACCTGCAGCACGCTCGCTTTCATTATGAATTGCCTGACTTAGCAGTGCCTTTCCCACGCCCTCTTCTCCACAAAGCAGGACAGGAAAGCTACTGCGCGCCGCCTGGCGACCAAAATGAATCAAGCGGCGGGTTTGCGGATCGTCCTGTGGCATATGAGCGAAGGTATGGCTGACTTTTCCTAATTGACTGGTCATCAACTGCCGCATCTGTTCCACAGGATGGAGCAACAAAATAAAGCTGGTTCCCTGCGTTTCTATTATCGGTTTAAGGGTTATCACCGCATCAATAAACTGATGCTGACTTTCAAAGGTTGCTTCTACGTGTTTGAGCGGATGTGCCTGTTTTATTGCTTGTTGCAATACGGCGGGTAACGTTAAGAGTTCAGTGATTGCCCTTCCCTGACTTGCCGTCGCGTCAAGGCGCAAGACCCGCGCCGCCTGGGCATTAATAAATTGCAAATTACCCTGCTCGTCCCAGCTAATCACGCCATCATCCATACTTTCTAACAGGGCATTAAGTTGATTTAAATGACGGTTAGTTTCAGCGAGCAAACTGTCCGTCAGCAGTAAATTTCCGACCTCTCGGGCGATTGCCAACGTCAACGGCAAATCAGCTGCGGTAGTTTGCTCAACCGGACACGCAAGCGCTATTGTTCCCGTCAATCGGCCCTTGCTGTCAAACAACGGCGTTGCACAAAAGGCCCAGTTCCAGAGTGCCTGTTTGAAATGTTGATCGGCCATCGTTTTCACGGCCTGACCAGAGATAGCCGCTAACGATAGCGCACAAGTACCAATAATTCCCTCGGCGCAATACGTGCCGTCATGGAATCCAAGTGCACTTAGCTGCTGCAAGGTTTGCGGATCGCCATTACGGCTGAGAATGCAGGCGGTTTCATCGAGGATAAACAGCGCACACTCTCGCGGTGCCATATATTCCCAGGCATCTTCCAGCGCAGCCTGCCCGAGCGTCAGCATCGCTTTCTTACGCCGATAAATAGAAGCAAATGTCACGCCCTGGGCCTGATGTGGTACGTTCCATGTCTCCCGTTTCATCAGCTTATTGCATCGCTCCCAGGAGGTTGCAATTAAGGGAGATATGCCCCGACCATCGTTGTTAAAAGCGCCACTCATATCCCGCATCCCTTATGACAAAAGGTGTTCCGGCTCGCAATTTTAAGTATTAATACACGTAAAAGTTTCAATATGGAACATTCATTAAAGCATATGTTTCACTATGAAACATAATTTGGGCTAATTTTCTTTTCCCTTGCCTGATGCACAATGGATTCATCGGCAGTCAGTGGTCGCCGTGTCGTTGAACATCATCCATGCCCTACCGTAATTGCTGGAGCAAAATAATGAAAAAATTGATCAATGATGTGCAAGACGTACTGGACGAACAACTGGCAGGACTGGCGAAAGCGCATCCATCTCTGACACTGCATCAGGATCCGGTGTATGTCACCCGAGCTGATGCCCCTGTTGCAGGAAAAGTCGCCCTGCTGTCGGGTGGCGGCAGCGGACACGAGCCGATGCACTGTGGGTATATCGGTCAGGGGATGCTTTCGGGGGCCTGTCCGGGCGAAATTTTCACCTCACCGACGCCCGATAAAATCTTTGAATGCGCCATGCAAGTTGATGGCGGCGAAGGTGTACTGTTGATAATCAAAAATTACACCGGCGATATTCTTAACTTTGAAACAGCGACCGAGTTACTGCACGATAGCGGCGTAAAAGTGACCACTGTGGTCATTGATGACGACGTTGCGGTAAAAGACAGTCTTTATACTGCCGGGCGACGCGGCGTTGCCAACACCGTATTAATTGAAAAACTCGTAGGCGCAGCGGCGGAGCGTGGCGACTCACTGGACGCCTGTGCGGAACTGGGGCGTAAGTTGAATAATCAAGGCCACTCAATAGGTATCGCTCTCGGTGCCTGTACCGTTCCTGCCGCGGGCAAACCTTCTTTTACCCTGGCGGATAATGAGATGGAGTTTGGCGTCGGCATTCATGGTGAGCCGGGTATTGACCGCCGCTCCTTCTCTTCCCTTGATCAAACCGTCGATGAAATGTTCGACACCCTGCTGGAAAATGGCTCATACCATCGCACTTTGCGTTTCTGGGATTATCAACAAGGCAGTTGGCAGGAAGAACAACAAACCAAACAACCGCTCCAGTCTGGCGATCGGGTGATTGCGCTGGTTAACAATCTTGGCGCAACTCCGCTTTCTGAGCTGTACGGCGTCTATAACCGCCTGACCACACGTTGCCAGCAAGCGGGATTGACTATCGAACGTAATTTAATTGGCGCGTACTGCACCTCACTGGATATGACCGGTTTCTCAATCACCTTACTGAAAGTTGATGACGAAACGCTGGCACTCTGGGACGCCCCGGTCCACACCCCGGCCCTTAACTGGGGTAAATAAGGAGAAAGCAATGTCACTGAGCAGAACTCAAATTGTTAACTGGCTCACTCGTTGTGGCGATATTTTCAGCACCGAGAGCGAGTATCTTACCGGACTGGATCGCGAAATTGGCGACGCTGACCACGGGCTAAATATGAACCGAGGCTTTAGCAAAGTGGTGGAAAAACTCCCTGCTATCGCAGATAAAGATATCGGTTTCATTCTCAAGAATACCGGTATGACGCTGCTTTCCAGCGTCGGTGGTGCCAGTGGTCCGCTGTTCGGTACCTTCTTTATCCGCGCCGCACAGGCGACCCAGGCACGGCAAAGCCTGACACTGGAAGAGCTTTATCAGATGTTCCGCGATGGCGCGGACGGCGTAATCAGTCGCGGGAAAGCCGAACCTGGCGATAAAACCATGTGTGATGTGTGGGTGCCGGTGGTGGAATCGTTACGTCAGTCCAGCGAGCAAAATCTCTCTGTTCCGGTGGCGCTCGAAGCTGCCAGTAGAATCGCCGAATCCGCTGCACAAAGTACGATTACGATGCAAGCCCGCAAAGGCCGCGCCAGTTATCTCGGTGAACGCAGTATTGGTCACCAGGATCCCGGCGCGACCTCGGTGATGTTTATGATGCAAATGTTGGCGTTAGCCGCAAAAGAGTAAGGAATTGGTGATGGTAAACCTGGTCATAGTTTCACATAGCAGCCGACTGGGAGAAGGTGTCGGTGAATTAGCCCGTCAGATGTTAATGAGTGATAGTTGTAAAATCGCCATTGCCGCGGGAATTGACGATCCACAAAATCCTATTGGTACCGATGCCGTCAAAGTGATGGAGGCCATCGAATCTGTTGCTGATGCCGACCATGTGCTGGTCATGATGGATATGGGTAGCGCATTATTGAGTGCTGAAACTGCGCTGGAATTGCTGGCTCCCAAGATCGCCGCAAAAGTACGTTTGTGTGCTGCGCCGTTGGTCGAAGGTACACTGGCAGCAACGGTCAGCGCGGCCTCGGGAGCGGATATCGACAAAGTTATCTTTGACGCTATGCATGCGCTGGAAGCCAAACGTGAACAACTGGGTTTACCGTCCTCCGACACTAAAATCTCTGACACATGTCCTGCGTACGATGAAGAAGCCCGTTCTCTGGCGGTGGTCATAAAAAACCGTAACGGCCTGCATGTACGTCCGGCCTCCCGGCTGGTTTATACCTTATCGACATTTAATGCCGATATGTTGCTGGAAAAAAACGGCAAATGCGTCACACCAGAGAGTATTAACCAGATTGCGTTACTACAAGTTCGCTATAACGATACGCTGCGCCTGATTGCGAAAGGGCCAGAAGCTGAAGAGGCACTGATCGCTTTCCGTCAGCTGGCTGAAGATAACTTTGGTGAAACGGAGGAAGTCGCTCCACCTACTCTGCGTCCCGTTCCGCCTGTTTCGGGTAAAGCCTTTTATTATCAACCAGTTTTATGTACGGTACAGGCAAAATCAACCCTGACCGTGGAAGAAGAACAAGATCGATTACGCCAGGCCATTGACTTCACGTTATTAGATCTGATGACGTTAACAGCGAAAGCAGAAGCCAGCGGGCTTGACGATATTGCCGCAATCTTTTCTGGTCACCATACACTGTTAGATGATCCGGAACTGCTGGCGGCGGCAAGCGAACTCCTTCAGCACGAACATTGCACGGCAGAATATGCCTGGCAGCAAGTTCTTAAAGAACTTAGCCAGCAATACCAGCAACTGGATGATGAATATCTACAAGCTCGCTATATTGATGTGGACGATCTTCTGCATCGCACCCTGGTCCACCTGACCCAAACGAAAGAAGAACTCCCGCAGTTTAACTCGCCAACTATTCTACTGGCGGAGAACATTTATCCTTCCACAGTACTGCAACTGGATCCGGCGGTTGTAAAAGGTATCTGCCTTAGCGCCGGAAGTCCGGTATCCCACAGCGCCCTAATCGCCCGTGAGCTGGGGATTGGCTGGATTTGCCAGCAGGGTGAGAAACTGTATGCGATACAACCAGAAGAAACGCTAACGCTGGACGTTAAAACGCAACGTTTCAACCGTCAGGGTTAAGCCACTGTTCGGATGGCATCGTTCTGATGTCATCCGGCAATTTACTCAGCACTAATGGTTTTTAACTACCTGTTATATTTTTCACCAATTTATGATGATTTTTCTTCGCTAATCACGAACCCAACGCCGCTGGCTGGCTAATAAACAGACGTTATTTGATCACTCTATTTCGCCGTTATTTATCCCTTTAATTCCCTTTTCTAAAATGCCTGACAGTTCGCAGAATGAGATTTCGATCATGCAGCTAGTGCGATCCTGAACTAAGGTTTTCTGATACTTGAATACCGTTTTATTCGGTTTCGCCAAAGGAGAATGATTGATGAAATCCCCCGCACCTTCTCGCCCGCAAAAAATGGCGTTAATTCCAGCCTGTATCTTTTTGTGTTTCGCTGCGCTATCGGTGCAGGCAGAAGAAACACCGGTAACACCACAGCCGCCTGATATTTTATTAGGGCCGCTGTTTAATGATGTGCAAAACGCCAAACTTTTTCCGGACCAAAAAACCTTTGCCGATGCCGTGCCGAACAGCGATCCGCTGATGATCCTTGCTGATTATCGGATGCAGCAAAACCAGAGCGGATTTGATCTGCGCCATTTCGTTAACGTCAATTTCACCCTGCCGAAAGAAGGCGAGAAATATGTTCCGCCAGAGGGGCAGTCACTGCGCGAACATATTGACGGACTTTGGCCGGTATTAACGCGTTCTACCGAAAACACAGAAAAATGGGATTCTCTGTTACCGCTGCCGGAACCTTATGTCGTGCCGGGCGGACGTTTTCGCGAGGTATATTACTGGGACAGTTACTTCACCATGTTAGGACTTGCCGAAAGCGGTCACTGGGATAAAGTCGCGGATATGGTGGCCAATTTTGCTCATGAAATAGACACTTACGGTCATATTCCCAACGGCAACCGCAGTTACTATTTAAGCCGCTCGCAACCGCCCTTCTTTGCCCTGATGGTAGAGTTACTGGCGCAGCATGAAGGCGATGCCGCGTTGAAGCAATACCTGCCGCAAATGCAAAAAGAATATGCTTACTGGATGGACGGTGTTGAAAACCTGCAAGCCGGACAACAGGAAAAACGCGTTGTCAAACTTCAGGATGGTACCCTTCTCAACCGCTACTGGGACGATCGCGATACGCCACGACCAGAGTCATGGGTGGAAGATATTGCCACCGCCAAAAGCAATCCGAATCGACCTGCCACTGAAATTTACCGCGACCTGCGCTCTGCCGCTGCGTCTGGCTGGGATTTCAGCTCGCGCTGGATGGACAACCCGCAGCAGTTAAATACCTTACGCACCACCAGCATCGTACCGGTCGATCTGAACAGCCTGATGTTTAAAATGGAAAAAATCCTCGCCCGCGCCAGCAAAGCTGCCGGAGATAACGCGATGGCAAACCAGTACGAAACGCTGGCAAATGCCCGTCAAAAAGGGATCGAAAAATACCTGTGGAACGATCAACAAGGCTGGTATGCCGATTACGACCTGAAAAGTCATAAAGTGCGCAATCAGTTAACCGCGGCCGCCCTGTTCCCGCTGTACGTCAATGCGGCAGCGAAAGATCGCGCCAACAAAATGGCGACGGCGACGAAAACACATCTGCTGCAACCCGGCGGCCTGAACACCACGTCGGTGAAAAGTGGGCAACAATGGGATGCGCCAAATGGCTGGGCACCGTTACAGTGGGTCGCGACAGAAGGATTACAAAACTACGGGCAAAAAGAGGTGGCGATGGACATTAGCTGGCACTTCCTGACCAATGTTCAGCACACCTATGACCGGGAGAAAAAGCTGGTGGAAAAATATGATGTCAGCACCACCGGAACGGGGGGCGGCGGTGGCGAATATCCATTACAGGATGGCTTTGGCTGGACCAATGGCGTGACGCTGAAAATGCTGGATTTGATCTGCCCGAAAGAGCAACCGTGTGACAATGTTCCGGCGACGCGTCCGACCGTTAAGTCAGCAACGACGCAACCCTCAACCAAAGAGGCACAACCCACACCTTAACCAGCGCTTACTCCGACAACGTCATTCGGCTTCTCCGGATGGCGTTGTCGGCAGATAACACCATAGCTATGGTTTTTTCTACACAGACGGTTTTTCAAGTCCTGGCGGGAAGTATTGCGCAAATGTTTGCCATACGTGGTTGCCGAAGATAGCGTCATTTCTACGGGTAAGTGTTTCACTTTCATCACCCGGCGATTTACGCCGACGTTGGCTATATAAAGCATCAATTGCTACCTGAATATTGTTACGGTGTTCACTCATCAACGTTTTTTTGCTTTCTGGAGTTAAATTAATAATCACATAATCCAGACACTCCAGAGAATTTAGCAACCAAAAAAAGAATTCAGACCATTCCTCTTCGCGTAACTGAAGCATTGCCGAACGGGTATTTTGGCTTAATCTGCCAGAAGGATTGATCAATTCTAAATGTTCAATAAGCGCAGCCAAAACCGCCTCACTATCCGCCCCATTTTTAACGCCTGACTGGCTACTGTCTAAAATATTTATTTTCTGAATCACACCAAAAACAACGAAACAATAATTAAAAAAGGATTCTGTTGTTGTTACCGGGAACCGACTTTATCGGATATCGAAGTGCTATATTGATTTTTTTCACCCGTAAAGCAGGTGTCGAGTATACGTTCTGATGTGAAAGCGGATAGCGGCATCTGTATCGCTATCCGCCTTATGAAAATCTTATTCTCTTCGCAGGAGGCGGAATATGCCCAGAACGAGAATAGCTCCCACCACCGCCACCAGGAAGCTGTGCAGATTAAAACCACTGATGGAGCCGCCAATGCCAAACATGGTCGCCAGCCAGCCGCCGACCACCGCACCGACTATCCCGAGAATACAGGTCAGGAAAAATCCACCACCATCACGCCCCGGCATGATTAGCTTGGCGATAATGCCGGCTATCAGGCCAAAAATAATCCAGGCAATAATTCCCATGTTCAGGCCCTCGTTTCGATGAATCGGACGCAAGAAATGCTTACGTCAACGCTCTAAGTATAGGCAAGGGCGGGATCGATGCTGGGCGTATGTCGGCTGATTTAAGAACAACATGTAAAAAATATTCACGCATTTGTATTAAGTTTTGTTAACTGTGACCGATAAACCAAAGACAGTTTGTCAGTCAGGAGTTTTTCCGCGTGAGTCATTACCATGAGCAGTTCCTGAAACAAAATCCGTTAGCCGTCCTGGGCGTGTTACGCGATTTGCACAAAGCCGCAATTCCTTTGCGTCTCAGTTGGAATGGCGGGCAGCTGATCAGCAAAATACTGGCAATAACCCCGGATAAACTGGTGCTGGATTTCGGCAGTCAAGCCGAAGACAACATCGCCGTGCTAAAGGCACAGCACATTACCATTACCGCCGAAACTCAGGGTGCGAAAGTCGAGTTTACTGTTGAACAACTACAGCAGAGTGAATACTTGCAGCTTCCGGCATTTATCACCGTACCGCCTCCCACCTTATGGTTTGTACAACGACGCCGATATTTCCGCATCTCCGCCCCACTCCATCCGCCTTATTTTTGCCAGACCAAACTGGCGGATAACAGTACGTTACGTTTCCGCCTGTATGATTTGTCGTTAGGCGGCATGGGCGCATTACTGGAAACAGCAAAGCCTGCCGAATTACAAGAAGGCATGCGCTTCGCTCAGATTGAAGTCAACATGGGGCAATGGGGTGTTTTTCACTTTGACGCCCAGTTAATCTCCATCAGCGAGCGCAAAGTGATTGATGGCAAGAATGAAACCATCACCACTCCCCGTCTGAGCTTCCGTTTTCTTAACGTCAGCCCGACGGTGGAGCGGCAATTACAACGGATTATTTTCTCTCTCGAGCGAGAAGCCCGAGAAAAAGCGGACAAAGTGCGCGACTGATTTACATCGCGTCCAGTGCCTGCTCAAGTTTGTAGATATAGCGCGGAGCCTGCGGCGCAGGATGATTTCGCGCTACGTGATCGAGGAACTCGTCAGCATCCAAATCGTTGATTTTGCTGATCGCCTTTTTCCGATCTGACGAGAAAGTCCGTAGCAGCGCACCTGCCCCGTTAGCGTATGACACCACCAGCGCATATTGCAGTACCTTCGGATCTTCAATGCCTGCCAGCGGGCCGGTTTCCAGAATATTCAGGTAAGCCGCCCCCATTGAAATATTACGCTCTGGATTTTTCAGCTCGCTGGTCGTCGGCTCACCACTCCAGCCCATACGGCGATAAACATCACGTCCGGAGGTTGAAGCTTTTAACTGCATCAAACCAATGGCATTCGATTTACTCACCGCGTTCGGATTACCACCCGATTCGATAGCGATAATCGCCGTGATCAATTGTGGATCGACGCCCCAGGCTGCACCGGCTTTCTGGCTTATTGGCATCCACTGCATCGCACGTTGCACCGGAACTTTCGCGTTCCACGGCGGGTTCGTATAGTCATGCTTTGATGAACAACCCGCTAATAACACAATCAAAAAGGCAAACCATCTCAATTTCACTTCTTCTATCCTTATAGCCTGGAATCGCCGTTGAGGTGACAACGGCACACCTAAGCGGCATGATATACATTTCGTTTCTGTTGTCAGCAAGGAATTGCCATGTCTCTGTTTCACTTAATTGCCCCATCGGGTTACTGCATTAAACAGCACGCCGCGCTGCGTGGTATCCATCGCCTTACCGACGAGGGGCATCAGGTCAATAACGTCGAGGTTATTGCCCGTCGTTGTGAGCGTTTTGCGGGTACGGAAACGGAGCGCCTGGAAGATCTCAATTCCCTTGCCAGACTGACTACCCCCAACACCATCGTGCTGGCTGTACGCGGCGGTTACGGTGCCAGTCGTTTACTGGCAGATATTGACTGGCAGGCACTGGTGGCTCGCCAACAACATGACCCGTTACTCATTTGCGGACATAGCGATTTTACCGCCATTCAGTGCGGTCTTCTGGCGCAAGGCAATGTCATCACCTTTAGCGGCCCCATGCTGGTAGCAAACTTTGGTGCGGATGAACTGAACGCCTTTACCGAGCACCATTTCTGGCTGGCGTTACGCAATAAAACCTTCACCATTGAATGGCAAGGGGAAGGCCCGACATGTCAGACCGAAGGCACGTTGTGGGGAGGCAATCTTGCGATGCTGATTTCACTGATTGGTACACCGTGGATGCCAAAAATTGAGAACGGTATTCTGGTGCTGGAAGATATTAACGAGCACCCTTTCCGCGTCGAACGTATGCTGTTGCAGCTCTATCATGCGGGAATTTTGCCACGTCAGAAGGCGATTATTCTCGGTAGCTTTAGCGGCAGCACGCCCAATGATTATGACGCAGGTTACAACCTGGAGTCAGTGTACGCGTTTTTGCGTTCCCGCCTGTCGATTCCACTCATTACCGGCCTCGATTTTGGTCATGAACAACGCACGGTTACGCTGCCGTTGGGCGCACATGCCATTCTGAATAACACCCGGGAAGGCACTCAGTTGACGATTAGCGGTCATCCTGTTCTTAAAATGTAAAAAAATCACGCTTCAGGGCTAAGTAAAACGCTGTCTCTGCCGCTAATATGGTAGGGTTTATATAAGAGACAGCGTAATCAGGAGTAACCGACCGTTGGATGCCACAACAATAATTAGCCTTTTCATCTTAGGATCCATCCTTGTCACCAGCAGTATATTACTTAGTTCATTTTCTTCCCGTCTTGGCATTCCTATTCTGGTTATTTTTCTGGCGATCGGCATGCTGGCAGGAGTCGATGGCGTCGGCGGTATCCCGTTTGATAATTACCCCTTCGCCTACATGGTAAGTAACCTGGCACTGGCGATTATTTTGCTCGACGGCGGGATGCGCACTCAGGCCAGTTCCTTTCGTGTGGCGTTAGGACCGGCACTGTCGCTGGCGACGCTGGGCGTGCTTATCACCTCTGGTTTAACCGGCATGATGGCGGCGTGGCTGTTTAATCTTGATTTGATTGAAGGCTTATTAATCGGCGCTATCGTCGGCTCTACCGATGCTGCAGCGGTCTTTTCTCTGCTGGGTGGTAAGGGGCTTAACGAACGTGTTGGCTCGACGCTGGAAATTGAATCCGGCAGTAATGATCCAATGGCGGTCTTTCTGACGATTACCCTGATTGCGATGATCCAGCAACATGAAAGCAGTGTCAGTTGGATGTTCGTGGTCGATATTCTGCAGCAATTTGGCCTCGGGATTGTCATCGGACTTGGCGGTGGTTATTTACTGCTGCAAATGATTAATCGCATCGCCCTGCCCGCCGGATTATATCCATTGCTGGCATTAAGCGGCGGTATTTTAATTTTTGCTTTAACCACGGCGCTGGAAGGCAGCGGTATTCTGGCTGTTTATCTGTGCGGTTTTCTGCTGGGTAATCGGCCGATTCGCAACCGCTACGGCATCCTGCAAAATTTCGACGGCCTCGCCTGGCTGGCGCAAATCGCCATGTTCCTGGTGCTGGGGCTATTGGTTAACCCAAGCGATCTGCTGCCTATTGCCATTCCGGCGCTCATTTTGTCGGCATGGATGATATTCTTCGCCCGTCCCCTTTCGGTATTTGCTGGATTGCTCCCCTTCCGCGGTTTCAATCTGCGTGAGCGCGTGTTTATCAGCTGGGTAGGATTACGCGGCGCGGTGCCAATCATCCTGGCCGTGTTCCCGATGATGGCGGGGCTGGAGAATGCACGTCTGTTCTTTAATGTCGCCTTCTTTGTGGTTCTGGTTTCACTGCTCTTGCAGGGAACATCACTCTCGTGGGCGGCTAAAAAAGCCAAAGTGGTGGTTCCGCCAGTGGGACGTCCGGTGTCACGCGTTGGCCTGGATATTCATCCGGAAAATCCGTGGGAGCAGTTTGTTTATCAATTGAGTGCCGATAAATGGTGCGTGGGCGCGGCACTGCGCGATTTGCATATGCCAAAAGAGACGCGTATTGCGGCACTGTTTCGTGATAACCAGTTGCTTCATCCTACCGGCAGCACCCGACTGCGCGAAGGCGATGTGTTGTGTGTAATTGGTCGGGAACGCGATCTTCCGGCGCTCGGTAAACTGTTCAGCCAGTCGCCGCCGGTCGCGCTGGATCAACGCTTCTTTGGTGACTTCATTCTCGAAGCCAGCGCCAAATATGCTGATGTTGCGCTGATATATGGCCTGGAAGACGGGCGAGAATATCGTGATAAGCAGCAAACGCTGGGTGAAATTGTCCAGCAGTTGTTAGGCGCGGCACCGGTTGTCGGTGACCAGGTAGAGTTTGCCGGGATGATCTGGACGGTGGCCGAGAAAGAAGATAATGAAGTGTTGAAGATTGGCGTACGGGTGGCTGAAGAGGAAGCTGAATCTTAAATTTAATGAAGCATCTATCGCCGGTTGCGATGCTTTGCTGAACGCAGCCTGAGCCTGCAATTGTTTGTCGTCCATAATTTAACCTTCATTTGATGTTGAATTGAACATATCAAAATCAGGCAATTACACAAATCTATGTACAGGCTCCATCAAGGGTAAAGCGTGATTTATCTGAAGTCGAGTTCGAGTCAACAATGAAGCGTAAGCGTTTTATGTAGAACGCCTGTGCGGTGAGTTCAGGTTCCGGGGAAATAGTGTCCATTCTTTTAATGGACACTATCATGGGCAATGGCTCTGTCACATTAACAACTACAGTTGCTGACCAGCCGGATGGATGATTTTTTCGCAACCAGAAGACGCTGCCTCCGATCCGGCTTACAACAAGTTACACTGTCACAACCGGGACGCGTAACGCCAGCGCGCACATCAACTCATAGCCCACCGTTCCGGCAGCGGCGGCGACATCATCAATTTTGATCTCCTTGCCCCACAGCTCAACCGGCGTACCAATCCCCGCCTGCGGGCAAGGCGTTAAATCGACCGCTAGCATATCCATCGAGACGGCCCCCACCGTCATGGTGCGCACGCCGTCCACTAAAACAGGGGTACCGGTAGGCGCGTGGCGCGGATAACCGTCGGCGTACCCTGCGGCGACAATGCCGATTCGCTGTTCATCGCGCGCAGTATAGCGACCGCCGTAGCCCACACGCTCACCCGCTTTTAGCGTCTGGACACCAATAATCTCACTGCTTAGCGTCATCACCGGACGTAATCCGGTATTGGCGATATCACGCCACTGACCGGACGGCGAAGCGCCATACAAAATAATGCCAGGCCGAACCCAGTCAAAATGCGCTTCCGGGTGCCACAGAGTCGCCGCCGAATTGGACAACGAACGCCGACACTCCAGCCCTTCCGCCGCCTGCTCAATACGCGCCATCGCGCTGGAAATTCCATCAGGATGTTCCGCTTCGGCAAAATGCGACATCAGGGTCATCTCGCCAACATTCGCCATTGCCCGCAACTGCTGCCAGACGGTAAGCACGCGATCGGGCTGGAAGCCCAACCGATTCATCCCACTGTTCACTTTAAGATAAATATCCAACGGTGCTTTTAGCCGCGCATTTTGCAGTGCTTTGAGCTGCCAGTTGCTGTGTACGCAGGTGGTCAGGCGGTGCTGGTCATAAATCTCCAGATCCTGAGCATGGAAAAATCCTTCCAGCATCAGGATCGGCCCCTTCCAGCCGCGCTCACGTAACGTTATTGCCTCTTCCAGGTTAAGTAATGCAAAGCCATCGGTGGCCCCGAGCGCGCTCCAGATACGCTCAATACCATGCCCGTAAGCGTTCGCTTTTACCACCGACCAGACGCGCGCGTGCGGCGCGGCCTGGCGGACAATGGACAGATTCTGTTTTAATGCCTGCAGATCGAGGCTGGCCTGTATCGGACGGGTCATCTCGTTTCCTTAGCTGTGTGCGCCATGTAAATGGCCCGGACGTGATGGCGTAAATCCACGGCTGTAGCGCGCTACGCTTAGATCCTCATATGGGATCGCTGGCGTGCGACCAGAGAGCAGATCGCTTAACAACTGACCGGAACCGCAAGCCATCGTCCAGCCGAGCGTGCCGTGACCGGTATTCAGCCACAGATTTTTAAAGCGTGTACGCCCGACAACCGGCGTACCGTCTGGCGTCATCGGGCGCAAACCCGTCCAGAAAGTCGCCTGCTCGACATGACCGCCGCGTGGATAGAGATCGCGAACCACCATTTCCAGCGTTTCACGACGCGGTTGCAACAGCTCGGTGTTAAAACCAACAATTTCCGCCATTCCGCCAACACGAATGCGGTTATCGAAACGGGTAATGGCGATTTTGTAGGTTTCATCAAGAATAGTGGATACTGGCGCACCATCTTCCTGCGCAATTGGAATAGTCAGCGAGTAGCCTTTCAGCGGATACACCGGAATATCAACAATGCCTTTGAGCATCGCCGTCGAGTAAGAACCAAACGCCATCACATACGCATCGGCCTTAATCACTTCATCGCCACACTTCACGCCGTAGATTTGCTCGCCGTCGCAAAGCAGTTGGTCAACGGGCGTATTAAAGCGGAATTTAACCCCCGCCTGCTCTGCCATCCGCGCCAGATTCTGGGTAAACAGCTGGCAGTCTCCGGTTTCATCATTGGGCAGTTGCAGACCACCCGTCAGTTTGTGCGCTACTTCTGCCAGCGCGGGCTCCACTTCCGCCAGGCGGCTGGATTCCAGCAGCTGATACGGTACGCCGGCATCTTCCAGCACGGCGATATCGCGGGTCGCATTTTCATACTGTTGTTCGGTACGGAACAGTTGCAGCGTCCCACCCTGACGCCCTTCATACTGAATATTGGTTTCGGCGCGCAATGCTTTCAGGCAATCACGGCTGTATTCCGCCAGACGCACCATCCGCCCTTTGTTTTCCATGTAGTGGCTGGTGTCGCAGTTACGTAACATTTGCCACATCCATTTCAACTGGAACTGCGTACCGTCGAGACGAACCGCCAGCGGCGCATGGCGCTGGAACATCCATTTAATCGCTTTTAAAGGCACACCTGGTGCCGCCCACGGTGCAGCATATCCGGGGGAGATTTGCCCGGCATTCGCGGCGCTGGTTTCCAGGGCGGCCCCCGGCTCCCGATCAATGACGGTGACCTCATGTCCTGCCTGATTTAAGTACCAGGCGCTGGCAACGCCTACCACACCACTTCCCAGTATGACAACTCGCATAGCCACTCCGATAACGGTAGATACAGTAAAAGAATAATAATCTAATTACATCTTGATAACTCAGTTGAAAATATTATTCAACATACGGCTTTTTTATGGTGAGCTGGCTCACATCTCCCTGACTCTGCGGCAATATGGCGTCTTTAGTATCTCCTGCTGAACGCCCTTTTTATCCAGCATAAAATTCCGTTCAGAAGCGGATTAGTGGCACTCTGATAATAAGAAATCGCAAAGAAAAAAATTCTCCGGCGACGCGGTTTTTAACAGGTGTTCTATGCTTGAAATGAGGTGCTCCACACAGAGAGCGCCGACAACAATGAGGTGCGCGTATGGCGACGATCGATTCTATGAATAAGGACACCACACGGTTGAGCGATGGACCCGACTGGACGTTCGACCTGCTGGATGTTTATCTGGCAGAGATAGACCGGGTGGCGAAACTCTACCGGCTGGATACCTACCCGCACCAGATTGAAGTGATAACCTCAGAACAGATGATGGATGCCTACTCCAGCGTCGGCATGCCAATTAACTATCCGCACTGGTCATTCGGTAAAAAGTTTATCGAGACTGAACGGCTGTATAAGCACGGTCAGCAAGGGCTGGCCTATGAAATCGTCATTAACTCTAACCCGTGTATCGCTTACCTGATGGAAGAGAACACCATTACCATGCAGGCGCTGGTAATGGCACACGCCTGCTATGGGCATAACTCTTTCTTTAAAAACAATTACTTATTCCGCAGTTGGACCGACGCCAGTTCGATTGTCGATTATCTGATTTTTGCCCGTAAATATATTACCGAGTGCGAAGAACGTTATGGCGTTGATGAAGTAGAACGGCTTCTGGACTCGTGCCACGCGCTGATGAACTACGGCGTGGACCGGTACAAACGCCCGCAAAAAATCTCGCTGCAAGAAGAGAAAGCCCGGCAGAAAAGTCGCGAAGAGTATCTACAAAGTCAGGTCAATATGCTCTGGCGTACCCTGCCAAAGCGCGAGGAAGAGAAAACGGTTGCTGAAGCGCGCCGCTATCCGTCCGAACCACAAGAAAACCTGCTCTATTTTATGGAGAAAAATGCGCCACTGCTGGAATCATGGCAGCGTGAAATCCTGCGTATTGTGCGTAAGGTGAGCCAGTATTTTTATCCGCAAAAACAGACTCAGGTGATGAACGAAGGCTGGGCGACCTTCTGGCACTATACCATCCTTAACCATCTGTATGATGAAGGGAAAGTAACGGAACGTTTTATGCTGGAGTTTTTGCACAGCCACACCAATGTGGTCTTCCAGCCCCCCTATAACAGCCCGTGGTACAGCGGCATCAACCCGTATGCCCTCGGGTTCGCCATGTTCCAGGATATTAAACGGATTTGTCAGTCGCCAACGGAAGAAGACAAATACTGGTTCCCGGATATCGCCGGTTCCGACTGGCTGGAAACGCTGCATTTCGCGATGCGTGATTTCAAAGATGAGAGTTTTATCAGCCAGTTTCTGTCACCGAAAGTGATGCGTGATTTCCGCTTCTTCACCGTGCTGGATGACGATCGGCATAATTATCTGGAGATTTCCGCTATTCATAATGAAGAAGGTTATCGGGAGATCCGTAACCGGTTATCGTCGCAATATAACTTAAGTAATCTGGAGCCGAATATTCAGATCTGGAACGTGGATTTGCGCGGCGACCGTTCGCTGACGCTGCGTTATATTCCACATAATCGCGCACCGCTGGATCGGGGGCGCAAAGAAGTCCTGAAGCATGTGCATCGCCTGTGGGGATTTGATGTGATGCTCGAACAGCAAAACGAAGACGGCAGCATCGAGTTGCTGGAACGTTGCCCGCCAAGAATGGGAAATCTGTAAAAACAACAAAAAACCCCTCGTTTGAGGGGTTTGCTCTTTAAACGGAAGGGATTATCGCCCCTGAATGGCTAAATCACCCGGCAGATTTTTCTGCATCCGGTGCCAAATCTCGCCACTCTCATGCCCATAGCGACGCACTGTTTCGTACACCTGATCGTGCGCGCCTTCACTGCACAACGCCGACAGTTTGTGGTAGAAGCCCAGCGCCAGACTGCGCGCTTCCGGATTGGCGAAATAGTGACGACCAATACGCGTATACAGCCCTTTCATCCCGTTAAGAATCAGACCGTAAATCGGGTTGCCGGAAGCAAACGCCAGGCCGCGGAATATGTTGTAATCCAGCTCGGCAAAGGCATCGGCGTGATCGGCCACTTCATTAGCGGTAGCCAGCACTTCCTGCGCTTTATCGGGATGCTGACGAAACGCGGTGCGAATAAAAATAGTGGAAATATTGGTACGCACCGACAGCAAATTATCAATAAGCTGCGGCACACTTTCGTGATCCAGTCGCGCCAGTGTTTCAAGGATATTTAAACCAGAGGTTTCCCAGAAATTATTCACCTTCGTCGGCTTGCCATGTTGAATGGTCAACCAGCCATCTCGTGCCAGACGCTGTAACACTTCACGTAACGTAGTACGCGTTACGCCAATTAATTCTGAAAGTTCACGTTCTGCGGGCAAAATAGTCCCGGGAGGGAAGCGGTTATTCCAGATACTTTCAATAATGTACTCTTCCGCGAAACCCGCCGGGCTTTGCGCCTTAATGACCATAGTGAGATTTCCATAACACAGCAAAACAAAGTTGGACTCATCATACCAGAGGGCTAACTACGCTGACAGCAGACAAAAAGAAGAAAAAGGGATCAAGGCTTCATTTTCCGCATCTCTTTCCCCTTGACTATCAAGACTTGCCTCACTCCTGCCTGACCGTTAAGCTTTGCGTTTAAACATAAAAACATCATTGATTATTTGTAAGGTAAGGGAAACCATCATGGAGATCTCCTGGGGCCGCGCGCTATGGCGCAATTTTTTGGGCCAGTCCCCCGACTGGTACAAACTCGCCCTCATCATTTTCTTAATCGTAAACCCGTTAATTTTCCTCATCAGCCCTTTCGTCGCGGGCTGGTTGCTGGTAGCGGAATTTATTTTCACTCTGGCGATGGCCCTGAAATGCTACCCGCTGCTCCCCGGTGGTCTGTTGGCTATCGAAGCGGTATTCATCGGCATGACCAGCGCGGAACACGTCCGTGAAGAGGTGGCGGCAAATCTTGAAGTCTTGCTGTTACTGATGTTTATGGTGGCGGGTATCTATTTTATGAAACAGCTGTTGCTGTTCATATTTACCCGTTTGCTGTTAAGCATTCGCTCCAAAATGCTGCTGTCGCTCTCTTTTTGCGTGGCGGCTGCGTTCCTCTCCGCGTTCCTCGATGCCTTAACCGTCGTGGCGGTGGTGATCAGCGTTGCAGTCGGTTTTTATGGTATTTATCATCGCGTAGCCTCTTCCCGTACCGAAGACACCGACCTGCAAGACGATAGTCATATCGACAAGCATTACAAAGTGGTTCTGGAACAGTTCCGTGGCTTTCTGCGTAGCCTGATGATGCATGCCGGTGTCGGCACTGCATTAGGCGGCGTGATGACCATGGTGGGCGAACCACAGAACCTGATCATCGCTAAAGCGGCTGGCTGGCATTTTGGCGATTTCTTCCTGCGCATGTCGCCGGTGACCGTTCCGGTTCTGATTTGTGGCCTGTTAACCTGCCTGCTGGTAGAGAAGCTGCGTTGGTTTGGCTACGGTGAAACGCTGCCGGAGAAAGTCCGCGAAGTGTTGCAACAGTTTGACGATCAAAGCCGCCACCAGCGTACCCGTCAGGATAAAATCCGTCTGATTGTCCAGGCGATTATTGGCGTCTGGCTGGTGACTGCGCTGGCGTTGCATCTGGCGGAAGTTGGCTTGATTGGTTTGTCAGTCATTATTCTGGCGACATCATTGACCGGTGTCACCGATGAACATGCTATCGGTAAAGCCTTCACCGAATCTCTGCCATTCACCGCACTGTTGACGGTGTTTTTCTCGGTAGTCGCGGTGATTATCGACCAACAACTGTTTTCGCCAATTATTCAGTTTGTGTTGCAGGCATCGGAACATGCTCAGCTGTCGCTGTTCTATATTTTCAACGGTCTGCTGTCATCCATTTCGGATAACGTCTTCGTGGGGACGATTTATATCAACGAAGCGAAAGCGGCAATGGAAAGTGGCGCTATCACGTTGAAGCAATACGAGCTGCTGGCGGTCGCCATTAATACCGGTACCAATCTGCCCTCCGTCGCTACGCCGAACGGTCAGGCTGCGTTCCTGTTCCTGCTGACCTCTGCACTCGCGCCATTGATTCGTCTCTCTTATGGCCGCATGGTGTGGATGGCCCTGCCTTACACCCTCGTACTGACACTCGTCGGCTTGCTCTGCGTCGAGTTTACGCTTGCCCCTGTAACCGAATGGTTTATGCAAATGGGCTGGATAGCAACGCTTTGATAACAACTTACCGGGCATATAAATGCCCGGTTTGCCTTTTCGCCCGATAATTGTCCAATTGCTTCCTATTTTTGCTGCCTCCTGGTGGCGCAGCGAATGAATTGGTTTAAACTGCGCACTCTATGCATATTGCAGGGAAATGATTATGTTGCGATTTTTGAACCAATGTTCACAAGGCCGGGGCGCGTGGCTGTTGATGGCGTTTACTGCTCTGGCACTGGAACTGACGGCGCTGTGGTTCCAGCATGTGATGTTACTGAAACCTTGCGTGCTCTGTATTTATGAACGTTGTGCGTTATTCGGCGTTCTGGGTGCTGCGCTGATTGGCGCGATCGCCCCGAAAACTCCGCTGCGTTATGTAGCGATGGTTATCTGGTTGTATAGTGCGTTCCGCGGTGTGCAGTTAACTTACGAGCACACCATGCTTCAGCTCTATCCTTCGCCGTTTGCCACCTGTGATTTTATGGTTCGTTTCCCGGAATGGCTGCCGCTGGATAAATGGGTGCCGCAAGTGTTTGTCGCCTCTGGCGATTGTGCCGAGCGTCAGTGGGATTTTTTAGGTATGGAAATGCCGCAGTGGCTGCTCGGTATTTTTATCGCTTACCTGATTGTCGCGGTGCTGGTGGTGATTTCCCAGCCGTTTAAAGCGAAAAAACGTGACCTGTTCGGTCGCTAATCCCTTCAGCGCTCCTGCGGGAGCGCTTTTTTCCTGCCGCTATATTTATTTGACCCGCAGTAAATCAGAACTTCGCGTTGTATAACGTGGTGAAAGCATGGCACGCTTCATCTGCCATTGTTGCTGGATCCCCTGCCCGGCAAAATAGAGTGTTCCTCTGCCCTCTTTAGCATTCAGTGTATCCATTACCGTCATCAATTGCTCACTCCCGGGGCGCGGTGCGTTGTCATCGAATAAATTGAGCTGCGCGACTCCCTGACTGAAGAAATCCCCCAGCATCACGCCCGCTTTTTGGTAGCGATGGCCCGCTTGCCAGATGGCATCCAGAGATCGCGTAGCAGCGTTAATGATATCCCTGCTGTCCTGAGTGGGCGTCAGCAGTTTTACCGACGCGCTATTGCCGTAATAAGGTTCATTGAGCGCAAATGGTGACGTCTTAATAAATGTGGAGATAAACCGACAATATTGATGCTCGCTGCGAAGTTTTTCCGCCGCCCGGGCAGCGTAACTACAAATGGCCTGCCGCATCGATGGATAATCCGTGATGCGTTCACCAAACGAGCGGGAACAGATAATTTCCTGCTTCGTCGGTGCAAACTCTTCCAGTTGCAAACAGGGTTCGCCGCGCAGTTCACGCACCGTTCTTTCGAGCACGACATTAAAATGTTTACGGATAAACCGGATATCTGTATCCGCCAAATCGAGAACGGTTTTGATCCCCATCGCGTCCAGTTTTTTGCTGATCCGCCGTCCAATCCCCCAGACGTCATCCACGGGGAGAGCAGACATTAATTTACGCTGGCGTTCCAGATTTGATAAATCCACCACCCCACCCGTCTGCCGCTGCCATTTTTTTGCCGCATGATTGGCAAGCTTAGCCAACGTTTTGGTCTGGGCGATCCCCACACCAACAGTAAGATGGGTACGTTGTAGCACCGTTGCGCGAATTTCTCTGCCAAAATCAGTCAGATCGCGACAATTACGCACACCTGTCAGATCGCAGAATGCCTCATCAATACTGTAAATCTCGACGCGGGGCGATAGTTCTTCCAGCGTCGACATCACCCGATTGCTCATGTCTGCGTAAAGCTCATAATTGCTGCTAAAGCAAACCACGCCACAGCGACGAAACAGATCTTTTTGTTTGAACCAGGGATCGCCCATTTTAACACCCAGCGCCTTTGCCTCAGCGTTTCGGGCGATAACGCAACCGTCATTATTCGATAGCACAACCACCGGTTTACCCCATAAATCAGGGCGAAACACCGTCTCACAGCTGGCATAAAACGCGTTTACATCACAGAGAGCAAACATCAGCGCATCGCCTTAACGACGTGGATCACCACACCAAAGACATCCAGCGTATCTTCGCTACTGATGGTAATGGGCGAGTACGCACTGTTCATGGGAATAAGCTGTACCGTCGGGCGTAGTTGCAATTTTTTCACCGTAAACTCGCCGTCAACAGCAGCGATGACAATATCACCATGGCTGGCGGTAATAGCGCTATCGACAATCAGTAAATCACCGTCACTAATTCCACCATCAATCATAGAATCACCACTTGCTTTGACGAAGTAAGTCGCGCTGGGATGCTGGATCAACAGTTGATTCAGATCGATGCGCTGTTCAACGTAATCTGCTGCCGGTGAAGGAAAGCCACACTGAACAAGATCGCTAAATAGCGGAAAAGTCACAATTTCGCGGAGATCCGCAGGCTTGATAAACAACATAATAATCTGCCTGAAGTTATACTGTTTTTATATACAGTAGTCTGTTCTTGCCAGCAGATCAATACTGATTCAGGCTATCAATATTTGTCGCTGCATAGACTGCTGATTTTTCGTTCTCTTATCCTGTGCTCACGTGGCCTTCTGGCGACGACGCTCATCCAGCAGAAATGAAAAATATCACCCGGCAAAAAAATAGAATAGAAGCATTCGCCATAATGACATTAAACATTGTTTGATATTTATCATATTAATAGAAATAAAGACATTGACGCATCCCGCCCGGCTAACTATGAATTAGATGAAGTAAAATTTATTAATAGTTGTAAAACAGGAGTTTCATTACAATTTATATATTTAAAGAGGCGAATGATTATGACTGAAATCGTTGCAGATAAAACGGTAGAAGTAGTTAAAAACGCAATCGAAACTGCAGATGGAGCATTAGATCTTTATAATAAATATCTCGATCAGGTCATCCCCTGGCAGACCTTTGATGAAATCATAAAAGAGTTAAGTCGCTTTAAACAGGAGTATTCACAGGCAGCCTCCGTTTTAGTCGGCGATATTAAAACCTTACTTATGGATAGCCAGGATAAGTATTTTGAAGCAACCCAAACAGTGTATGAATGGTGTGGTGTTGCGACGCAATTGCTCGCAGCGTATATTTTTCTATTTGATGAGTACAATGAGAAGAAAGCATCCGCCCAGAAAGACATTCTCATTAAGGTACTGGATGACGGCATCACGAAGCTGAATGAAGCGCAAAAATCCCTGCTGGTAAGCTCACAAAGTTTCAACAACGCTTCCGGGAAACTGCTGGCGTTAGATAGCCAGTTAACCAATGATTTTTCAGAAAAAAGCAGCTTTTCCAGTCACAGGTAGATAAAATCAGGAAGGAAGCGTATGCCGGTGCCGCAGCCGGTGTCGTCGCCGGTCCATTTGGATTAATCATTTCCTATTCTATTGCTGCGGGCGTAGTTGAAGGGAAACTGATTCCAGAATTGAAGAACAAGTTAAAATCTGTGCAGAATTTCTTTACCACCCTGTCTAACACGGTTAAACAAGCGAATAAAGATATCGATGCCGCCAAATTGAAATTAACCACCGAAATAGCCGCCATCGGGGAGATAAAAACGGAAACTGAAACAACCAGATTCTATGTTGATTATGATGATTTAATGCTTTCTTTGCTAAAAGAAGCGGCAAAAAAAATGATTAACACCTGTAATGAGTATCAGAAAAGACACGGTAAAAAGACACTCTTTGAGGTACCTGAAGTCTGATAAGCGATTATTCTCTCCATGTACTCAAGGTATAAGGTTTATCACATTTAAAAACACAGACGTTTTTTAAAGATTGAGAGTTACCTGTTGATAATAAGGTATCGGGTAACTCTCATTATGACAGAGCGCTTTCAAAAACAGGGCTACGAAATGGCGAGCATCCAGACGTATATTAAGAAAGCCCCCATCAACATCTATTAAATTTATCACTGCGCCCAGTCAGGTTTATTTAAGATATGATCCTGCCAGTCAATCACTTCTGATTCTTTCACTGCGATATGACGCACAGAGATACGTTCACCATGCATTGCCGCTTTCGAACCAGTAAGTAGCGGATGCCACGCAGGTAAATCTTTACCTTCCGCCAGCAAACGATAAGCGCAGGTCATTGGCAGCCATTCGAATGTTGGCAGATTTTCACGGGTTAATTTAATGCAGTCGGGTTCAAACTCGAAACGACGTTCGTAGTTCCGACATTGACAAGTTTTAATATTGAGCTGGCGACAGGCGACGTTAGTGAAGTAGATTTCGTCGGTGTCTTCATCCATCAGTTTATGCAGGCAACACTGACCGCAACCATCACACAACGACTCCCATTCCGCATCGCTCATTTCGTCCAGGGTTTTACTTTGCCAGAAAGGTACATCGCTCATCAGGTGTTCCGCCATTACGTTAAAACGCACCTTATAACCAGTCTGGCACAGCGATGCAAGTTTTGCCGCCGCTTTCAGGCGGCAAAAAGTATTACAAAACGCGAGTTGTCAAAGAATGCCCATCGAAAGTGACTGTCAGCTCATCACCGCTTTGCAACGGGCCGACGCCATCAGGCGTGCCTGTCAACACAACGTCACCGGCCTTGAGGGTAAAAAACTTGCTCATATAAGCGATCAACGGAACGATTTTATGGATCATGTCCGCAGTCGTACCTTGCTGGCGTTGTTCGCCGTTTACGCTCAGGCCCAGCGTTGTATTTTGTGGATCGCCGGTAAATTCCGCCGCGGGGATAAACCCGGAAAGCGGACAAGAGTTATCAAACGCTTTAGCCTTTTCCCACGGCTGCCCGGCTTTCTTCATTTTTCCCTGAACATCACGCAATGTCAGATCAAGCGCCACGCCGTAACCGGCAATGGCTTTGCGGACATGCTCTTCCGTTGCCTGACGCAGCGTCGCGCCAATCAACACCGCCAGTTCGACTTCATGATGAACTGAACCGAAATCGGATGGGATCGCCAATGGCTGCCGCAGATCGCACAGTGCCGTTTCTGGTTTAATAAACAGCACTGGCTCTTCGGGCACTGCGCTGCCCATCTCTTTAATATGTTTGGCATAGTTACTGCCAACACAGACTACTTTACTCACCGGATAATCCAGCAGCGCACCTTGCCAGTTGTGATGTTGATACATAACGTTCCCCTCACCTTATCGTGGATATGAAAACCCGCGCCGACAAAGATAATGCCACCGCCGGATATCGGTTATTTGTTAGTGTCGTCTGTTTTCTGCCCCATGACGGAAAGATGTTGCTTCAGCAAATCTTCGGGTGGTGGCGGTAACTGCAAATAGTAACCTTGCTCGGTTAATGCCAGTTTAACCTTTTCAATATCAGCATTGACCAGTTTCTTGCGCCCATCCAGCGGCAGAATCATCGCTAACTGAGGCTGACCAAAACCTTTCATCAGTTCCTCAGGAACACGCGAAAAATCGTCTTTTTTTTCGACATATAAATAGGTCTGGTCACGCTTGCTGCTTCGATAAATCACACAAAACATACTTTTACTCTTTAAGATGCCAGGTTTTGGCATAAGCTAACATCAATGAAACCCGCGCCACAAGCCAGCCAGCTGTAGATTTCTGCGGTTTGTTGAGTCCATGCCCCTTTATAAGTAATCCCCCCGGCAAAAAATGCCGCGCCGGGATTTTACCGAACGCAGAAAAGCCACTGGAATTCTCCCGTAAGGGATTGTTATATTATAACAGTTCATCGTACTCATTCTGAACAGGAGACTACCAATGAAAATCAAGAGCATCAGTAAGGCTGTATTGCTGCTTGCACTGCTAACCTCCACGAGCTTTGCTGCGGGTAAGAATGTCAATGTTGAGTTCAGCAAAGGCCATAGCAGCGCTCAGTACTCCGGCGAAATAAAGGGATACGATTACGATACATATACCTTCTATGCCAAAAAAGGTCAGAAAGTGCATGTGAGTATCTCTAATGAAGGCGCTGATACTTACCTCTTCGGGCCAGGAATCGATGATTCAGTTGATTTATCCAGATATTCACCAGAACTCGATAGTCACGGACAATACTCACTCCCTGCTTCTGGCAAATATGAGCTGCGAGTGCTGCAAACCCGAAACGACGCCCGTAAAAACAAAACTAAAAAATATAACGTCGATATTCAAATTAAGTAAATGTCAACCGACGGGGACTCTCCCCGTCATAAACGTTAACGCCCCACTCCTCTCTGTCGCTCAAGAGGTTAATGACGAATAGCAGACAATGCCGAATAGAACATAATGTAAACAAGGCATCACTCACGACACATAAATAACATCTTTGTGGTGATTTGATTGATTTTTCCACTCCGCTTACCATCCACACCAAAATAACGATCATCACGACATAATTTTTCTTTAACATCGCAAAATACACCGTTAGCGAATGTAAATTCGCTGGGATCGTAGCCTTGTAATGATTGTAAGTTTTCAGCGGCTTTTTCGCCGAGATATTTCCTTGTTAACTCTGGGGAAATGCCATCTGAGTTCACACAAATATACGGGTCGCAAACAACGCCGCACGCCGGAGATTGAAGTCCGCCAGCGTCATGTCCAGACGCCATTGATGAGAACATCATCCCCACACCTGACAATCCGATATAAAAAATACGCATCATATTCATAGCACATCCTGATAATCCAACCGTACAACACTTATGCTCATTTCATCATCAATCCGTAATCAAAACCGCTGACCTGGACGAGTTACGATGACCTGACAGAAGTATCAGACGTCTTCTGCGGTTTCTATGATAGAGCAATTCTGTGGCGGATATTAAGATAACGGGTATCTGTTCTTTAATGATGCCGCAAAAAATGGAAAGTTAAGAAAGCCTGGCGTGGTGAAAAAATACACTTGCCTCAATACTGGATATTTAAACAGGTCTGGAGATGCTGTCACGATTAGGGTGCGGAAAAAGGAAGCGTAAATAAGAACAATCAAAAGTACGACGGCAATGGGTTGATTGACAAGGGTATTTTTTAAGCTATGAATCAGCGCCATTTATCACAGAATAGACTTTTACTCTGAATAAATGGGAGGGTGACTTGCCTCAATATAATCCAGACTATAACATGCCTTATAGTCTTCGGAACATCATCGCGCGCTGGCGATGATTAATAGCTAATTGAGTAAGGCCAGGATGTCAAACACGCCAATCGAGCTTAAAGGCAGTAGCTTCACTTTATCTGTGGTTCATCTGCATGAGGCAGAACCTAAGGTTATCCATCAGGCGCTGGAAGACAAAATCGCTCAGGCCCCCGCATTTTTAAAACATGCCCCCGTTGTACTCAACGTCAGTGCACTGGAAGACCCGGTAAACTGGTCAGCGATGCATAAGGCGGTTTCGGCAACCGGTTTGCGGGTTATTGGCGTAAGTGGCTGCAAAGATGCGCAACTTAAAGCCGAAATTGAAAAGATGGGGCTGCCTATCCTGACGGAAGGAAAGGAAAAAGCGCCGCGTCCAGCTCCCGCACCACAGGCTCCAGCGCAAAATACAACGCCGGTCACAAAAACGCGTTTAATAGATACCCCGGTGCGTTCCGGTCAGCGTATTTATGCTCCACAATGTGATCTGATTGTTACAAGCCACGTTAGCGCTGGGGCCGAATTGATTGCCGATGGGAACATTCATGTCTATGGCATGATGCGCGGTCGTGCGCTTGCAGGGGCAAGTGGTGACCGGGAAACGCAAATATTTTGTACGAACCTGATGGCGGAACTGGTGTCCATCGCAGGTGAATACTGGCTGAGTGATCAAATCCCAGCAGAATTTTATGGCAAAGCGGCGCGACTGCAGTTAGTCGAAAACGCTTTGACCGTTCAACCGTTAAATTGATCCCTTTTTAACAAGGAATTTCTATGGCACGCATTATTGTTGTTACTTCGGGCAAAGGGGGTGTTGGTAAGACAACCTCCAGCGCGGCCATCGCCACTGGTTTGGCCCAGAAGGGAAAGAAAACTGTCGTGATAGATTTTGATATCGGCCTGCGTAATCTCGACCTGATTATGGGTTGTGAACGCCGGGTCGTTTACGATTTCGTCAACGTCATTCAGGGCGATGCAACGCTAAATCAGGCGTTAATTAAAGATAAGCGTACTGAAAATCTCTATATTCTTCCGGCATCGCAAACACGCGATAAAGATGCCCTCACCCGTGAAGGGGTCGCCAAAGTTCTTGATGATCTGAAAGCGATGGATTTTGAATTTATCGTTTGTGACTCCCCGGCAGGGATTGAAACCGGTGCGTTAATGGCACTCTATTTTGCAGACGAAGCCATTATTACCACCAACCCGGAAGTCTCCTCAGTACGCGACTCTGACCGTATTTTAGGCATTCTGGCGTCGAAATCACGCCGCGCAGAAAATGGCGAAGAGCCTATTAAAGAGCACCTGCTGTTAACGCGCTATAACCCAGGCCGCGTAAGCAGAGGTGACATGCTGAGCATGGAAGATGTGCTGGAGATCCTGCGCATCAAACTCGTCGGCGTGATCCCAGAGGATCAATCAGTATTGCGCGCCTCTAACCAGGGTGAACCGGTCATTCTCGACATTAACGCCGATGCGGGTAAAGCCTACGCAGATACCGTAGAACGTCTGTTGGGAGAAGAACGTCCTTTCCGCTTCATTGAAGAAGAGAAGAAAGGCTTCCTCAAACGCTTGTTCGGAGGATAAGTTATGGCATTACTCGATTTCTTTCTCTCGCGGAAGAAAAACACAGCCAACATTGCAAAAGAACGGCTGCAGATTATTGTTGCTGAACGCCGTCGCAGCGATGCAGAACCGCATTATCTGCCGCAGTTGCGTAAAGATATTCTTGAGGTCATTTGTAAATACGTACAAATTGATCCTGAGATGGTAACCGTACAGCTTGAGCAAAAAGATGGCGATATTTCTATTCTTGAGCTGAACGTGACCTTACCGGAAGCAGAAGAGCTGAAATAAGCCCGCTGTAAAAACGCATTTATCTTCAAGGCAGAGTCATTTCTGCCTTGAGTTTTTCATCCCTCTCATCCACGTTGTGGTAAAGCGGCGAGTATTCTTGCTGATACTCCTCATTGCTATTTCCACCTCCCCCTTTACACCTTAAGGCTGTTCCCACGCACAGAACAAAATGTTTATGCCTGGTTGAGTAAATAACCCTGTTGTTAGTGTGGATATACTGGGAGATGATAACCCCGCAATTTCATTATTCATTGTTCTCCCATAGGATGAGGTTTCCCGCCGTAACTGGCGGGCTTTTTTTGCCCCAGAATTTTCTCTTTCAACATCCTGTAAACGAAAACTGCGCCGAAGCGCAGTTTAATCGTTGATGGTCAGAACGACCAGTTCACACCAGCCACCGCGTTCCACGGGGACTCCACACCGGCACCATGGCTATACCCCACCCCGAAATGCCCGCTTAACGTACTGCTGAATGAGGCTTTAATACCTGCCTGGTATATTCCACGTCTGCCCGACAAATCATTGACAAAATTACCGTCACTATTCACTTTCACCCGATTATCATCGACAAATTCTTTGCGCACAGCCGCCTTCAGGCAGGGTTCAATTTCCATACCGTTCCCCAGACGCATGTTGTAACTCAGCGTTGCACCCAGTTCACGATATATACTGCGGGTATCGACTGATTTCGATTCCATGCCATTGGATAAATGATAGTAGCGTCTAAGTGACCTAAGCTCTGCTGCAACATCAGCCCGCAGGCACCAGACCAGGGGATTCATCCTGAAGAGACAGCGCAGGTGTATTGTGTTCACCGCTCACCAAAGACATCATGATGAAATGATGATATCCCGCATAAGAAAGAGGCATTTTTTACACGCAGTGCGCTGAAGTGTAGTTGGATAAAAAATCACTCTTTTCAGATAATACTGTCGTACGCTTATCTTTCGACAATGAGGCCGTCGGCAAAATAAAATGACTAATGTAATCGTTGCTGATGAATATCTTCTGCTCACATAAAAATCACACAATAATATTGATAAATCAGATTATCTTACCTTTACAACATTGCGTTAACAGTCAATGACACTTCTTGAATAAAAATATTGTCAATCAATGAGTTATTCCTCATTTAAGATTATTCTCATTCACGTAAAAAACATAATTCCTATCATCACAGCCACGCTCATTTTGAATTATCTGAATAATAGCGAGCGTTCTTTAGTTAAGCAGATCTTAATTGAAGACGAAATTATTGTGTGTGCAACTTACTTAATACCGGACATCTAAGTTGAAGAAAAAAATACTTGCCTTCGGGCTTATCTCAGCATTGTTCTGCTCCACGCCAGCGATGGCGGATATGAATCGCACCACGAAAGGTGCATTGCTAGGCGCAGGCGTTGGTTTACTTACTGGCAATGGTGTTAATGGCGTACTGAAAGGTGCAGCTGTTGGCGCTGGTGTTGGTGCAGTAACAGAAAAAGGCCGCGACGGTAAAAATGCGCGTAAAGGTGCAAAAGTAGGTGCCGCCGTTGGTGCTGTCACTGGCGTTCTGACCGGCAATGGCCTCGAAGGGGCGATTAAAGGTGCCGTGATTGGCGGTACGGGTGGTGCAATTCTGGGTAAAATGAAATAAGGAATGATGATGAAAAAATTTGCTTTACTGGCGGGCCTGTTTGTTTTCGCACCAATGACCTGGGCGCAGGACTACAATATTAAAAACGGTTTGCCGTCAGAAACCTATATTACTTGCGCAGAAGCCAACGAAATGGCAAAAACTGACAGCGCACAGGTTGCAGAAATTGTTGCGGTAATGGGTAATGCCAGCGTTGCCAGCCGTGATTTAAAAATTGAGCAATCTCCGGAACTGAGCGCCAAAGTGGTAGAAAAACTGAATCAGGTTTGCGCTAAAGACCCGCAAATGCTGTTGATCACGGCAATTGATGACACCATGCGTGCTATCGGCAAAAAATAATATTTCATATGTACCGCGTCGATGAATACGACGCGGTTTTTTAGCTAACGGCGGGATCAGAACTTATATTTCAGGCCCACCATCACTGCGGTGTCATTGTAGCCATTATCACCCAGCTGCACGCCCACATTCCCCCAGACGCTGGCCGCTGGATTCAGGTTGCCATTTACGCCAAGTTTAATTTCCCCCAAATTACTCGCCCCATCTTGTTCGACTTTCACACCGTTCATTGAGACAGCAAAATCTTTACTGTTATGGATCCAGTTCATTTCAACAAAAGGTTCAAAGTCGTCACCGTGCGGACCGCTGTTTTTCTCCTGAGTACGAATAAAGGTGCGGAAACCAAGTCGGGTCTGGATGTTGTTATTTGCGTCATTCTCAATACGTGAGCCATTGGCTTCGGTGTGCGCATTATGATCGACGCCCATCCAGATAGCCTGTGCCTGTGGCTGGAATATCCACGTGTATTTCGCCGCTTCCAGACCAAAGGATTTATTCAGGGCAAAGCCGTAACCCGCTTCCAGCGAGACGGTTGCGCCTTTCGCACTATAGGATTCATAGGCTAATTCATCCCCTTTCACCGAGTTTTTAAACCAGCTATATTGCGCCCAGGCGTCAATGTATGCGCCTTTTTTACTGATGTCATCGGCAAACCAAGTGGCATACAGCCCTGCGCAATAGCCTCTGACACTCCCTTTCGAACGATAATCCGACACGCTGGAATGAGTTGAGTTGTAGTCGCGGGCATAACCAGCCATCACTCCCAAACGCCAACTGTCACTGTCGGTAAAACCACCGGTTAACAGCTCGGCCCCTAACTGCGAGACGTAGCGATGCGAGGTCGTTCTCAACTGTCCGTTGCTGTCACGCCAGGCATTATGCCCGCCAATTTGACGTAGCCAAAGTCGGCTTGAACGCTCCTGTTCAGTTACAGGATCGATGTAGCGCATTTCACCCGCACGGTCGTTCAGACGCATAACAAAAAGAGTGTTAGCGGCTGCCAGGTTGGCGACGTAACTTCCAGCTTCGAGGCGCAGGACGGGGGTAGGCGCAACAGTAGGCGCTGAACTTCCTCCGGAGTTTGTTTCACCGCCGCTCGTTGCCTGGAAGTTAGTCAGATACCAGTTTTTATTGGTCGCTTCGGTATTACCTCGGGTTAATGAATATTCGTAGGCACCGGCGAAAATCCTCGAATCCTTAATAAATTCCCCATTTGATTCCCCCTCAACGCTGATAATCTCTATCCCATTTAACGTGTAAGCTCCGCTGCCTCCTGCATTGGTAACTTTAACTCGGGTTGTTCCAGAGGTATTTCCATCAATAACGACTTTATCCGTAGCTGAATTATCATCACCCAATTCAGTTCTGAGATGCAATACGCCATTATTACCAACGTAATTTTCAGTTATTGTTAATCTTGTTGGTTCGACATCCCGTCCATCTGCCCGGGAAATATAGACCGTACTATTATCAACCGTGAGGTTGCTCACCGTTGAGTCAGCTTTAATATCCCAGGTACTATTATCTGAAAGCGACAGATAGGTATGAGTGTTAACATCTGTTGAAATATTAGCTGAACCCGTTATTTTTGAATTAGTTGCATCGACGGTCAAATGACCTTTAATATTATTGATAAAAACATCTGCAGCCGATGATACCTCACTATCCGTAATGGTCACGTTACTCGTCTCATTTTTATGGTAGAGGATTTCATTTGCTGACCGTAGTGAGCTACCAGATAAAATATCTACCGTTGCTTCCTGACCATTTATGGAAGACTCCAGCACAATTCCAGACCCCTGATGCGCGACTGCAGATGTATTTTTCAGCGTCACCGTGCCGCCATTATAAATTTTAGCAGTCGCGGCGTCAGGACCCGTTGTATAAATTTCTCCCTGGTTAAATGAAACTGTCCCCTGGCGGGCAGCGATGGCATGAGCATTGTCCCCATGCGTGGTGATATCAACATCGGTTAATGTAACGCTGGCATTGGTATAATCAAGCGTGTCACCAGCCTTGACGACAGTGCCATTAGCGTACGCGGCATAACTTTCTGTTCCGTGGGTTGTGATCTCCCCTTTTGCCATATCCAGTTTTGCTATGGCATTATTTTCATTACTTCCTGTATCGGTAGTACTTTCTTCATCAAGAGAAGATACACACGCACGCGCGCTTCCGGGAGATGCACACGCAAGAACGCCGACTGCGTGATTACCCGCAGTAACAATAAATGTATCATCTCCGTCAGAAAAAGAGGGGGTAACCGAACCGTCAGAGTTGACTCTTATTATGGTGTCAGTATTCAGGTTTCCACTCGTTTGACTTAGCAAACCAATTGAGTAATCCCCCGTTATGACAATCGTGTTTTTACCCTGCAAAATAACAGCACCGCCAAATTCACTTACGATTGCGCTAGCTGTTAATGCTGTGCTTAGAGGACTATTGTCAGAAGGATATAAACCGCCCGTTGTTACAATGACGCCATTGTTAATGGTTAACTTGCTACCCTCTCCTGCAACGGATACCCGTAACTTCCATTACCCGTTGTTATAACTAGCGCATTATCAATATCTTTTACTTTTCCATCTTTTATTGCCACAGCATGTTTATATTCATCGTGCTGAATAAACTGTTCAGCATATGCATTACCCACCGCCAGAGCAATAAGTCCCAAACTAAACCCGGAGAGTTTTTTCAGTTTCATAGATTAACCATCCATTCATTGGATTAACAAACATTCCTGGTCAAATAACCTATGCGTTCAGATTACCAAAACGGAGGGTAAAGACAAAAACAAAAGCACAAAAAATTTAAATAGATAAACAGCGACAATATATAAATGATAAATAAGTCGGCATTATCATTTTTCACCTTATTTTCATGACATTGATCACTTTAGGGTGACGATTTTGTTTAACAAATAACTCTTCGACATCAAAATTGTTAATAGTTGCGATGAGGATTATTTCGGTGATATATAAAAACAACCGTGATAACACCAGGGTTGACAACTATTTGCGCAATAATGCCTTTCCTTCAATGATCCAGGCGTTCACTGCCAGCAACCCATTCAGCCGCATACTGACAGTGAGAAACTGAAAGATTATTGCTGATCCCTGTGGTTGACGAGTCTTTCTCTTAATCGATTAACCAGATTGATCGCCAGCCAAACAAGGGCATTAAGCAAATTTATCGTCACAAGCACTTCTCCCAGCCCGGTACTGGGTTTTGCAATAAGGATGACCAGGAGGGTGATCAGCATAAATGCAATGGAAAAGATGATATAGAGAGTGAAATAATCCAGATTATTACTATTGTTCATGCTACTAATGGCAATCCTGTCAAAACTTTCAAACAATTATAGCAAACAAAATAATGAACAATAGTAACAAGAGGCAACGAGCTAATTAGCTGTCTATAATTACACCGCACTATGGCCTTACTGATCAATTTTCACTCAACCACAACCTTCACCTTCGGTTTAGAAAGGATAATTTTGACCAGGTCGATGTATGTAACAGGTTTATAGAAATAATAACCCTGCTGAAATGTGATATTATTTTGGTTCAGATAGTCAAGTTGTTCTTTCGTTTCGACACCTTCAGCGACGATACTGATCGAAAGTTTACGCGCCAGATCCAATACACAATCCAGAATTCGGGTTGATTCTGGGTCTGCGTTTACGCGGCCAACGAAACTGTGATCAATTTTGATATAATCAATATGCAGGTCATGAAGATAAGAAAGCCCTGAGTAGCCAGTACCGAAATCATCCAGCGCGATGACAAAACCATTTTCATGCAGAATGTTCAACCGCTGAACCAGACTTTCATCAACATTCAATGGCTCACGCTCGGTGACTTCCAGAACAAGGTTTAAATCGCGGCGGGTAAAACTGTCACGGAAATTTAAACACTCGTCGACAAACGTCGGCGAAATAATATGCGAAGCGCTAAAATTAATTCCAATATGAAAACCTTCCGGCAATTTACTCGCGATAGCGTTCATCTGTCTGGCAACCTGATTCATCAGGCTTTGCGTAAGCGGAACGATTAATCCGGATTTTTCAGCAAGTGGAATAAATGCCGCGGGTGATATATATCCACCGTGAGGTTGTTTCCAGCGGGCTAACACCTCAACTCCCCGCAATGTCCCTTCCCGACCATTTACCACAGGTTGGTAAAAAGGGACGATCTCCCCATTATTTATTGCCCGTCGCAGGATCTCTTCAGGCGTTGCGCTTTTATTGAAATACCTATCAAGCAGGAAGGCAGCGGCGCAGGCGATTAACAGAATAAATATCAAGATCCCAAAGCCTTTATCGATAAGTCTGTAGAAGCTAAAGAGTGGCGGCGGGTTAAAGATAATAGTGAAATGATATTTTGTGGAGTGAACCTTCTCGGTATAGGGATAATGTCCATTAAGTGTCATCACATCACCCGTAGGCCCAATAATGTCATCCGCCACGCGTAATACATACCTTACCCCTTTCAAGGGTACATTAAGTGCCCCACGAATATGCTGATCGCTTATCGTAACCAAAATGCGCGTATCTGCAAATTGGTTCTGATAGAGCAGGATAGGTAATCTATTAACGGTGTCGATTGCTGGAGCCAACAGTAAATTACTGTCCGGGAAAACAGGAATACGAGACAACAGGACCCGATTCCCAGGCAGGGATGTACACCAGACTATTCCCTGTTTGAGAATGATGATTGTGCGCAGGTGAGGTTTCAGAGCTGCTTCAGTGCCAAGCTGATATTGCTCCTCGAGGTTGCATTCCTTCCCGGCAATGTTAACCGCTGTTTGAGTCGCTTGTGACGCTTCTTCAAGTATATGATTGATATTGTTGGCGGCATATCTCGCTCCCGCCAGGTACTCTGCTTTTGCGGAATACCAGAGCTGGATGTTCAAAATAGCGACACCGGTAATAAACAAGCATATCGCAACGAGGATGGGTATGAGTGTATTGCGCATTTGCTTGTCCCGGCCAAAGGGTTTAATACATGAAAATGCCATTCATTCGCTCGCGCTGGCATCTACAGAGAGCATGGTAGAGAGCATAAGAAATATCCACGCCGAAGATAAAATTTTCTCCATCTTGATCTAACCCATTAATTATTGAGCATAATGTAGGCAGTACAAAATAAGTTAGGCGGGATATCAGGCGTCAAGAATGGAGAGCGAGAACTCTCCATTCTTGACACCTGATATTGCGGACATAATAAGAAAGCATAACGCCTGAAATGCTCACTTTGCATCAGCATGGTGATACAGCTGATGTTTATTCTAAAACCTTACTCAAGTTCTAAGAGAGCACGGATTCCCTGTCATTAATAATGATATCCGTTAGTGTAGTCTTATGCATTTCAATGTACTGCAATATTTGCAGATAGAGATCAGAAAGAATCACACTGGTTTCATCTTTTAAACGCAAGCGTAAAGCCTGATCAATAATATGACTATCAACATACCCATGCGTCATGAACACCTCCCTCTCGAGATTTTTAAACAAAGCACATTGAAAAATAAATCTCTCTGGGATTGAATTATTCATGTCAGTCTCGTAGAAATATTAACCCAATAAAATTATGCTGTGTATAGTCTAAAGCGACAGACAAAAATAAGATGAATGAGTTTTCTATAAACTTATACTTAATAATTAGAAGTTACATATCATCAGCTGTGTATCGCAACACGATTTCCAGTGTTTTTCTAATCACATCAGCTTTGAGAATATCACTTGTTGTTTCCAGGGAGTGTATCAGACTTAAGATAATATTTTTATTATTAACATTATCGCCTGAAAGCATTAAATTGGTGACAGCCTGCCCTAACACAGCTGACTCTTCTTCTAACAAATTACCCGAACTGCGAAAGTAACTTGCTAACGCTTTATCAGTTATTGCATTATGAATTGTAGTATCTTCAAGCATGGTAACCTCTCATCTTACTTATGAAATTTTAATGTATTCTGTTTATTTTCTTACCATTGAACATACTTTTATTGTCAGCTGTCGCTGTTCTTCGGTTTGGCCCTCCTGAATCACTATTGCTAAAATCACGAATTATGCTGTCAATTAAATCGCGTCGGAAAGCATCTTCCTCAGCCGATTTCATTACGAGTAATTGCTTAATAAGAGTCTGCAATGAAAAATTTATCTTCATGCGCAGTATCTGGATCACCGCCTGGCCAGTAATTTCATATTTTATACGTTCATTATCAGATGTCTTCATAACGACTTCATAGCTAACCTGTTAAATAATCAGGCTGTTGCATTATTCAAAAAGCAACCCAATTAGTGCATTATAATGTTTCTGTTCCTCTTCCCCAGTCGCGTGTTCCAGTCGGCAAAGAAGTTTGGCACAAAGCGACTTTCGACTCAGATTACGTCCATCTTTCAAAATCTCAGTCACAATTTCCCCGAGAGTTTCCTGCTGAGTAGGCAAGTTAGCTTTTGCAAAGTAACGAGTGATTGCTCCCGCAGAATCTAAAGTCACTGAATTTTGATGCATGCTACGCCTCTGTTAAAAATGTTAATCAATGTTAAGTGAGGTAACAATAGCAAACTTGTACGAAATATGTGTACAGAATGATAAATTAATTTTTTGCAATTAGTGCTAATGCATATAAAACAATGTGTTATGATAAAACATATTGCATCATTTAACTGACAATCTATACAAGATTTTTCGCCAACTAGTGTTCAACTTTTTCCATTTTTTATCAATGTAAAGAAACGGTTATGTTTTGGTATTAAAAGAAAGACACAAGAAGATATGTCTGTTACCGTCTTACTCTCGCCTCACCCATTACCCTGGATTGTTAATGCTTACCACCCTTATTTATCGTAGCCATATACGTGACGACGAACCTGTCAAAAAAATCGAAGAAATGGTTTCGATAGCAAATCGCAGGAACATGCAGTCTGACGTAACAGGGATCTTACTGTTTAATGGTTCTCATTTTTTCCAGCTTCTGGAAGGTCCGGAAGAACAGGTTAAAATGATATATCGGGCTATATGCCAGGATCCACGGCACTATAATATTGTTGAGCTGCTGTGCGATTACGCGCCTGCTCGCCGTTTTGGCAAAGCGGGAATGGAATTATTTGATTTGCGCCTGCACGAGCGAGATGACGTTTTACAGGCCGTATTCGACAAAGGCACATCAAAATTTCAGCTAACTTATGATGACAGAGCGCTACAATTTTTTCGTACTTTTGTCCTTGCAACCGAACAATCAACCTATTTCGAGATCCCTGCCGAAGACTCCTGGCTTTTTATCGCTGACGGATCTGATAAAGAACTTGATTCCTGTACCCTTTCACCAACTATAAACGACCACTTTGCCTTTCATCCTATTGTCGATCCCTTATCGCGGCGGATAATCGCTTTTGAAGCCATTGTGCAAAAAAATGAAGATAGCCCATCAGCCATAGCGGTTGGGCAGCGTAAAGACGGGGAAATCTACACAGCGGATCTCAAAAGTAAGGCGCTTGCATTCGCGATGGCACACGCACTTGAGCTCGGTGATAAAATGATTTCAATCAATCTATTACCTATGACCCTGGTTAACGAACCTGACGCAGTCTCTTTTTTACTTGATGAAATAAAGGCCAATGCTCTGGTGCCTGAACAAATCATCGTTGAATTTACTGAAAGTGAAGTTATATCTCGGTTTGATGAGTTTGCAGAAGCGATTAAATCGCTTAAGGCTGCCGGTATCAGTGTAGCAATTGATCATTTTGGCGCAGGTTTTGCCGGTTTGTTACTCCTGTCACGCTTCCAGCCTGACAGAATTAAAATCAGTCAGGAATTGATTACCAATATTCATAAAAGCGGGCCACGGCAGGCAATTATTCAAGCGATCATAAAATGCTGTACATCACTTGAAATTCAAGTCAGTGCTATGGGCGTGGCAACACCAGAAGAGTGGATGTGGCTTGAATCCGCAGGAATTGAGATGTTTCAGGGAGATCTGTTTGCTAAAGCTAAATTGAATGGTATCCCTTCCATAGCGTGGCCAGAGAAAAAATAATTTTCAGCACATTCTTTCACATGATTTCAGTAAATCATCGTGAAAATGAATACGTTATGTTTAAATTTAATCCACATTAAATATAATGTTTCATCCAATTTAGCTGAAATCTTATTTATACTTTGTACAATTTTAGCGTATATTGTACAAAGTATTATTGGGTCGTGTACAGGCGGCGGAGATTTATGACCGCAAGGAGGAATTGTGGCTTATTACAGCATTGGTGATGTTGCTGAACGTTGCGGGATTAATCCTGTCACTCTCCGGGCCTGGCAACGCCGCTACGGTTTGTTAAAACCACAGCGCAGTGAAGGCGGACACCGACTCTTTGATGAAGAAGACATACAACGCATCGAAGAGATCAAGCGTTGGATAAGTAATGGCGTCCCTGTAGGCAAAGTTAAAGCATTACTGGAAACCACCAGCCAGGATACGGAAGATGACTGGAGCCGCCTGCAAGAAGAGATGATGTCAATTCTTCGCATGGCTAATCCTGCCAAACTACGCGCGAGAATTATTTCACTGGGTCGAGAGTACCCAGTAGATCAATTGATTAATCATGTTTACCTTCCTGTTCGCCAGCGTCTCGTGCTTGATCACAACACCTCCCGCATTATGAGCAGTATGTTTGACGGCGCATTAATTGAATACGCAGCAACCTCGCTTTTCGAAATGCGCCGTAAGCCCGGTAAAGAAGCCATTCTGATGGCGTGGAATGTTGAAGAGAGAGCACGATTGTGGCTGGAAGCATGGCGTTTATCATTGTCAGGATGGCACATTTCTGTTCTTGCTGATCCCATTGAATCGCCGCGCCCGGAACTGTTCCCGACGCAAACATTGATTGTCTGGACAGGCATGGCACCAACGAGAAGGCAAAACGAACTTTTACAACATTGGGGTGAGCAAGGTTATAAAGTCATCTTTCATGCCCCCTAATTTCACCTTTATCCCGCCCCTTAGACAGAATGTTATAATCTGAACCCACAACAGCGTTTGTACCGGAGCTGGTCCGTTGCAAAATGCTCACCGGGAGAATTCAGATATTCCCTCTATCACACTCTGTACATATCACAGCCAAAGGACAGACCAGATTGAAGTGGTAAAACCGATCGTGCACACTACGCAGTCTCACAACTAACAAGAGGTTATTATCCTGATGGATCAGGTCGTTGTTTTTCAAAAGATGTTTGAGCAAGTGAGAAAAGAGCAAAACTTCTCCTGGTTTTATTCAGAATTAAAACATCACCGTATTGCACATTACATTTATTATCTGGCTACGGATAACATCAGAATTATTACTCACGATGACACGGTTTTGTTATTAAGAGGAACCAGGAACCTGTTAAAAGTTAGTACGACCAAGAACCCTGCTAAAATAAAAGAGGCCGCATTGCTTCATATTTGCGGAAAATCTACATTTCGGGAATACTGTTCAACACTAGCAGGCGCGGGCGTTTTCCGGTGGGTTACTGATGTTAATCATAACAAACGCAGTTACTACGCCATTGATAATACGCTTTTATATATTGAAGATGTAGAAAATAATAAACCATTAATCTAGCTAAAGTTGGATGCTTAAGAAATGCTTCATAATTCAGTAAGGCATTAGCATAATGGGAATAAAAGTACAGAGACTATCCCTATGGATGATAAATACTGTCCTTTTATTGCTACCCATAAATAATCACCATGCCAATACTATCAAATTGATATTTGAAATGTGATCACTTGACTTTCTATACGTTATTTTATAACGGTTAATATATTTATAAAAACAACGGGTGTGCCATACGCCCGTTTCAATACTTAACGCACATGTGTTTTGGTTTAGTCATCATCCAGTTATATGTATTTTAGCCAGGAACAGGTTAAACCTTTCCTATATAACTCAAAAATTGAAACCTTATTCTCATGTCATGCTTATATTCATTATTATCGTTATATAAAAAGGCAACCATAATGTTTAGCAAATTGGCACAAAGTAGCATAAAGGCTATGTTTTAATTACAGGATGTTCAGTCATTTGAATGTATAACATTATAGCTAAACAAATCTAAAACGAAGTGAATAATTTATTGTTTTCACTAAATCTCATTTTGTTTAACATCCATTGAGATTCCTTGCTTTAAATTTTGTTTTATATAAGCAATCGTTTTAATTAATTTATTTTTTGAAGGGGTAATATACTCATATGCAAAATAAAGAAATGAACATCCAAATGAACTATATTAAATACCGTGGGATAAGACATAACAAATGAAGTGGATAGTAATTGACACGATAATTCAACCTTCATGCGGCATATCTTTTTCAGCCATATGGGGTAATATGAAAATGATCATCTGGTATCAATCTACTATATTTCTCCCTCCTGGCAGTATATTTACACCGGTTAAATCTGGAATTATCCTTAAAGATAAAGAATATCCTATTACTATTTATAACATCGCACCATTCAACAAGGATTTATGGAGTCTACTCAAAAGCAGTCAAGAGTGTCCTCCAGGAGAAAGCAAAATAACAAATAAATGTTTGCATAATAGTTGCATTATAAAAATATGCCCATATGGGCTCAAGTAAAGGGTTTTATATAAATATGCTCGATATGCTATTAATAATACCTACATAAATAAAACAACGGGCGTGTTATACGCCCGTTGCAATATTAAACACATGTAGTGATTACATGTTCTTGATGATCGCATCACCAAATTCTGAACATTTCAGCAGTTTAGCGCCTTCCATCAGACGCTCGAAGTCATAGGTTACGGTCTTCGCATTGATTGCGCCTTCCATACCTTTAACAATCAGGTCTGCGGCTTCAGTCCAGCCCATATGGCGTAACATCATCTCAGCGGAGAGAATAATAGAGCCAGGGTTTACTTTGTCCTGACCGGCGTATTTCGGCGCAGTACCGTGGGTGGCTTCAAACAGGGCGCATTCGTCACCGATGTTTGCTCCAGGGGCGATACCGATACCGCCAACCTGCGCTGCCAGAGCGTCAGAAATGTAGTCACCGTTCAGGTTCATACAGGCGATAACATCATATTCAGCCGGACGCAGCAGGATCTGTTGCAGGAATGCATCAGCAATCACGTCTTTAATGACGATCTCTTTGCCGGTGTTCGGGTTTTTAACTTTCAGCCACGGGCCGCCGTCGATCAGTTCACCGCCAAACTCTTCACGCGCCAGCTGGTAGCCCCAGTCTTTAAACGCGCCTTCGGTGAACTTCATGATGTTGCCTTTGTGCACCAGAGTCACAGAGTCACGATCGTTAGCAATTGCGTATTCGATCGCTGCACGAACCAGACGTTTGGTGCCTTCTTCCGAACACGGCTTAATACCGATACCACAATGTTCCGGGAAGCGAATTTTCTTCACCCCCATCTCTTCACGCAGGAATTTAATCACTTTCTCGGCGTCGGCAGAGTCTGCTTTCCATTCGATACCCGCATAAATGTCTTCCGAGTTTTCACGGAAGATAACCATATCGGTCAGTTCAGGGTGTTTAACCGGGCTTGGAGTGCCTTGATAGTAACGTACCGGACGCAGGCAGATGTAGAGATCCAGTTCCTGGCGCAGGGCAACGTTCAGAGAGCGAATACCGCCACCAACAGGAGTGGTCAGCGGACCTTTAATGGCAACGCGATATTCACGAATCAGATCAAGAGTTTCAGCAGGCAGCCAGACGTCCTGACCATAAACCTGTGTGGATTTTTCACCGGTGTAAATTTCCATCCAGGAGATTTTACGCTCGCCTTTATAGGCTTTCTCGACTGCAGCGTCGACCACTTTCAGCATGGCTGGGGTTACATCTACACCGATTCCATCACCTTCAATGTAAGGGATAATCGGATTTTCAGGAACGTTGAGTTTGCCGTTTTGCAGGGTGATCTTCTTGCCTTGTGCCGGAACAACTACTTTACTTTCCATTCACCTCTCCTTCGAGCGCTACTGGTTTGCTCGTCTGCCACCACGTTGCATATGCGTTTGCGTCCTGCGATACGGATGCTTTAGAGCAATTTTTTGTTAATGATTTGTAATTGGCTTGTCAATACTACCCTATTGTTTGCCGTCATGAAAGATGCGCGTTATTAGGCTATAATGCGGCAATTCATAATCTCTGAAAATACCATGCAAAAAACTTCTTTTAGAAATCACCAGGTTAAGCGATTCAGCTCGCAACGTTCTACCAGGCGTAAACCTGAAAACCAGCCCACGCGTGTGATCCTGTTCAATAAACCCTACGATGTTCTTCCGCAGTTCACCGATGAAGCCGGACGCAAAACATTAAAAGAATTCATCCCGGTTCAGGGCGTTTATGCAGCAGGTCGTCTTGACCGCGATAGCGAAGGGTTACTGGTGCTGACCAATAACGGCGCGTTGCAGGCGCGTTTAACCCAGCCGGGCAAACGCACCGGGAAAATCTATTATGTGCAGGTGGAAGGTATTCCCACACAAGACGCACTTGAAGCCTTGCGCAATGGCGTAACCTTAAATGATGGCCCTACCCTGCCCGCAGGCGCGGAGCTGGTTGACGAACCCGCGTGGTTATGGCCGCGGAATCCACCAATTCGTGAACGCAAAAGTATTCCCACCAGCTGGCTGAAGATCACCTTATATGAAGGACGTAATCGCCAGGTGCGCCGCATGACCGCCCATGTTGGTTTCCCCACGCTGCGACTGATTCGCTATGCGATGGGAGATTACTCTTTGGATAATCTTGCCAATGGCGAATGGCGAGAAGTGACAGATTAAGGATGCAAAATGTTTAAACCGCACGTTACCGTTGCTTGCGTGGTGCACGCAGAAGGCAAATTTTTAGTCGTTGAAGAGACGATTAATGGTAAAGCGTTATGGAACCAACCTGCCGGGCATCTGGAAGCCGATGAAACCTTAGTGGAAGCCGCCGCCCGTGAACTGTGGGAAGAAACCGGCATCAGCGCGCAGCCGCAACACTTTATTCGTATGCATCAGTGGATTGCGCCAGATAAAACGCCGTTTTTGCGTTTCCTCTTTGCCATTGAGCTTGAGCAAATATGCCCGACCCAGCCTCATGACAGCGATATCGACTGCTGTCGTTGGGTCAGCGCCGAAGAAATTTTACAGGCGTCAAATCTTCGTTCGCCGCTGGTGGCGGAAAGTATCCGTTGTTATCAAAGCGGGCAACGCTATCCGCTGGAGATGATTGGCGATTTTAACTGGCCTTTTACAAAGGGTGTCATCTAAAAGGCTGCGTGATAGAATACGCCGCCTTGAAGTTCAATGTCGTGAGTGATCCAATGTCTGAAACCGCAAAAAAAGTAATCGTCGGCATGTCCGGCGGTGTCGATTCCTCCGTTTCTGCCTGGCTGTTGCAACAACAGGGATATCAGGTCGAAGGCCTGTTTATGAAGAACTGGGAAGAAGACGACGGTGAGGAATATTGCACAGCGGCAGCGGATCTGGCTGATGCCCAGGCTGTCTGCGACAAGCTCGGCATTGAACTGCACACCGTTAACTTTGCTGCCGAGTACTGGGACAACGTCTTCGAACTGTTCCTTGCCGAATATAAAGCCGGTCGCACGCCGAATCCGGATATTCTGTGCAACAAAGAGATCAAATTTAAAGCCTTCCTCGAATTTGCCGCCGAAGATTTAGGTGCCGATTATATCGCTACCGGTCATTACGTACGTCGGGCCGATGTCGATGGCAAGAGCCGCCTGCTGCGTGGTCTGGACAGCAATAAAGACCAGAGCTACTTCCTTTATACGCTCAGCCATGAGCAGATTGCGCAAAGCCTGTTCCCGGTCGGCGAACTGGAAAAACCGCAGGTGCGTAAGATTGCTGAAGATCTTGGTCTGGTCACCGCGAAGAAAAAAGACTCTACCGGCATTTGCTTCATTGGCGAACGTAAATTCCGCGAGTTCCTGGGCCGTTATCTCCCGGCGCAACCGGGCAAAATCATTACCGTCGATGGCGATGAAATTGGTGAGCACCAGGGGCTGATGTATCACACTCTCGGTCAGCGTAAAGGTCTGGGTATCGGTGGCACCAAAGAAGGTACCGAAGAACCGTGGTATGTGGTGGACAAAGACGTCGAAAACAACATTCTGGTTGTCGCTCAGGGCCATGAACACCCGCGGCTGATGTCTGTCGGGTTGATTGCCCAGCAGTTGCACTGGGTCGATCGCGAACCATTCACCGGCACTATGCGTTGCACGGTAAAAACCCGCTATCGCCAGACCGATATCCCTTGCACCGTCAAGGCGCTGGACGATGATCGCATTGAAGTGATTTTCGATGAACCGGTTGCCGCCGTGACGCCGGGCCAGTCTGCCGTCTTCTATAACGGTGAAGTGTGCCTCGGTGGCGGTATTATTGAGCAGCGTCTGCCGCTGCCGGTCTGATTATTATCTTTACTTAAAACAAGGAAGCAGTGAACGTGGCAAAGAATTACTATGACATCACCCTCGCCCTGGCCGGTATTTGTCAGTCGGCACGCCTGGTGCAACAACTCGCTCACCAGGGGCATTGTGATGCCGATGCGCTACACGTCTCACTCAACAGTATTATTGATATGAACCCCAGCTCGACGCTGGCGGTTTTTGGCGGTAGCGAAGCCAACCTGCGCGTCGGGCTGGAAACCCTGCTCGGCGTGCTCAATGCCAGCAGTCGCCAGGGCTTAAACGCCGAATTAACCCGCTACACACTCAGCTTGATGGTGCTTGAGCGCAAACTCTCCTCAGCGAAAGGCGCGCTCGACACTCTGGGCAACCGGATCAACGGCCTGCAACGCCAGCTCGAACACTTCGATTTACAGTCCGAAACGCTGATGAGCGCGATGGCTGCTATCTATGTTGATGTGATCAGCCCGCTTGGCCCGCGCATTCAGGTCACCGGTTCCCCTGCTGTACTGCAAAGCCCACAAGTGCAGGCGAAAGTTCGCGCAACCCTGCTGGCAGGCATTCGCGCCGCCGTGCTCTGGCACCAGGTCGGCGGCGGACGTCTGCAACTGATGTTTTCTCGTAATCGCCTGACCACTCAGGCAAAACAAATTCTTGCTCATTTAACCCCGGAGTTGTGATCTATGGAATTATCCTCACTGACCGCCGTTTCCCCTGTCGATGGACGCTACGGCGATAAAGTCAGCGCGCTGCGCGGGATTTTCAGCGAATATGGTTTGCTGAAATTCCGTGTACAAGTTGAAGTACGTTGGCTGCAAAAACTGGCCGCGCACGCAGCGATCAAGGAAGTTCCTGCTTTTGCTGCCGACGCAATCGGTTACCTTGATGCAATTGTCGCCAATTTCAGCGAAGAAGATGCCGCACGCATCAAAACCATCGAGCGTACCACTAACCACGACGTTAAAGCGGTTGAGTATTTCCTGAAAGAAAAAGTGGCGGAGATCCCGGAACTGCACGCGGTTTCTGAATTCATCCACTTTGCCTGTACTTCGGAAGATATCAATAACCTCTCCCACGCATTAATGCTGAAAACCGCGCGTGATGAAGTGATCCTGCCGTACTGGCGTCAACTGATTGATGGCATTAAAGATCTCGCCGTTCAGTACCGCGATATCCCGCTGCTGTCTCGTACCCACGGTCAGCCAGCCACGCCGTCAACCATCGGTAAAGAGATGGCAAACGTCGCCTACCGTATGGAGCGCCAGTACCGCCAGCTTAACCAGGTGGAGATCCTCGGCAAAATCAACGGTGCGGTCGGTAACTATAACGCCCACATCGCCGCTTACCCGGAAGTTGACTGGCATCAGTTCAGCGAAGAGTTCGTCACCTCGCTGGGTATTCAGTGGAACCCGTACACTACCCAGATTGAACCGCACGACTACATTGCCGAACTGTTTGATTGCGTTGCGCGCTTCAACACCATTCTGATCGACTTTGACCGTGACGTCTGGGGCTATATCGCCCTTAACCACTTCAAACAGAAAACCATTGCTGGTGAGATTGGTTCTTCCACCATGCCGCATAAAGTTAACCCGATCGACTTCGAAAACTCCGAAGGAAATTTGGGCCTTTCCAATGCGGTATTGCAGCATCTGGCAAGCAAACTGCCGGTTTCCCGCTGGCAGCGTGACCTGACCGACTCCACCGTGCTGCGTAACCTCGGCGTGGGTATCGGTTATGCGCTGATTGCGTATCAATCCACCCTGAAAGGCGTGAGCAAACTGGAAGTGAACCGTGACCATCTGCTGGATGAGCTGGATCACAACTGGGAAGTGCTGGCAGAACCAATCCAGACAGTTATGCGTCGCTATGGCATCGAAAAACCGTACGAGAAGCTGAAAGAGCTTACTCGCGGTAAGCGCGTTGACGCCGAAGGCATGAAGCAGTTTATCGATGGTCTGGCGTTGCCAGAAGAAGAGAAAGCCCGCCTGAAAGCGATGACGCCGGCTAACTATATTGGTCGAGCTATCACGATGGTTGATGAGCTGAAATAAGCCTCAAATCAGTGCCGGATGGCGATGCTGTCCGGCCTGCTTATTAAGATTATCCACTTTTTCTTTTTTCACTTTACCTCCCTCCCCGCTGGTTTATTTAATGTTTACCCCCATAAACACATAATCGCGTTACACTATTTTAATAATTAAGACAGGGAGAAATAAAAATGCGCGTACTGGTTGTTGAAGACAATGCGTTGTTACGTCACCACCTTAAAGTTCAGATTCAGGATGCTGGTCATCAGGTCGATGACGCAGAAGATGCCAAAGAAGCCGATTATTATCTCAATGAACATTTACCGGATATTGCGATTGTCGATCTCGGATTGCCAGACGAGGACGGTCTGTCACTGATTCGCCGCTGGCGTAGCAATGATGTTTCACTGCCGATTCTGGTATTAACCGCCCGTGAAAGCTGGCAGGACAAAGTCGAAGTATTAAGTGCTGGTGCTGATGATTACGTGACTAAACCGTTTCATATTGAAGAGGTGATGGCGCGAATGCAGGCATTAATGCGGCGTAATAGCGGTCTGGCTTCACAGGTCATTTCGCTACCCCCGTTTCAGGTTGATCTCTCTCGCCGTGAATTATCTATTAATGACGAAGTGATCAAACTGACCGCGTTCGAATACACCATTATGGAAACGTTGATACGCAATAATGGCAAAGTGGTCAGCAAAGATTCGTTAATGCTACAACTCTATCCGGACGCGGAGCTGCGGGAAAGCCATACCATTGATGTACTGATGGGACGTCTGCGCAAAAAAATTCAGGCACAATATCCGCAAGAAGTCATTACCACCGTTCGCGGCCAGGGCTATCTGTTCGAATTGCGCTGATGAAAAAATTACTGCGTCTTTTTTTCCCGCTCTCGCTGCGGGTACGTTTTCTGTTGGCAACGGCAGCGGTAGTACTGGTGCTTTCGCTTGCCTACGGAATGGTCGCGCTGATCGGTTATAGCGTCAGTTTCGATAAAACTACGTTTCGGCTGTTACGTGGCGAGAGCAATCTGTTCTATACCCTTGCGAAGTGGGAAAACAATAAGTTGCATGTCGAGTTACCCGAAAATATCGACAAGCAAAGCCCCACCATGACGCTAATTTATGATGAGAACGGGCAGCTTTTATGGGCGCAACGTGACGTGCCCTGGCTGATGAAGATGATCCAGCCTGACTGGCTGAAATCGAATGGTTTTCATGAAATTGAAGCGGATGTTAACGATACCAGCCTCTTGCTGAGTGGAGATCATTCGATACAGCAACAGTTGCAGGAAGTGCGGGAAGATGATGACGACGCGGAGATGACCCACTCGGTGGCGGTAAACGTCTACCCGGCAACATCGCGGATGCCAAAGTTAACCATTGTGGTGGTGGATACCATTCCGGTGGAGCTAAAAAGTTCCTATATGGTCTGGAGCTGGTTTATCTACGTGCTCTCAGCCAATCTGCTGTTAGTGATCCCGCTGCTGTGGGTCGCCGCCTGGTGGAGTTTACGCCCCATCGAAGCCCTGGCAAAAGAAGTCCGCGAACTGGAAGAACATAACCGCGAATTGCTCAATCCAGCCACAACGCGAGAACTGACCAGTCTGGTACGAAACCTGAACCGATTGTTAAAAAGTGAACGCGAACGTTACGACAAATACCGTACGACGCTCACCGACCTGACCCATAGTCTGAAAACGCCACTGGCGGTGCTACAAAGTACGCTACGTTCTCTGCGTAGTGAGAAGATGAGCGTCAGTGATGCTGAGCCGGTAATGCTGGAGCAAATCAGCCGCATTTCACAGCAAATTGGCTACTACCTGCATCGTGCCAGTATGCGCGGCGGGACATTGCTCAGCCGCGAGCTGCATCCGGTCGCCCCACTGCTGGACAATCTCACCTCGGCGCTGAACAAAGTGTATCAACGCAAAGGGGTCAATATCTCTCTCGATATTTCGCCAGAGATCAGCTTTGTCGGTGAGCAGAACGATTTTGTCGAGGTGATGGGCAATGTGCTGGATAATGCCTGTAAATATTGCCTCGAGTTTGTCGAAATTTCTGCAAGGCAAACCGACGAGCATCTCTATATTGTGGTCGAGGATGATGGCCCCGGTATTCCATTAAGCAAGCGAGAGGTCATTTTCGACCGTGGTCAACGGGTTGATACTTTACGCCCTGGACAAGGTGTAGGGCTGGCGGTAGCCCGCGAAATCACCGAGCAATATGAGGGTAAAATCGTCGCCGGAGAGAGCATGCTGGGCGGTGCGCGGATGGAGGTGATTTTTGGTCGCCAGCATTCTGCGCCGAAAGATGAATAAATATGTCCATACTTCACGCATTACGTTAAGCATCCGTTATAATCGGTTGCAGATACCAGCCTGTGGATGCTTAACATGGAATACCAACTCACTCTTAACTGGCCCGATTTTCTTGAACGTCACTGGCAGAAACGCCCGGTGGTGTTAAAACGCGGCTTTAATAATTTTATTGACCCGATCTCTCCAGACGAGTTGGCGGGTCTGGCGATGGAAAGCGAAGTCGACAGTCGACTGGTCAGTCACCAGGATGGCAAATGGCAGGTCAGCCACGGCCCGTTCGAAAGCTACGATCATCTCGGTGAAACCAACTGGTCATTACTGGTACAGGCAGTGAACCACTGGCATGAGCCGACCGCCGCGCTGATGCGACCGTTCCGTGAACTACCGGACTGGCGTATTGATGATCTGATGATCTCTTTTTCTGTACCGGGCGGCGGCGTCGGCCCGCATCTCGATCAGTACGACGTGTTTATCATTCAGGGTACCGGCCGTCGTCGCTGGCGAGTGGGCGAAAAGCTGCAAATGAAACAGCACTGTCCGCACCCGGATCTGTTACAAGTCGATCCGTTCGAAGCCATCATCGATGAAGAGCTGGAGCCTGGCGATATTCTTTATATTCCGCCAGGATTCCCGCATGAAGGCTACGCGCTGGAAAATGCGATGAACTATTCCGTGGGTTTTCGCGCGCCAAATACGCGGGAATTAATTAGCGGATTTGCCGATTATGTGCTGCAACGTGAACTGGGCGGCAACTACTACAGCGATCCGGATGTTCCACCTCGCGCTCATCCTGCGGATGTTCTGCCGCAAGAGATGGATAAACTGCGTGAGATGATGCTCGAATTGATCAACCAGCCGGAACACTTTAAGCAATGGTTTGGCGAGTTTATATCCCAGTCACGTCATGAACTGGATATCGCGCCGCCAGAGCCGCCTTATCAGCCGGATGAAATCTACGATGCGCTGAAACAAGGTGAAGTGCTGGTGCGCCTGGGTGGTCTGCGCGTATTGCGCATTGGCGACGACGTGTATGCCAATGGTGAGAAGATCGATTCCCCGCACCGTCCGGCACTGGATGCACTCGCCAGCAACATTGCGCTGACCGCGGAGAATTTTGGTGATGCGCTGGAAGATCCGTCATTCCTCGCGATGCTCGCGGCGCTGGTCAATAGCGGATACTGGTTCTTCGAAGGATAAGTTTAGATTTAAGCCGGATGCGGCGCTGATTGCGCCTTATCGTGCCTACATGCACTGAACGCCTGTAGGCACGATAAGTATGTGGACCAGTATCAATATAACGGTTTCATCCCGGTAATTGGCAGTCCACATACGCATCGGGCAATCACGACTTCCGTTGCGCCGTTAACTCGGCAATACGGACAATCACCTGCACCGCTTTTTCCATACCTTCCAGAGTCACAAACTCATGCTTACCATGATAGTTGTAACCGCCAGTGAACAGGTTCGGGCACGGTAATCCCATAAACGACAACTGCGCGCCGTCGGTACCGCCGCGGATCGGTTTCAGTTCCGGTTCAATATCGCAGTCACGCATCGCCTGCTGGGCGATATCGATAATATGCGGATGCTCAACCACTTTCTCGCGCATATTGTAGTAACTGTCTTCAATCACCAGTTCAATGTAGCAATCAGGATGTAACCCTTTGCCCACTTTTTTGGCGATCTCCATCATTTTACGTTTACGCGCTTCAAACTGTTTACGGTCGAAATCACGGATGATGTAGTGCATATCGGCTCGGTCAACGGTGCCTTTCATGCTCGCCAGGTGATAGAAACCTTCATAGCCTTCTGTCATTTCCGGGCTTTCATCCGCCGGAACTTCCGCATGAATACGTGCCGCCAGCGACAGCGCATTTACCATCACTCCTTTCGCCGTGCCCGGATGAACATTGTTACCGACAATTTTGATATTGACCGATGCGGCGTTGAAGTTTTCAAACTCCAGTTCACCTACGCCACCACCGTCAACAGTGTAAGCCCAGCGGGCATCGAAGGCATCAACATCAAAATGTTTCGCCCCTTTGCCCACTTCTTCATCCGGGGTAAAGGCGACGCGAATATCACCATGCGGAATGTTTTTCTGTTGCAATACCGCCAGCGCGGTCATGATTTCTGCAATACCGGCTTTGTCATCGGCACCTAACAAGGTTTTACCATCGGTAGTAATCAGCGTCTGACCCAGTAGCTGATGCAGCACCGGGAACATAACCGGTGATAAAACTTCATCGCCGATACCCAGCGCAATATCGCCACCGCGATAGTTTTCAACAATTTGCGGATTCACATTTTTGCCGCTGCAATCCGGTGAGGTATCCACATGAGAAATAAAGCCAATCGCCGGGATATCGCCAGGGACGTTAGCCGGTAACGTCGCCATCAAAGTGCCCTTCTCACTTAAGGTCACATTGATAAGCCCCATCTCTTCGAGCTGCTCTTTCAGCAGATGCAATAACTTCCATTGGCCTTCCGTGCTGGGAACCTGTCTCACCCCTGCTTTTGATTGGGTATCCAGAGACACGTAGTTCAAAAATCGCTCAAGTAGTTTATCCATGTAGTCACCCTCACTTTTTGTGACAACATTATTAAGAAGCAAGAAAAGACAAATATTGCGTCAGGTCACTTTTACCCCTGCAAGCGGGAATATTTATCAGCATTACCTTAATGAATATAAAGCTAAGCCAGTAATTCACAACAAAGATTGGCGATTCAAGCGGTTTGCCGTAGAATTACCGCCCTCATTAAGAGTCACCAAGGTGGTTAACCACAAACCCCGCATCGGTAAGCCATCCGTTGCGTTTACATGGGACAGAGTAAAAAATTGAATAAACAACCGAGTTCGCTTTCACCGCTGGTGCAATTGGCGGGAATTCGCAAATGCTTTGATGGTAAAGAGGTCATTCCCCAGCTGGATCTGACTATCAACAATGGCGAGTTCCTCACGCTGCTTGGCCCTTCTGGCTGCGGTAAAACAACCGTTCTTCGCCTGATTGCAGGTCTGGAAACTGTTGATTCCGGACGCATCATGCTGGATAACGAGGACATCACCCACGTTCCGGCGGAAAACCGCTATGTGAACACTGTTTTCCAAAGCTACGCACTTTTCCCCCACATGACCGTGTTCGAAAATGTGGCCTTTGGGTTGCGCATGCAAAAAACCCCCGCTGCTGAAATTACGCCCCGCGTGATGGAAGCCCTGCGGATGGTGCAACTGGAAACCTTCGCTCAACGTAAACCGCATCAGCTCTCTGGTGGTCAACAGCAACGCGTCGCCATTGCCCGCGCGGTGGTTAACAAGCCTCGTCTGTTGTTGCTGGATGAGTCGCTCTCAGCGCTGGATTACAAACTGCGCAAGCAAATGCAGAACGAGCTGAAAGCGTTACAGCGTAAGCTTGGCATTACATTCGTCTTCGTGACTCACGACCAGGAAGAAGCACTCACCATGTCAGACAGGATTGTGGTGATGCGCGATGGTCGCATTGAGCAAGACGGCACGCCGCGTGAAATCTACGAAGAGCCGAAAAACCTGTTTGTTGCCGGGTTCATTGGCGAAATTAATATGTTTAACGCTACGGTGATCGAGCGACTCGACGAGCAGCGCGTACGCGCCAACGTTGAAGGCCGCGAATGTAATATCTACGTTAACTTCGCCGTTGAACCGGGGCAAAAACTGCATGTTCTGCTGCGCCCGGAAGACTTACGTGTTGAAGAGATTAACGACGACAACCACGCTGAAGGGCTGATTGGTTACGTTCGTGAGCGTAACTACAAAGGCATGACGCTGGAGTCGGTTGTTGAACTGGAAAATGGCAAGATGGTGATGGTCAGCGAATTCTTCAATGAAGACGACCCTGACTTTGACCACTCTCTCGACCAAAAAATGGCCATTAATTGGGTAGAAAGCTGGGAGGTCGTACTGGCTGATGAAGAACACAAGTAAGTTCCAGAATGTAGTGATTGTCACTATTGTCGGTTGGCTTGTGTTGTTTGTCTTTCTGCCCAACCTGATGATCATTGGCACCAGCTTTTTGACCCGCGACGACGCCAGTTTCGTCAAAATGGTCTTTACGCTGGATAACTACACGCGTCTGCTCGATCCGCTCTATTTTGAAGTGCTATTGCACTCGCTGAATATGGCGCTGATCGCCACCCTCGCCTGCCTGGTGCTGGGCTACCCGTTTGCCTGGTTTCTGGCGAAGCTGCCACACAAGGTGCGTCCGCTGCTGCTGTTTCTGCTGATTGTTCCCTTCTGGACCAACTCATTGATTCGTATCTACGGGCTGAAAATTTTCCTCAGCACCAAAGGCTATCTCAACGAGTTTTTGCTCTGGCTGGGCGTTATCGACACACCAATCCGTATCATGTTCACGCCCAGTGCGGTGATTATCGGTCTGGTTTACATTCTGCTGCCGTTTATGGTGATGCCGCTGTACTCCAGTATCGAAAAACTGGATAAGCCTTTGCTTGAGGCGGCGCGCGATCTCGGTGCCAGCAAGTTGCAGACCTTTATCCGCATCATTATCCCACTGACGATGCCGGGGATTATTGCCGGATGTCTGCTGGTGATGCTGCCAGCGATGGGCCTGTTCTATGTGTCCGACCTGATGGGCGGTGCGAAAAACCTGCTGATCGGTAACGTCATCAAAGTACAGTTCCTCAATATTCGTGACTGGCCGTTTGGTGCAGCCACCAGCATTACGCTGACTATCGTAATGGGCCTGATGTTGCTGGTTTACTGGCGCGCTTCTCGTTTGCTGAATAAGAAGGTGGAACTCGAATGATCGGTCGACTGCTTCGCGGCGGTTTTATGACCGCTATCTACGCGTACCTGTATATCCCAATCATTATTTTGATTGTGAACTCCTTTAACAGCTCGCGCTTTGGCATCAACTGGCAGGGTTTTACCACCAAATGGTATAGCCTGCTGATGAACAACGACAGCCTGTTACAGGCAGCACAGCATTCACTAACAATGGCGGTGTTTTCGGCGACGTTTGCTACGCTTATCGGTTCACTGACGGCAGTTGCGCTGTACCGTTATCGCTTTCGCGGTAAGCCGTTCGTTAGCGGAATGCTGTTTGTGGTGATGATGTCGCCAGATATTGTGATGGCGATTTCTCTGCTGGTGCTGTTTATGCTGCTGGGTATTCAGCTTGGCTTCTGGTCGCTGCTGTTCTCGCATATCACCTTCTGCCTGCCGTTTGTGGTGGTGACGGTGTATTCGCGCCTGAAAGGTTTTGACGTGCGGATGCTGGAAGCGGCGAAAGATCTCGGTGCCAGTGAATTTACCATTCTGCGAAAAATCATTCTGCCACTGGCAATGCCTGCGGTGGCGGCGGGCTGGGTGTTAAGCTTTACCCTGTCGATGGACGATGTAGTAGTTTCTTCGTTCGTCACCGGACCAAGCTATGAAATTCTGCCGTTAAAAATTTATTCGATGGTCAAAGTCGGCGTATCGCCGGAAGTTAACGCGCTGGCAACCATATTACTGGTGCTGTCGCTGGTGATGGTAATTGCCAGCCAGCTTATTGCTCGTGATAAAACGAAAGGTAACACAGGGGACGTTAAATGAAAAAATGGTCACGCCACCTGCTCGCGGCGGGTGCTCTGGCACTGGGCATGAGCGCCGCTCACGCCGATGACAACAATACGCTGTATTTCTACAACTGGACCGAGTACGTGCCGCCAGGACTGCTTGAACAGTTCACCAAAGAAACCGGTATTAAGGTTATCTATTCGACTTACGAGTCGAACGAAACCATGTACGCCAAGTTGAAAACGTACAAAGACGGTGCCTACGACCTGGTGGTTCCTTCAACCTATTACGTCGATAAAATGCGTAAAGAAGGGATGATCCAGAAGATCGACAAGTCGAAGTTAAGCAATTTCAGCAACCTCGATCCAGACATGCTCAACAAGCCGTTTGACCCGAATAACGACTACTCCATTCCGTATATCTGGGGGGCGACGGCGATTGGCGTTAACGGTGATGCGGTAGATCCGAAATCCGTTACCAGCTGGGCCGATCTGTGGAAGCCTGAGTACAAAGGTAGCCTGCTGCTGACCGACGATGCCCGTGAAGTGTTCCAGATGGCGCTGCGCAAACTGGGCTACTCCGGTAACACTACCGATCCGAAAGAGATTGAAGCTGCATATAACGAGCTGAAAAAACTGATGCCAAACGTCGCAGCGTTTAACTCCGATAACCCGGCTAACCCGTACATGGAAGGCGAAGTTAACCTCGGCATGATCTGGAACGGCTCTGCTTTCGTTGCACGCCAGGCGGGTACGCCAATTGACGTGGTGTGGCCGAAAGAAGGCGGCATATTCTGGATGGACAGCCTGGCGATCCCGGCAAATGCCAAAAACAAAGAAGGCGCGCTGAAATTGATCAACTTCCTGCTGCGCCCGGATGTGGCAAAACAGGTTGCTGAAACTATCGGTTATCCAACGCCAAACCTTGCGGCGCGTAAGCTGTTAAGTCCAGAAGTGGCGAACGATAAAACGCTCTACCCCGATGCTGAAACCATTAAAAATGGCGAATGGCAGAATGACGTTGGCGCAGCCAGCAGCATTTATGAAGAGTATTATCAGAAGCTGAAAGCAGGACGTTAATTCAGCAAGCGGGCGGTGGTATTACCGCCCGTTTTTTAGTTAGCAAGGATGTGGCTAATGAGTCAGGACAGTAAAGTGTTATCCCGCGCTTTTCTCGGTATCGGTCTGATATTGCTCGTTATTTCTGCAATCATCTTTTATTACCATTTTACTTTTACCAAAAGCGCGGTTCATACAGAAGGAATCATTGTTGATGCCGTTTGGTACAACAATCACTCAAACGACGTCGATGATAATGGTTCCTGGTATCCAGTGGTTGCCTTTCGCCCTACGCCAGATTACACGCTAATTTTCAATTCGAATATCGGTAGTGATTTTTATGAAGATAGCGAAGGTGACAGAGTCAATGTCTATTATCCGCCAGGGCATCCAGAACAAGCCGAAATAAACAATCCCTGGGTTAATTTTTTTAAATGGGGCTTTGTTGGCATAGCAGGCATTATTTTCGGTAGTGTCGGTCTGATAATCACGCTCCCCTCCACCAAAAAATCTCGCAGGAAACGGAAGTCCCGCCCATGAAAAAATTCATTATACTGCTCAGTTTACTGATACTCCTGCCTCTGGTAGCAACCAGTAAACCATTGATTCCAATAATGAAGACACTTTTTACGGATGTTACCGGTACTGTACCGGATGCTGAAGAGATCGCACGTAAAGCCGAGCTTTTTCGCCAACAAACGGGAATTGCACCGTTTATTGTGATTTTACCCGACATTAATAATGAAGCCAGTCTCAGACAAAATGGTAAAGCGATGCTGGCGCATGCGTCATCTTCATTGAGTAATGTAAAAGGAAGTGTTCTGTTACTATTTACTACCCGCGAACCACGGTTAATTATGATCACCAACGGCCAGGTTGAAAGTGGTCTGGACGATAAACATCTCGGCCTTCTGATAGAAAATCACACGCTGGCTTATTTAAATGCAGATCTCTGGTATCAGGGAATCAATAATGCATTGGCTGTTCTACAAGCACAGATATTAAAACAACCGACGCCGCCACTGACGTATTATCCGCATCCAGGACAACAGCATGAAAATGCTCCCCCCGGCAGCACCAACACATTAGGTTTTATCGCCTGGGCTGCGACGTTTATCTTATTTTCCTGGATCTTTTGCTACACGACTCGTTTTATTTATGCGTTAAAATTTGCAGTGGCGATGACTATTGCCAATATGGGTTATCAGGCTTTATGTTTGTATATCGATAATAGCTTTGCGATTACCAGAATATCGCCACTCTGGGCAGGGCTAATTGGTGTCTGTACGTTTATTGCCGCATTGTTATTGACGAGTAAACGATAAAAGAGGCCGGAAAAGTGCGCGTGTATTATGCCGGATGGGGCGCGAACGCCTTATCCGGCCCACAAAACCCGCAAATTCAATTAATTGCGTCCCCTTGTAGGCCTGATAAGCGTAGCGCATCAGGCAATGCTTCCTGCTTTATAATCCCTTCAGCAACTTTTCAACAAACTCAGGCACCACCTGGCTTGCCGGGCCGTAATATTTCTCGGCAAATTCATTACCGACCTGACTTGGTTCGAGATTCAGTTCCACGGTGTGCGCGCCATGCAGTTTCGCTTCGTGAACAAACCCAGCCGCCGGATAAACATGCCCGGAAGTACCAATGGCAATGAAAATATCAGCCATCGACAACGCCATATAAATTTCATCCATGCCGAGTGGCATTTCGCCAAACCAAACGACGTGCGGGCGCAAGGGTGCCGGGAACTGGCAACAATGGCATTTATCTTCTGGCGTAACGTCTCCGGTCCAGTCGAGAACCTGACCACTTTGCGAACAACGAACTTTCAGCAATTCCCCATGCATATGAATGACATTGGTATTACCTGCGCGTTCATGCAGGTTGTCTATATTCTGCGTTACCAGCAAAAAGCGATCGCCGAGGGCGTCTTGCAGTTTAGCCAGCGCAAGATGCGCGGCGTTAGGCTGAATTTCTGGCTGCTGCAGCTGTCGACGACGGGCGTTATAAAACGCTTGCACCAGTTCAGGATCGCGATCGAAACCTTCCGGCGTTGCCACATCTTCAACCCGATGTTCTTCCCACAGGCCATCTGCGGCGCGAAAGGTACGAATACCTGATTCCGCAGAAATCCCTGCCCCTGTCAGTACGAGTACTCTTGGTTTTTCCATTGCTTCCGGCACCACTTTATCTCTGAAAAAAATACGCTGACGCAAACGCTCGCGCAGGCGGCGTTTATTTTTACGAAAACGACTTAACCGATGACCCCGACGCGACAGCATAGCAACCTCTGTTGTTTAATCGGTTAGATGTAGGAAGGCCGCACCACGCATTCCTCCCGCATCACCGTGGCGCGCGCGTTCAATGCGCGGAACACGAGCTACAGGTAAGAGATGACGAGGCAGCCTGTCCGCCAGTTGCGTTGTGATTGCCGGGAAATTCGATAAGCCACCACCAATGACGACCAGGTCAGGGTCAACAATGGTCAGGATATTTCCCAGACAAACCGCTAATAAATCCAGATAACGCTCAACGTGCGCCCTTGCCTGCTCATCGCCTTGATCATAAAGCGCAATAATTTCGGGAGCCTGCAACGGTTGATGATAATAGTGTTGATACAGCCACGCAAAACCGCGACCAGACAGATAATTTTCAATGCAGCCATGCTGACCACAGCCGCAGCGGCGTAACGGGAAATCCAACCCCATCATGGTTAACGCATCAACCGGCAGACGCATATGGCCAAACTCGCCGGTAATGTAGCTTTTACCGGTAATCGGTTTGCCGTTGAAAATCAGCCCGCCGCCAACGCCGGTGCCGAGAATCAACCCCATCACCAGTGGATATTGAGTAAATTCATCATCCCAGGCTTCTGAAAGGGCAAAACAGTTGGCATCGTTATCAAGGCGTACATCGCGATCAAGACGTGCGCTCAGGTCGGCACGCAGCGGTTTACCGCTGGCAGCGGGGACATTGGCGGCATACAGCGTACCATCTTCTGTTTCCGGCATTCCCGGAATACCGATGCCGACAGAACCTTTACAGCCAAAACGTTGGTCAGCTTCAGCTACCAGCTCACACACTGCATCTAAAAATGCGTCATAGCTGTCACGCGGTGTCGGCACCCGCTTTTCCCACTGCAACTGCCGACCGCTATCAAACACGCCAAGCGCAATTTTTGTTCCACCAATATCAAACCCGTAATACATTGCCGCTCCTTGTTTTAATGTACTGCCTTTACTGGCCGCTAAGGACTCGCGCAGGGTCAATATTACTGGCGCGCCGCGCCGGATACCAACTTGCCAAAAGACTCAGCAACAATGCTGTGACCAGTACGTAGAAGACGTCCAGCCAGTGCAATTCCGATGGCAGGAAATCAATAAAATAGATATCGCTGGAGAGGAACTGATGACCGATCAACTTTTCAATCCACTCAATAATCGGGGTAAGTTGCAGTGAAACCACCACACCGATAATCACCCCACACAGGCTGCCGAACAGCCCTGCCAGCAATCCATACCAGACAAAGATGGCGCGAATTAAACCATCTTTCGCCCCCAGCGTTCTTAATACTGCGATATCGCCACTCTTGTCTTTCACCGCCATCACTAAGGTGGAGACGATGTTGAAACAGGCCACGCCAATCACCAGTACCATCGCCAGATACATAATGGCGCGGATCATCTGGATATCGCGATACATATAGCCGTAAGTACCAATCCAACTTTTAATATAAACATAGCTGTTGGTCACTTCACCCGCATCGCGTACCAGCTTATTGGCGTTGAAAACATCCGTCATTTTAAGGGCAATACCTGACACGCTGGAACCCATATCAAGATATTGTTGGGCATCCGCCAGCGGGATCATGGCAAAACTGTGATCGAGTTGACCACTCAACTGCAAAATACCGGCAACGTGCAAACGCACACGTTTTGGCTGCATCAGTTTATGCTCGGGATTCGAGTTGGGGATCATAATCGACACCCAATCCCCCTGCTTCACTTTCAGCGCATCCGCCACGCCTTTGCCGATGATAATTTGCTGTTCGCCCGCTTTAAAATTGCGCCACGCATCGCCCTGGACAAACGAGGGTAATGCGCTCAGACGCTGTTCCTGTTGCGGGTTAACGCCCTTCACCTGGATTGCGCGAAGATTCGCGCCACTTTCCACCAGCCCGGTGAAATTGATATACGGCGCGGCAGCGGCAATACCCGGCACTTTTTGCACGTGATCCAGTGCTTCCTGCCAGTTAGTCCACGGCTGATCCACCGCCTCGATTTCACCATGCGGCACCACCGCCAGAATACGGTTGTTCAGTTCGCGTTCAAAGCCGTTCATCGCGCTTAAGCCGACGATCAATACCGCCACGCCGAGGGCAATGCCAATGGTAGAAATAACGGAGATCAGCGACACCATGCCGCCGCGCCGCCGTCCGCGACTAAAACGCAGGCCAATTAATAACGATAAAGGCATCGCCATTACTCCGCCCCCATCAGGCTCAGTTCCGCCGTCAGACGACCATCACGCATTTCTAACTGGCGGCTCATACGTTTCGCCAGTTGCAGGTCGTGAGTAACCACCAGGAAGGCGGTGCCCTGCAAGCGATTCAATTCCCCAAGCAACTGGAAGATGCTGTCGGCGTTACGCGCATCGAGGTTACCGGTAGGTTCATCCGCCAGTACCAGGCGCGGGTTATTCACCAGCGCACGGGCAATCGCCACACGCTGGCGTTCGCCGCCAGAAAGTTCAGATGGGCGGTGATTCGCACGATGATCCAGCCCCACCGCTTTTAACATCTCAAGTGCACGGCTGTTGATTTCAGCGGGCTTTTTCTTGCCAATCAGCAGCGGCATAGCCACGTTTTCCAGGGCGGTAAAATCCGGCAGCAGGTGGTGAAACTGATAAATAAAGCCCAGCTTCTGGTTGCGCAGCTCTGCTTTCGCCGCCGAAGACAGTTTGCTCATCGGTTGACCGTTAAAGATCACATCGCCGGAGGTTGGCGTATCCAGCCCGCCCAACAAGTGCAGCAAGGTGCTTTTACCGGAACCAGAGCTACCGACGATCGCCATCATTTCACCTTCGCCGACGCTGAAACTGACATTGTGCAGCACATCGGTTTGCACACTGCCTTCCTGATAGCGTTTGCACAGGTTGTCGCATTGCAACAGGATCTTATTCATAACGTAAAGCCTCAGCGGGTTGAGTGGCGGCAGCGCGCCATGAAGGGTAAAGCGTAGACAGCAGCGCGATAGCCATCGCCACCAGCGCAATAACAATGACCTGTAAAGGTTCGATAGCGACCGGCAGCGCCGCGCCATCAAGCAGGACGCCGATTATCGGCATCAGATTATTTAACTGGCTGGCAAGCAGGGCGCCAAGCGCCGCTCCGAGGATCGCACCGATAATCCCGGCGCTGGCCCCTTGCACCATAAAGACCATCATGATTTGTCGCGGAGTTAAGCCTTGCGTTTGCAGGATCGCTACTTCGCCCTGCTTCTCCATTACCATCAGCCCTAGTGAGGTAATAATGTTAAACGCCGCAACGGCGACAATCAGGCTCAGCAGTAAACCCATCATATTTTTTTCCATGCGTACGGCCTGGAACAACTCGCCTTTACGATCACGCCAGTCCTGCCATTTGCTGCCTTCAGGCAGTTTTTGCTGACTTAATGAGTCGACTTTCAGCGGCTCATCCAGCCACAAACGCCAGCCGGTAATATTGCCTGCCGGATAACGCATCAGACGCGAGGCATCCTCAATATTCACCAGCATTTCATTGCCATCGACTTCACTGTTGGCGGCGAAAGTGCCAATCACATTGAACAGGCGCTGACTTGGAATACGCCCCATCGGCGTGAACTGGCTGGCAGATGGTACCATCATGCGGATTTGATCACCGCGATTAACGCCTAGCTGTGAGGCAAGTTGTTCGCCGAGGATGACATTATATTTCCCCGGCTCGAGGTCAGTTTGTTTCACATTGACCAGATACGGCGTTAGTGGATCTTTTTGCGCCGGGTCGATACCGAGCATCACCCCGACCGCCACGCTGCGCGCGCTTTGCAGTACCACATCACCGGTAGTAATAGGTGCGACGCGATTAACGCCGTCCAGTTTGACTGCCGTTTCCGGGAGTTGCTGCGGGTTAAGAGAGCCATGCTCAGAAGAGAGAATTGCCTGTGGCATCAGGCCAAGGATGTTGTTTTGCAGCTCGCGCTCAAAGCCGTTCATCACTGACAATACTGTGACCAGCGCCATCACCCCGAGGGTAATGCCGATGGTAGAAAGCCAGGAGACGAAACGACCGAAGCGATCCGCTGCACGCCCACGCATGTAACGCAGGCCAATAAATAGAGCGACAGGTTGGTACATGAAATCCGTCTGGTTGCTGTAGCAAAGACACGAGTATATAAGCGAAAGCAAGATGGGTAAACGTCTGAACTGTAAGTGATCGTCAGGGCTAATCTGAAAAGCCCCCGTAAATCAATCGGCTAAATTGCCATGTTTTATCATCAATCTTGCCGCCTGATCTTAATCTGAAAAATCATCCAATACAGACAGATACCCATTACACCTCGGGTCATAACCCGCAGGATCAACCGCATGTAAATTAAAAAAGAGCGTGTTGTCCTGATGAAACAAAAAGAGCTATGGATTAACCAGATCAAAGGGTTATGTATTTGTCTGGTGGTGATTTATCACTCGGTCATTACCTTTTATCCGCATCTGACCACTTTTCAGCATCCGTTATCGGAAGTCCTGAGCAAATGCTGGATCTATTTCAATCTTTACCTTGCCCCCTTTCGTATGCCGGTTTTTTTCTTTATTTCCGGCTATTTGATTCGCCGCTATATCGACAGCGTACCGTGGGGAAATTGTCTCGATAAACGGATCTGGAACATCTTCTGGGTGCTGGCGCTTTGGGGCGTGGTGCAGTGGCTGGCGTTAAGTGCGCTGAACCAGTGGCTGGCACCTGAGCGCGATTTAAGCAATGCCTCCAATGCCGCTTATGCCGATTCCACCGGTGAGTTCCTGCACGGGATGATCACCGCCAGCACCAGCTTGTGGTATCTGTATGCGTTAATTGTCTATTTCGTGGTATGTAAAATTTTTAGCCGTCTGGCGCTGCCACTATTCGCCTTGTTTGTACTGTTGAGTGTGGCGGTTAATTTCGTTCCCACGCCGTGGTGGGGAATGAACAGTGTGATCCGCAATTTGCCTTATTACAGCCTTGGCGCATGGTTTGGCGCAACAATAATGACCTGTGTTAAAGAGGTGCCGTTGCGCCGCCATCTGCTGATGGCTTCTTTGCTTACCGTTCTGGCGGTCGGTGCCTGGTTGTTTACTATCTCGCTGCTGTTGTCGCTGGTATCGATTGTGGTGATCATGAAGCTGTTTTATCAATACGAGCAACGATTCGGTATGCGCTCCACCAGCCTGCTGAATGTGATTGGCTCCAACACCATTGCTATCTACACCACCCATCGCATTCTGGTTGAAATATTCAGCTTAACTCTGCTTGCGCAAATGAACGCAGCACGCTGGTCGCCGCAAGTCGAACTGACACTCCTGCTGGTTTATCCCTTTGTCAGTTTGTTCATCTGTACTGTTGCGGGCTTGCTGGTAAGAAAACTTTCACAGCGTGCATTCAGCGATCTGTTGTTCTCCCCGCCTTCACTGCCCGCTGCCGTCAGTTACTCCCGCTAAGCCATCGCCCCAGCCGGGGCGATTCAATTTGCTAAACCATGTCGATTACGGATAATGAACAGCATTGCTTATCAGAGATATGCCCCCATATGTTGAGGCATATCCTAACGAGAATCTGACAACCGTTATGCCTGAACAATATCGTTATACGCTGCCCGTCAAAGCGGGTGAGCAGCGTCTGCTGGGCGAGTTAACCGGCGCAGCCTGTGCAACGCTGGTAGCGGAAATTGCCGAACGTCACGCCGGTCCGGTGGTACTCATTGCACCAGATATGCAAAATGCTCTGCGTTTGCATGATGAAATCAGCCAGTTCACCGATCAGATGGTGATGAATCTGGCGGACTGGGAAACTCTTCCCTACGACAGTTTTTCGCCTCATCAGGACATTATCTCCTCGCGCCTTTCCACCCTTTACCAGCTACCGACGATGCAGCGTGGCGTACTGATTGTTCCGGTGAATACGCTTATGCAGCGCGTTTGCCCACACAGTTTTCTCCACGGTCATGCGCTGGTGATGAAAAAAGGTCAGCGCCTGTCACGAGATGCATTACGAACCCAACTGGACAGCGCCGGTTATCGCCATGTTGACCAGGTGATGGAGCACGGCGAATACGCCACGCGCGGCGCGTTGCTGGATCTCTTCCCGATGGGGAGTGAGCTGCCTTATCGTCTTGATTTCTTTGATGATGAAATCGACAGCCTGCGGGTGTTTGACGTCGACAGCCAGCGCACGCTGGAGGAAGTAGAAGCGATCAATCTGCTGCCCGCGCACGAATTTCCGACCGATAAAGCGGCAATTGAACTGTTCCGCAGCCAGTGGCGCGATACCTTCGAAGTGAAGCGCGATCCGGAACATATTTACCAGCAAGTGAGTAAAGGCACATTACCTGCCGGGATCGAGTACTGGCAGCCATTGTTCTTCAGCGAACCACTGCCGCCGCTGTTCAGTTATTTCCCTGCCAATACCTTGCTCGTGAATACTGGCGATCTGGAAACCAGTGCCGAACGTTTCCAGGCTGACACGCTGGCGCGTTTTGAGAATCGCGGCGTCGATCCGATGCGCCCGCTGTTGCCACCACAATCGCTCTGGCTGCGGGTGGACGAGCTCTTCTCAGAGCTGAAAAACTGGCCCCGGGTGCAGCTAAAAACTGAACATTTACCGACAAAAGCCGCGAATGCCAATTTAGGTTTCCAGAAACTGCCAGACCTGGCCGTTCAGGCGCAACAAAAAGCGCCGCTGGATGCGCTGCGTAAGTTCCTCGAGACTTTCGACGGTCCGGTGGTGTTCTCGGTAGAAAGTGAAGGTCGCCGTGAAGCGCTGGGTGAACTGCTCGCACGAATTAAAATTGCTCCGCAACGCATTATGCGTCTTGATGAAGCCAGCGACCGTGGGCGTTATCTGATGATTGGCGCTGCCGAACATGGTTTTGTCGATAAGGTGCGTAATCTGGCGCTGATCTGCGAAAGCGATCTGCTCGGTGAACGTGTTGCCCGCCGTCGTCAGGATTCTCGCCGCACCATCAACCCCGATACACTGATCCGTAACCTTGCGGAGCTGCATATTGGTCAGCCGGTGGTCCATCTGGAGCACGGTGTCGGGCGCTATGCCGGAATGACCACGCTCGAAGCGGGCGGCATTACTGGCGAGTATTTGATGCTCACCTATGCCAACGACGCCAAACTGTATGTTCCGGTGTCGTCACTGCATCTGATTAGCCGTTACGCAGGTGGCGCGGAAGAAAACGCCCCGCTGCATAAACTTGGCGGCGATGCGTGGTCACGCGCGCGGCAGAAAGCGGCGGAAAAAGTGCGTGATGTGGCGGCGGAATTGCTGGATATCTACGCGCAACGCGCCGCCAAAGAGGGCTTCGCGTTTAAACACGATCGTGAGCAGTATCAGTTGTTCTGCGACAGCTTCCCGTTTGAAACCACGCCGGATCAGGCGCAGGCCATTAATGCGGTACTTAGCGACATGTGTCAGCCGCTGGCAATGGATCGTCTGGTGTGCGGCGATGTTGGCTTTGGTAAAACAGAAGTGGCGATGCGCGCCGCTTTCCTGGCAGTAGATAACCACAAGCAGGTGGCGGTGTTGGTGCCTACCACCCTTCTCGCGCAGCAGCATTACGACAACTTCCGCGACCGTTTCGCCAACTGGCCGGTACGTATCGAAATGATCTCCCGTTTCCGCAGCGCCAAAGAGCAGACGCAAATCCTTGCGGAAGTGGCGGAAGGGAAAATCGATATTCTGATCGGTACGCACAAACTGCTGCAAAGTGACGTCAAGTTTAAAGATTTAGGCCTGCTGATTGTCGATGAAGAACACCGCTTCGGGGTGCGTCATAAAGAGCGTATTAAAGCGATGCGCGCGAACGTGGATATTCTGACGCTTACTGCAACGCCGATCCCACGTACGCTGAATATGGCAATGAGCGGAATGCGTGACCTGTCGATTATCGCCACGCCGCCCGCCCGTCGTCTGGCAGTTAAAACCTTTGTCCGTGAGTATGACAGCCTGGTGGTCCGGGAGGCGATCCTGCGTGAAATTTTGCGTGGAGGACAGGTTTATTATCTCTACAATGATGTGGAAAACATTCAGAAAGCCGCCGAACGGCTGGCAGAACTGGTGCCAGAAGCGCGGATCGCCATCGGTCACGGGCAGATGCGCGAGCGCGAACTGGAACGGGTGATGAATGATTTCCATCATCAACGTTTCAACGTGCTGGTTTGTACCACCATTATCGAAACCGGGATCGACATCCCGACAGCCAACACCATTATCATTGAACGTGCGGATCACTTCGGTCTGGCGCAGCTGCACCAGTTACGCGGTCGCGTCGGACGTTCGCATCATCAGGCATATGCATGGTTGCTGACGCCGCATCCAAAAGCGATGACTACCGATGCACAAAAACGTCTTGAAGCGATTGCCTCGCTGGAAGATCTCGGGGCAGGTTTTGCGCTGGCAACGCACGATCTGGAGATTCGCGGCGCGGGTGAACTGCTTGGCGAAGAACAAAGCGGCTCAATGGAAACCATCGGTTTCTCGCTGTATATGGAGTTGCTGGAAAACGCCGTCGATGCACTGAAAGCCGGACGCGAGCCGTCGCTGGAAGATCTCACCAGCCAGCAAACAGAAGTCGAGCTGCGGATGCCGTCGCTATTGCCAGATGATTTCATTCCTGACGTGAATACGCGTTTGTCGTTCTATAAACGTATTGCCAGCGCCAAAACGGAAAACGAACTGGAAGAGATCAAAGTCGAGCTTATCGATCGCTTCGGCCTGCTGCCGGATCCGGCGCGTATCCTGCTGGATGTTGCCCGTCTGCGCCAGCAAGCGCAGAAACTGGGGATCAGGAAGCTGGAAGGTAATGAGAAAGGCGGGGTGATCGAATTTGCCGAGAAGAATCACGTTAATCCGGCCTGGTTGATTGGTTTGCTGCAAAAACAGCCGCAGCATTACCGCCTTGATGGTCCGACGCGCCTGAAATTTATTCAGGATTTGAGTGAGCGGAAAACGCGTATCGAATGGGTACGCCAGTTTATGCGTGAACTGGAAGAGAACGCGATCGCTTAATGGTAAATCGGGGGCGTTTCTGCGCCCCCATCTGCAACATTTACAAATTCTTTGCACTTCCCTGCACTATCCGACACTGTCACCATCCATAATTCAGGCTTATCTGTTTATTACAATAACCTTATATTTATTATGGATTTTTGGTGATGATCAAAACGCGTTTTTCTCGCTGGCTAACGTTTTTTACGTTCGCCGCTGCCGTGGCGCTGGCGCTACCGGCAAAAGCCAACACCTGGCCGCTGCCGCCAGCGGGCAGTCGTCTGGTTGGCGAAAACAAATTTCATGTGGTGGAAAATGACGGTGGTTCTCTGGAAGCCATCGCCAAAAAATATAACGTCGGCTTTCTCGCTCTGTTACAGGCTAACCCCGGCGTTGATCCTTACGTACCGCGCGCGGGCAGCGTGTTAACGATCCCGTTGCAAACCCTACTTCCAGACGCGCCGCGCGAAGGCATTGTGATCAACATTGCGGAGCTGCGTCTCTATTACTACCCGCCGGGTAAAAATTCGGTAACCGTGTATCCAATAGGTATTGGTCAGTTAGGTGGTGACACGCTGACACCGACAATGGTGACCACCGTTTCAGACAAACGTGCAAACCCAACCTGGACGCCAACGGCAAACATCCGCGCCCGTTATAAAGCACAGGGAATTGAGTTGCCTGCGGTAGTGCCGGCTGGACCGGATAACCCAATGGGCCATCATGCGATTCGTCTGGCGGCCTATGGCGGCGTTTATTTGCTTCACGGTACGAACGCCGATTTCGGCATTGGCATGCGGGTAAGTTCTGGCTGTATTCGTCTGCGGGATGACGATATCAAAACACTCTTTAGCCAGGTCACCCCAGGCACCAAAGTGAATATCATCAACACTCCGATAAAAGTCTCTGCCGAACCAAACGGTGCGCGTCTGGTTGAAGTACATCAGCCGCTGTCAGAGAAGATTGATGACGATCCGCAGCTGCTGCCAATTACGCTGAATAGCGCAATGCAATCATTTAAAGATGCAGCACAAACTGACGCTGAAGTGATGCAACATGTGATGGATGTCCGTTCCGGGATGCCGGTGGATGTCCGCCGTCATCAAGTGAGCCCACAAACTCTGTAAATCCTGGATAAAAAAAATCCCCGCGACACGGCATGTCGCGGGGAAAAAATCAGCAGTAGCAGGCATTAATGAGGGTTAATGCTTATTTATAAATTACTGCTGTTCCATGGAGGGTATTCGGACCGGTTACAGAAGTAATACGGAAAGATTTTGCGCCCATCTCATCCGCTTTTTGCGCCAGCTGCTCTTCCAGCGATCCCAGATTTGTCCCCGCGTTAGCACTGATTGTACCGACTTTTTGTTGGCCTTCTGGCGTTGACTGAACTTCGACAGCCGCAAAGCTGGCAAATGACATGGAGCTTAAAATCGCCGCAGCGATGAGGGTTTTTACGTTTTTCATAATAGTGGCCTTATGCAGATGAATGACGTCGCAAGCAATTACTTAACGATCGATAACTAAATGATAGATGTGATCTGGATCACATACAAGATATTTTTTATAACAATCATTAATTAATTTAAAAATCTTTAAATTTCAGTTAAATAGAAAGCAATTATTTTTATGGGATCTGGACTGGTGAACGGAGGTGATTATTTTTATAATAACCTTTCATTCACAGTCACCAGGTACAACGGCATCATGGCAACTGACTCAACACAATGTGTAAAAAAAAGCCGTGGCCGCCCAAAAGTGTTCGACAGGGATGCCGCGCTTGATAAGGCCATGAAATTGTTCTGGCAACACGGTTATGAAGCGACTTCTCTTGCGGACCTCGTCGAAGCGACCGGAGCCAAAGCGCCCACGCTATACGCGGAATTTACCAACAAAGAGGGGTTATTTCGTGCCGTTCTCGACCGCTATATCGATCGTTTTGCCGCTAAGCATGAAGCACAGCTGTTTTGTGAAGAGAAAAGCGTGGAGTCTGCGCTGGCTGACTATTTTGCTGCCATCGCCAACTGCTTTACCAGCAAAGACACCCCGGCAGGCTGCTTCATGATCAACAACTGCACCACCCTCTCCCCAGATTCAGGAGATATCGCCAATACGTTGAAATCACGCCATGCGATGCAAGAGCGCACTTTGCAGCAGTTTTTATGTCAACGACAAGCGCGCGGGGAAATCCCGACCCACTGTGACGTGACACATCTGGCAGAATTCCTTAATTGTATTATTCAGGGGATGTCGATCAGCGCACGCGAAGGTGCATCGCTGGAAAAACTAATGCAGATTGCCGGAACGACTTTGCGTTTATGGCCCGAACTGGTGAAATAAGTCGCAAAAAAAGCCCCTCAGCCTGAGCGAATGAGGGGCCAAATTGCAGAGTACAGCCTTGTTATACTTTGTTATTCAAAATCAGTTGCCCATTACTATCTAGCGGGATCTGCGTACCCGGATCGCGGTCCATGCGGATTTTGCCCTGCTGATCGCCAATCTTATAGGTCACATCATAACCGAGCATTTTTTCTGACTTGTCATACACCGTTTTACAACGCTGTTGCGTAGTCGTGTAAGTATCGCTTTCCTGGAGAGAGCCCTGGATCTGGTTACCGGCATATCCACCACCCAGCGCCCCCACAACAGTGGCGACATCTTTACCGCGACCACCGCCAAACTGATGCCCTATCACGCCGCCAGCAACAGCGCCGAGCACCGACCCGGTAATGCGATTTTCATCCTGCACCGGTCGACGATGGGTCACTGTGACGTTGCGACACTCCTGACGCGGTGTTTTAACCGTTTCCTTGATTGGGGTTGCAGAAACAACCTGAGCGTATTGCGGGCCACGTTCAAACACGTTCAGACTGGCCACTGCCGCTACGCCCAGCGCAGCTGCGACACCAATCCCGATACCCGCCAACATTGATTTATTCACGGGAACACCTCCTTCTTTGCAGTTATGCCAATCATGCAAGCGAAGGAGAAAAGCAGCTATCAGACAGAAGATGAAAAGCGCGGGAATGGCTGGAAATACTTAATGATTCGGAGGAGTCTGAAGGAATGCCTGATGCGACGCTTAACGCGTCTTATCAGGCCTACCGCTCGTACCATTTGTCCAGGGCGGATGAGGCGTTTATGCCACATCCGCCAGTGTACGTCGATTAATGCAACTTCAAACGCGGACGGATAACGCGGTTAATACTCCCCACCAGCATCATTAATCCGGTTTTAAAGTAACCATGCAGCGCAATCTGATGCATTCGGTATAGCGAGATATATACAAAGCGCGCAATTCGTCCTTCAATCATCATTGAGCCGCGCGTCAGGTTACCCATCAGGCTACCGACGGTGGAGAAGTTCGACAGCGATACCAGCGAACCATGATCTTTATACTGATAATTTTTCAGCGGCTTACCGTTCATCTGCGCCAGTATGTTGTTCATTGCGCAAGTCGCCATCTGGTGTGCAGCCTGAGCACGCGGCGGAACAAAGCCCCCTTCCGGACGCGGGCATGACGCGCAGTCGCCAATAGCGTAAATGTCTGGATCGCGGGTGGTTTGCAGCGTCGGTTCCACCACCAGCTGGTTGATACGGTTAGTTTCAAGACCACCGATATCTTTCAGGAAGTCTGGCGCTTTGATCCCGGCTGCCCACACCATCAGATCAGCCTCAATATATTCGCCATCTTTAGTGTGCAGGCCGCCTTCATCAGCACTGGTGACCATGGTTTGCGTCAGCACGCGAACGCCAAGTTTCGTTAGCTCGTTGTGGGCCGCAGCAGAGATACGTGGCGGTAATGCAGGCAAAATACGTTCTCCCGCTTCTACCAGCGTTACGTTCAGGGCTTCGTTGGTCAGGCCTTTGTAACCGTAGCTGTGCAGTTGCTTGACCGCGTTGTGCAATTCAGCGGAGAGTTCTACACCCGTCGCGCCGCCGCCGACAATCGCAATGTTCACTTTGCCATTTGCGCCCAGGTTGGCGGAGTATTTCAGGAAGAGATTCAGCATCTCCTGGTGAAAGCGACGCGCCTGGTGCGGGTTATCGAGGAAAATGCAGTTCTCTTTGACACCTGGCGTATTGAAATCGTTAGAGGTGCTACCCAGCGCCATTACCAGGGTGTCATAGGCGATTTTACGTTCCGGAACCAGCAGTTCACCTTTCTCATCGCGCAGTTCTGCAATAGTGATTGTTTTCGCTTCACGATCAATATCAATGACGGAACCCAGCTGGAACTGGAAACCATGATTGCGCGCATGGGCCAGATAGCTCAACGCATCGACGCCTTCATCAAGCGAGCCAGTCGCCACTTCGTGCAGCAGCGGTTTCCACAGATGGCTGTGGTTACGATCGACCAGCGTAATTTTGGCTTTTTTCTTGCGTCCCAGCTTATGCCCCAGCTGTGTTGCCATTTCCAGCCCACCAGCACCGCCGCCGACAATCACAATCTTTTTCAATGGCGTAGTCAACGTGACCCCCTTAAATTTATTAACCAATTGTTAATTAATGGTTATTAACATAGCTCTTAATTAACAACAGGTTACAGCAATGAAAATGTTCTTCGCTATTGAGAATAACATGAATGGTGCATTGGTCATACCAAAATTGATGTTAATCAAGTTTTGTTGCTGAAAAGATAGGCGACTTTACCGGGTGAGATCAAAAAACAGAGTTTATTGTTTATTATTTGAGCAAGTCCGGAAGGGCGATATAGGGTGAAGCGTATATCGAGGGCGTTTGGTCGTCCTGATAAGAGGCGCATCAGGCATTGATGCTCGAATGTCGGATGCGGCGTGAACGCCTTATCCGACCCACAGAATCCGGAGCGCATCAGGTACCGGCAAGGTTACCTGATGCGACGAGGGCATTTACCCGAGGGTTTTGAACGCTTTAATGCGCTGTAAATGCGGGGAGATATTCTTGAATTTGTGCGTCTGCTCTTCGTCCCAGACAATCTCGTAATAATGATGCAGCTCTTCAGATGTCCGCTGGCTGTTAAGCGCTTCATCATTACGCGACAAAATCACCAGGCAACGATCGCGATTCTTCTCACGGAAGTTGGTCACACACTTAGTGGCAATATCGGCATACTCTTCCGGGCGATCAATCTTGCCTTCCATGTTCTCATAAGGGAACAAATTAGGGTTGAAGATCACCTGGCGGATATCGCAAAGAAAACCAATCCGTTCCGCCCAGTATCCGCCCAGACCAACGCCGCAAATCAGCGGACGCTCGTCGACGTTCAGTTGCAACATTTTGTCCACTTCTTTGAGCAGATGCTGCATATCATGTTTCGGATGCCGCGTACTGTAGCTTATCAAGCGTACATCCGGGTCAATAAACTGCAATTGTAAGACTTTCTCGTGGTTACCCGGACTGTTAGAGTCAAAACCGTGTAAATAGATAATCATCGCTTCCTCACATAAGCCAGGGTTAGTGACCTGCTTTCTCTTCCTGCCAGCGTTCATGTAACTGATTCAGACGGGTGCTGATCGCTTTCCAGCGAGCCGAGTCCATCAGTTCCTGTCGCGAAAATGAACCTTTATGATACAAACGTGTAACACCTTCTGCCTTGATCGGTGACAGATTATCTAACACGCTTACGGCCCCTTTACGATTATTGCAGACCAGGATCATATCGCAACCCGCATCCAGTGATGCCTGCCCGCGTTCGGCATAACTGCCCATAATCGCGGCACCTTCCATCGATAAATCGTCAGAGAAAATCACGCCGTCAAAACCCAGTTCCTGACGCAAAACGGTTTTCAGCCAGTAGGGAGAACCGCTCGCCGGACGCGGATCAACATCACTGTAGATCACATGCGCAGGCATAATGGCGTCGAGTTTATTTTCGCGGATTAAGGAACTGAAGACCGACATATCTTTAGCGCGAATCTCCGCTTGTGGACGTGGATCGCACGGTGTTTCTTTGTGTGAGTCTGCCGTTACTGCACCGTGTCCTGGGAAGTGTTTCCCGGTCGTTTTCATTCCGGCTTCATGCATACCATCAATAAACCGGCTGGCAATTGCCAGGGCTTTTTGTGGATCGGCATGATAAGAACGCTCGCCAATCGCCGCGCTGATATGCCCGACATCCAGCACAGGCGCAAAGCTGATATCAATATCCATAGCGATCATTTCGCTGGCCATCAGCCAACCCGCCTCTTGCGCCAGTTTGCCGCCCTCTTCCATTCCCAACAGCGCAGCAAAGGATTGTGCTGCCGGTAAGCGGGTAAAACCTTCGCGAAAACGCTGCACGCGTCCACCTTCCTGATCTACCGCCACCACCAGATGATTGCGCGAAGCTGCGCGGATCTGGCGCACCAGTTCACGCAACTGGGCAGGATCATGATAGTTACGCGTAAAGAGAATCAGCCCTCCCACCAGCGGATGCGCAAGTATTTCACGCTCTTCCGCGTCCAGTTCGTAACCTTCGACATCCAACATTACTGGACCCACACTGCTCTCCTTATTGTTTTATTAATAGCTGCCGCCAGGTGTCATCGGCCAGCCTGATAAATTGTTGATCGCCGGTTTGTCGCCAGCGGTACTCAAACCACCCTGCTTTGAGCATCAGCAGCCAGGGAAACCATCGCCTGACCTGACGCCATAATTGCGCCGGATAAATCTTCGCGCGAGTGGCATAGTCATTGACCAATTGCCGGTGCTGGTCAGTATTTTCCACCCACACCGCCGCCAGTTCCAGCGCGATATCACCATCTCCGGCATACTCCCAGTCGATGAGTTTTAACCCTGACGCGCTATGCACTAAATTTCCGGCGTGGACATCCATATGCAATGGACTTAAGCGTAAAGGCCGTGGTTCCCGCGCTTTGCGCAGACGTTTTAACCTTCGCAGCCAACCCACTGTCCGCCGCGCCGGATCGCTTTGCTGCCAGTACAGTTCCAGTAACGGCAACAGCGTTATTCGCCAGCCAAAACGCGGTTGTTGATGTAGATAATACAGCAAGCCTGCCAGTTCGTTGGTATCCGGCAAATACGTTTTTACCTCGCCGGGCAGATAGTCGACCACCATCCAGTCACGGAGATATAAATGCGGCTTCGGTGCAATACATGCGGGTAATTGTGATAAAGCCCGATACTGGCGCAAGAACGCGAACCGCGGCGCATCAGGATCGTGCGGCTGACGTACAACAAAACGCTGGCCCTGGTGTTCAATGAGAAAACTCCCGCCACTAAGCCCACTATGAAACGTCGTGACGGGATGAAACTGCGGGAAAAAGCGCGACAGCAATTCGTCGCGCATGATGGGATTATTGCTGCGAAACGGCACCTTTACCTGACCAGATAATTTCGCCCGTCTGCACCAGCATCAGCTGCATTTGTAGGGTCGGAGCGTTAACGTTGCCAGAGGCGCTGGAGTACAGCACGTAATGAGCGCCGACATTGCGGGCAATGCCTATGGCTTTACTACGAGTACCTAAACTGTCCTGCGGCGACAAACCTAACTGTTGCTTAGCCATCGACAGCTGCTGGGCGGAAACCAGGGTAAATTTCCCGTTATTAGCCAGCGCATTTCGCAGCGTTTCGGTCGCTTCTGCGGCATTCAGCGAACCGTTAGTACGGTTGTTAACGCTATCAACCAGCAGGACGCTACCCGCAGTCACCCCGTCAGCCCCAAGCATCTTACTGACCATCGGCTGCATTGCGCCATTCCAGTCATAATGGCGAATATGCGGCGCAGGCGGTGCCGTTTGATCTTCGTGCTCAATTGGGCCTGGCTGCTGCGGGATCGTCGGCACCGAGGGCACTGTGGGGACAGGCTGTTGTGGCTCGGCTGGTTGTTCCGGCGCTGGTTTCACTTCTTCTACCGGTGCAGGTTCACGTTGCCCCACACATCCGGCGAGAAACATCGCCAGCGCGGTAATCAAGGCGTAGCGACTCATTTTTGTCATCAAGATTCACCCCTTACAAATATAGATAAAGTCTGACTTTGTGCGCCCCCAGAAAATTGGCGCTGCCGTACAGCGTTACCGCCGAATGTGCGGGAATGGTAACGCTGCGTGGCCTTTCCAGAGGATGCATCTCCAGCCCTCTGGCGTCATACCAGTAAAAACGATAATGAACGGTAACGGGTTCTTGCCTTTCGTTATAAAGCGTTGAGGATGCTGAAGGTTGAATATCAGACGTCGAAAGGACGGGCTTTTCTGCACTGATGCCCGCAGCCAATAAAGATGACTCCATCACCAGCGATTGCTCATCATTCACCGGAATTTCCGGATGTGAACGACAGCCCACCAGCAGTAACAACGCCAGAGACACCAGCCCAAAGCATCCTTTTCTCATCGTTACAGACCTTTATGCGCCAGCATTGGTCCCAGCGGACGGCCACCCAACAAGTGCATATGGATGTGGTAAACCTCTTGTCCGCCATGGCGGTTGGTATTCATGATCAGACGATAGCCATCTTCGGCAATACCTTCTTGCTCAGCAATTTTTGCCGCTACGGTGATCATGCGTCCCAGCGCCTGCTCATGCTCAGCTGAGACGTCGTTCACAGTCGGAATGAGGATATTCGGAATGATCAGAATATGCGTTGGCGCTTGCGGCGAAATATCGCGAAACGCCGTTACCAGATCATCCTGGTAGACGATATCGGAGGGGATCTCACGACGAATAATTTTGCTGAATATAGTTTCTTCTGCCACGATATTTTCCTTTTTCAAATAGCCATGCGTTGCGCCATGCTACGCCGCGCCACACTGCGAGTATAGAGTATGGTCGAGTTAAACCTGCTCTTTCAACCTTAACTCACGATTTCTTAAGCAAAAAATCGTTTTGCTGCCGTATATATCGCCATTATTCCCATTTCTGCCTGCGAATGCGCTGAAAAGACATTCTCTGTTTGGTTTACACGACAAATATGAATGCGTATATTTCTCATTTGCATTTACAAACAAAATTATTCGCACACTAAATATAATCGCTCATCACCCTCCTCCGGCATGAGCCTGACGACAACATAAACCAAGAGATTTCAAATGCTTTCAACACAATTTAACAGGGATAATCAATATCAAGCCATCACCAAACCGTCACTACTTGCCGGTTGCATAGCACTGGCACTATTACCTTCTGCCGCTTTTGCTGCACCAGCCACTGAAGAAACGGTGATTGTTGAGGGTTCAGCCACAGCTCCAGATGATGGCGAAAATGATTACAGCGTAACGTCTACCTCTGCGGGTACCAAAATGCAGATGACTCAACGTGATATTCCTCAGTCGGTCACTATTGTTAGCCAGCAGCGGATGGAAGATCAGCAGTTACAAACGCTGGGCGAAGTGATGGAAAACACGCAGGGGATCAGCAAAAGTCAGGCGGATTCCGATCGTGCTCTTTATTATTCCCGCGGATTCCAGATCGATAACTATATGGTTGATGGTATCCCCACCTATTTTGAATCGCGCTGGAATCTGGGCGACGCACTTTCTGATATGGCACTCTTTGAACGCGTAGAAGTAGTGCGTGGCGCGACAGGACTCATGACCGGGACGGGTAATCCATCTGCGGCAATTAATATGGTTCGAAAACACGCGACCAGTCGTGAATTTAAAGGCGATGTCTCGGCGGAATACGGTAGCTGGAACAAAGAACGGTATGTGGCGGATTTACAAAGCCCACTCACCGAAGACGGTAAAATCCGCGCGCGAATTGTCGGCGGCTACCAGAATAACGACTCATGGCTGGACCGCTACAACAGTGAAAAGACCTTCTTCTCCGGCATTGTCGATGCTGATTTAGGCGATCTTACGATGCTTTCAGCCGGTTACGAATATCAGCGCATTGATGTTAATAGCCCAACCTGGGGCGGTTTACCGCGCTGGAATACTGATGGCAGCAGCAACAGTTACGATCGCGCACGCAGTACCGCACCTGACTGGGCGTACAACGATAAAGAGATCAACAAGGTCTTTATGACCCTGAAGCAGCGGTTTGCTGATACCTGGCAAGCGACGCTGAATGCCACCCACTCTGAAGTCGAATTTGACAGCAAAATGATGTATGTCGATGCCTATGTAAACAAAGCGGATGGTATGCTGGTTGGGCCATACAGTAATTATGGACCTGGCTTTGATTATGTCGGCGGCACCGGTTGGAACAGTGGCAAACGTAAAGTTGATGCGCTGGATTTGTTCGCTGACGGTAGTTATGAATTGTTTGGTCGTCAGCACAATCTAATGTTTGGTGGCAGTTACAGCAAACAAAACAATCGTTACTTCAGTTCATGGGCCAACATCTTCCCGGATGAAATTGGCAGTTTCTACAACTTTAATGGCAATTTCCCACAAACCGACTGGTCACCACAGAGCCTGGCGCAGGACGATACCACACATATGAAATCGTTATATGCTGCCACTCGTGTCACCCTTGCCGATCCGCTGCATCTGATCCTCGGCGCACGTTATACCAACTGGCGGGTTGATACGCTGACTTACAGCATGGAGAAAAACCACACCACGCCTTACGCTGGTCTGGTGTTTGACATCAATGACAACTGGTCGACCTACGCCAGCTATACCTCTATTTTCCAGCCGCAAAATGATCGTGACAGTTCAGGCAAATATCTGGCTCCAATCACCGGTAACAACTACGAGCTGGGTCTGAAATCGGACTGGATGAATAGCCGTCTGACCACCACATTAGCCATCTTCCGTATTGAGCAGGATAATGTCGCTCAGTCCACCGGTACACCTATCCCCGGCAGCAACGGCGAAACCGCCTATAAAGCGGTGGATGGGACAGTCAGTAAAGGGGTGGAATTTGAACTCAACGGCGCAATTACCGACAACTGGCAGCTGACATTTGGCGCAACGCGCTATATTGCAGAGGATAACGAAGGAAACGCCGTTAATCCTAATCTGCCACGCACCACGGTTAAAATGTTCACCAGCTATCGGTTGCCTGTCATGCCAGAGTTGACAGTCGGCGGTGGTGTTAACTGGCAAAATCGCGTGTATACCGACACCGTGACACCGTATGGCACCTTCCGCGCCGAGCAAGGTAGCTACGCGCTGGTGGATCTCTTCACCCGCTACCAGGTGACGAAAAACTTCTCGTTACAGGGGAACGTCAATAACCTGTTCGACAAAACCTACGATACCAACGTGGAAGGTTCTATCGTCTACGGCGCACCGCGTAATTTCAGCATTACCGGCACGTATCAATTCTGAATAACACCTGTAAAAAAGGCAGCCATCTGGCTGCCTTAGTCTCCCCAACGTCTTACGGATTAGTGGTTACGGATGTACTCATCCATCTCGGTTTTCAGGTTATCGGATTTAGTACCGAAAATCGCCTGAACACCAGAACCAGCAACCACTACGCCCGCTGCGCCCAGTTTCTTCAGGCCGGCCTGATCCACTTTAGACACATCAGCAACGCTGACGCGCAGACGGGTAATACATGCGTCGAGGTTAGTAATGTTTTCTTTACCACCAAATGCAGCAACCAGAGCCGGTGCCATTTCGCTGGTACCTGTCGCTTTTGCATCTTCAGTCGCGTCTTCACGACCCGGCGTTTTCAGATCCAGTGCTTTAATCAGCACGCGGAAGATGGTGTAGTAAACAATCGCATAACCGATACCGACGATCGGGAACAGCCACAGTTTGCTGCTGTTACCAGACAGAACGATGAAGTCGATCAGACCGTGCGAGAACGACGTACCGTCACGCATCCCCAGAAGAATACAGATTGGGAATGCCAGGCCTGCCAGAATCGCGTGGATGATGTACAGGATCGGCGCAACGAACATGAAGGAGAACTCGATCGGCTCGGTGATACCGGTCAGGAACGAGGTCAGCGCCGCGGAAATCATAATACCGCCCACTTTCGCGCGGTTTTCTGGTTTAGCAGAGTGCCAGATAGCAATTGCGGCAGCTGGCAGACCGTACATTTTGAACAGGAAGCCACCAGACAGTTTACCCGCAGTCGGGTCACCCGCCATATAACGCGGAATGTCGCCGTGGAAAACCTGACCTGCTGCGTTGGTGTATTCACCAATCTGCATCTGGAAAGGTACGTTCCAGATGTGGTGCAGACCAAACGGTACCAGGCAACGTTCGATGAAACCGTAAATGCCAAACGCAACTACCGGGTTCTGGTAAGCAGCCCACTGAGAGAAGGTCTGGATTGCAGAACCAATCGGCGGCCAAATGAAGGACAGCACAACGCCAGTAAAGATGGCAGCCAGGCCAGAAATGATCGGCACAAAGCGTTTACCGGCAAAGAAGCCAAGATACTCAGGCAGCTTAATACGGTAGAAACGGTTAAACATGTACGCTGCGATCGCACCGGAGATAATCCCTCCGAGTACGCCAGTATCCGCCAGGTGTTTAGAGGCGATTTCTTCAGCAGGTAAATGCAGTACCAGTGGCGCAACCACGGCCATGGTTTTAACCATGATGCCATAGGCAACAACTGCGGCCAGCGCGGATACGCCATCGTTATTGGTAAAGCCGAGGGCGACACCGATCGCAAAAATCAGTGGCATGTTTGCAAAGACGGAACCGCCTGCTTCTGCCATAACATGCGATACAACGGCGGGCAGCCAGCTGAAATTCGCGGAACCGACGCCCAGCAGAATACCTGCGATAGGCAGTACGGATACCGGCAGCATCAGCGATTTACCGACCTTTTGCAGGTTAGCAAATGCATTCTTAAACATAATTGAGAGTGCTCCTGAGTATGGGTGCTTTTTTTACGTTCTCACGCGTGGCAAGGGGGGAGAGCCTCGCCGTGTACAGGGCATCTAAGCGCCCTTTATTTATTACACAGAGTAAAATAATTCAGTGCCAATTTGTTTGACAGCTATCACGTTTCAACTTCAGATCATTGGAGAAGTTGCACATTTTGACAAAACATATGTCACAATATTTCAAACGTGGTTATTCACCGCCCAATTTTCGGCGGTGAACTTTACTCGTTTTAGCCATTAATTACGAGCTTTAAAAAAACTCATTCAACGGATGGATTGAAGGCGGGAAGCGTCGATGTGAAACAGACGGGCGAAGTTATCGGTGGTTACCTGCGCCAGTTCTTCAACGGCAACACCTTTCAACACAGCCATGTATTCTGCAACGTCACGAACCATCGCAGGTTGATTCTCTTTTCCTCGATGCGGTACCGGCGCAAGGTAAGGTGAGTCAGTTTCCACCAGTAATCGATCCAGGGGGACATAACGCGCAGCATCGCGCAGTTGCTCCGCATTACGGAAGGTCACAATGCCGGAAAAGGAGATGTAAAATCCGAGATCCAGTAATTTACCCGCCGTTTCTCTGTCCTCTGTAAAACAGTGTAGTACGCCACCGCAATCCGTCACTTTTTCTTCGCGCAGAATTGCCAGCGTATCGGCACGGGCGTCACGGGTATGGACGATAACCGGCTTGTTCAGTTCACGACCAATCTGGATATGATGGATGAAGGACTCTTGCTGACGTACTTTAGTTTCCGGTGTGTAATAATAATCCAGCCCGGTTTCACCCAGCGCTACAACACCCTCTTCTGCCGCCAGACGGCGTAAATCTTCTACATCGTAGGGATCATTCTGGTTGAGTGGATGCACGCCACAAGAAAATACGACGTTGTCACGTTCGCCTACCAGATCTCGCATATGTAAATAACCCGGTAATGTTGTGGCGACTGCCAGACAAAATTTCACATCGCGTGCGGCGGCTTTCGCCAGAACGTCATCCACGTCCTTATGCAAAGATTCATAATCCAGACCATCGAGATGGCAGTGTGAGTCGACTAAAAACATGATGTCTCTCTTAAAGATGAGGAACCGGTAGCACAACGCCCGGTTGCAGGTAATGCTCAATACGCAGTAAAAGATCGGTGATGAGAAGCTCGCGGTTGATGCCTGTAACAGACATTAACTGTTCACGAATGTGGCAAACATCCCCCAGTATAGCCTGCAGGCGCGAGGGAGAAAGATGGTTTGCCAGTTCGGCGACCAGGCCCGGCACATCAACATTGGTCACCTGCGCAGCACCATGATGGCGTTTTAGCGCATCCATCAGCAACGTTGCCAGCCAGTGTAAACGCGCCGGAGCTTGTTCATGATTAAGGGCCGCTAGCAGCGAATACCAGTCGCCCGATGGCACGCTATATGCCAACGCCTGACACAATGTTTCACGAGCCTGCCAGTTATCTCCCTGAAACAACGCCAGTGCCGCGCCAGGCGAACCGGCGCTTAAGCGCAATGCGGCAAGTAATGCATCCTGTGACATTGTCACTTCGCGTGAAAGCCAGGTCACGGCGTACTGTTCCGGCGGCGGCGCAAGGTAATGTAACCGACAACGACTACGTAATGTTGCCAGTAAACGTTCAGGCTCGCGGGTAGCCAGGAAAAACCAGGTTTCTGCTGGTGGCTCTTCAAGCGTTTTCAGCAATGCGTTAGCCGCGGCGTCGGTCAGTAAGGCAGCATCGGTTACCCAGACAACTTTCGCACCACCTAGGCGTGCGTGCTCATTCAGCTTTTCGGTGACCTCACGTACCGCATCAATGCCCAGCATATTTTTCCCTTTTTCGGGAGCCAGGGTGTAGTAATCGGGATGCGTGCCAGCCTGCATCAACTGACATCCACGACAGTGACCGCAACTTTTGTGGCCCTGCGGTTGTTGGCAGAGTAAATAACGGCTCAGGGCGTAGATTAAAGCATCATCGCCCATGCCCGGTAACGCCTGAATGAGTAGCGCATGGTGACCTCTTCCGGCCTGATAGCTGGCTACCAGTTTTTCGAAATCAGGTCGTAACCATGGATACCATCTCATGCGTCCAACTCCTTAACCCAGTGGGTCACGGTAGTGCGGATTGCATCCATCACGGCCTCCAGCGGCTGGGTGGCATCAATGGTATGAATACTTTTATCTTGTGCAGCCAGTTCCAGATAGCGGGCGCGGGTGCGATTAAAGAAATCGAAAGACTCTTGCTCAATACGATCCAGCTCGCCGCGCGCACGCGCGCGTTTTAAGCCAACTTCCGGGGTAACATCGAGATAGAGCGTTAAGTCGGGGCGAAAATCCCCGAGAACAGCATCACGCAGTGTTGCCAGCATATGTTGGTCAATACCACGTCCTCCGCCCTGATACGCCTGAGTGGAGAGATCGTGGCGATCGCCAATCACCCAGGTGCCGTTAGCCAGAGCTGGTTTGATGACCGTTTCTACCAGTTGAACGCGCGCGGCATAAAACATCAGAACTTCGGCTTTATCGGTAATGACTTCATCGCCTACCGATTTGATATCCAGCACCAGGCTTCTTAACTTTTCGGCAAGTTGCGTACCGCCAGGTTCCCGAGTGAAAACCATGTCGCGGATACCCAGTTGCTCAAGCGTCTCAACCACCACATTACGCGCGGTAGTTTTGCCTGCGCCTTCCAGCCCCTCAATGACGATATACTTACTGCGCATTTTTTTCCTTAAGCACTTTCAGATAATCCTGCACAGACTTGTTATGGCTGGCAAGATTGGTATTAAACGTGTGACCACCTTTACCATCGGCCACAAAATAGAGATACGGCGTTTTTGCCGGATGCGCAGCAGCCTTCAGCGAATCCGCCCCCGGCGTAGCTATCGCACCCGGCGGCAAACCGGTAATGGTATAGGTGTTATACGCTGTCGGCGTTTCCAGGTCTGCACGAGAAAGTTTGCCATTATAACGCTCTCCCATCCCGTAAATCACGGTTGGGTCGGTCTGCAGGCGCATACCAATGCGTAAACGGTTGATAAATACCGAGGCAACCTGATCGCGTTCACTGGCAACGGCGGTTTCTTTTTCGATAATTGATGCCATCGTCACCAGCTGATTTTTATCTTTATAAGGCAGACCGTCCGCACGCCCTTCCCAGGCGCTATCGACCGCTTTCACCATTTTCTTGTGCGCTCGCTTGAGTAACGCGACATCGGTGGTATTGGCGGTATACATCCAGGTGTCTGGCCAGAACCAACCTTCAATCCACTCCGGGTTTTCCAGTTCAAGTGCCTGCGCTACGGTGGCGTACTTATCGTCGCTCAGCGTATGCTTGATATACGGGGCCTCACGCAATTGCTTGAGGTAATCGCTCAGACGCATCCCTTCTACCAGTCGCAGAGGGAACTGTGCTTCTTTACCGCTTTCCAGCAACTTCAGCATCTCGCGCACGGTCATCTGCGGTGTAAAGCGGTAAGTCCCGGCTTTAAAGTGAGAAAGATCCGGTTCGATACGCAGCAGCCATTGAAAAACCCGTGGGCGATTGATGATCTTATCAGCATAAAGCTGTTCACCGAGCGCCAGACGTCCGGTCCCTGGCTTCAGGGTAAATATCGTCTCTTCTTTGATAAGCAATTTGCTGTCGGCAAGATGGCGAACCTTCCAGACGCCCACACCAGCGGCGATACCCAGTACCACCAGCAATAACAAGATTATCAATAACACTTTTTTCATGACTAATTCGGGCGCTCACAAAGTGGGGCTAAATATTCATATAACGTTGCTGACGAAAAGGAGACATCGCCACAGGCACGTACGGGCATCACTGGCATTAACGCATTACAAATAACCATCTCATCTGCCTGCAACGCCTCTTCCAGAGAAGCTTGCACTTCGACAAGCTGATAAGAGGATTGTGCCAGCAAACGGATACAGAATTGTCGCATAATGCCGTTAACACCTGCCTGATCCAGTCGCGGCGTATAAACTACGTTGCCCTTCCGCCAGAACAAATTAGCCGCACAGCATTCCGTAACCCACCCTTCGCTGTCAAGGACCAGCGCCTCATCAGCGTTTGTCTGCTCAAGATGAGAGCGAATCAATACTTGCTCAAGACGATTGAGATGTTTAATACCTGCAAGATGAGGATTGCGCCCCAGCCGCACCGGGCTTAGCGCCAACGTCATCCCCTCGTTACGCAAACGGTCGTAATGTGCAGGATAAGCCGTAACGGAGAGAATCCGCGTTGCCGGTCCACTGTTCAATGTGCTGTACCCTCGCCCGCCACTACCGCGACTGATCACGACTTTCAGTACACCATTTTGCTGTTCTGCTGCCAGCGTTTTCATCTCTTGTTCAAGCTGTGGCCAGAAGTCACAGGAAATCATCAACCGCTGACAAGCATCCTGTAGTCGCTGGATATGCGCCGATAACAAACTGACTTTACCGTCGATAACTCTGGCGGTGGTAAAACAACCATCACCAAACTGCGTTGCCCGATCGCTTACTGCCAGCGATTCCTGCTTATAACCGTTAATTAAGAACATACCGGCTCCTTATCAGAGAATTGTTAGTGTGGCAGCATGTTCACTACGGAACAAGTCGGAATAAAAGCTAAGAAAAAAGGCCCGCAAGCGGACCTTTTATAAGGGTGGAAAATGACAACTTAGATCTTTTTAAAGATCAAAGAACCATTAGTGCCACCGAAGCCGAAGGAGTTACACAGCGTGTATTCCATTCCGCTGACCTGACGTGCTTCATGCGGTACGAAATCCAGATCGCAACCTTCATCCGGGTTATCCAGGTTGATGGTTGGCGGAACAGCCTGATCGCGCAGCGCCAGGATGGAGTAGATAGATTCTACTGCACCCGCCGCACCTAACAGATGACCGGTCATAGATTTCGTGGAGCTTACCAACACACGGCTTGCAGCTTCACCGAAGATGGTTTTCACCGCCTGCGCTTCAGCTTTATCGCCAGCCGGCGTAGAAGTACCGTGCGCGTTAACGTAGCCAATCTGACTCGCTTCAATGCCTGCATCACGCAGAGCATTTGCCATTGCCAGAGCTGCGCCTGCGCCATTTTCTGGCGGTGACGTCATATGATAAGCATCGCTGCTCATACCAAAGCCGACGAGTTCAGCGTAAATTTTCGCACCGCGTTTTTTCGCGTGTTCGTACTCTTCAAGTACCAGCATACCGGCACCATCGCCCAGTACGAAGCCATCACGCTCTTTATCCCACGGGCGGCTCGCCGCTTGCGGGTTATCATTGCGGGTAGATAATGCACGTGCCGCGCCAAAACCACCAACACCCAGCGGCGTACTGGCTTTCTCTGCGCCACCTGCAACCATCACGTCAGCATCGCCATACGCGATAATACGCGCAGCATGACCAATGTTGTGCACGCCGGAAGTACAGGCGGTCGCGATAGAGATGCTTGGGCCACGCAGGCCATACATGATAGTCAGATGACCTGCCACCATGTTCACAATCGTTGACGGAACGAAGAATGGGCTGATCTTACGTGGACCACCGTTCATCAGAGATGTGTGGTTTTCTTCGATCAGTCCGAGGCCGCCAATCCCGGAGCCAATTGCGGCACCAATGCGGGTTGCGTTCTCTTCCGTTATTTCAAGGCCAGAATCCTGCATGGCCTGAACGCCAGCGACAATTCCATATTGAATGAAGGCATCCATCTTGCGCTGTTCTTTGCGCGAGATAATGTCCTCACAGTTAAAATCCTTTACTAAGCCAGCAAATTTCGTTGCATAGGCGCTAGTATCGAAATGGTCGATTAGGCTGATGCCACTCTGACCGGCAAGCAGAGCTTTCCAGGTAGACTCTACGGTATTGCCGACAGGAGACAACATGCCCAGTCCGGTCACAACTACACGACGCTTAGACACGTTTGTCCTCCAGGGAGGGAAAAAATGATTCTAGTGGGACAAAAAGATAAAACTCAGGCGGTCGAACGACCGCCTGGAGATGTTCACTTACGCCTGGTGGCCGTTGATGTAATCAATGGCAGCCTGAACGGTGGTGATTTTCTCAGCTTCTTCGTCCGGAATCTCAGTATCAAACTCTTCTTCCAGAGCCATTACCAGCTCAACGGTGTCAAGAGAATCCGCGCCCAGGTCTTCAACGAAAGAAGCATTGTTGGTAACTTCTTCCTGCTTAACGCCCAGCTGTTCGCCGATAATTTTCTTAACGCGTTCTTCGATAGTGCTCATACTCTTAAATTTCCTATCAAAACTCGCTTTCGCGATGGTTTTCGTAGTGTATAAAATGTTGAAAAATTTGCAACTAAATCCCGGCAGGTCTTACCACGATTTTACGTTATTTTGAGGCCTTACCCCCCAATAACGCAAATCATTTTGCACTAATTATTACTCATAACCACGCAGACTGCGCGCAACATGAGCATTTTGTGCAAATCGCGGTCAGACCATGTACATCCCGCCGTTCACATGCAAAGTTTCACCCGTGATGTAAGCTGCTTCGTCGGATGCCAGGAATGCAACCGCGTTGGCGATTTCCTGTGCGCCGCCGAGGCGACCCGCAGGAACCTGCGCCAGGATACCCGCACGCTGGTCATCGCTCAGCGCACGTGTCATGTCCGTTTCAATAAAGCCCGGAGCAACAACGTTTACAGTAATACCGCGTGACGCAACTTCGCGCGCCAGTGATTTACTGAAGCCGATCAAGCCCGCTTTCGCCGCAGCGTAGTTGGCCTGACCGCCATTTCCCATGGTACCAACCACAGAACCGATAGTGATAATACGACCATGACGCTTTTTCATCATAGCGCGCATTACCGCTTTTGACAGACGGAAAACAGATGAAAGGTTGGTTTCGATAATATCGTTCCACTCTTCATCTTTCATTCGCATTAACAGGTTATCACGAGTGATACCGGCATTATTGACCAGGATATCCACTTCACCAAATTCTGCGCGAATTTTTTCCAGAACAGATTCGATAGATGCCGGGTCGGTCACATTCAACATCAGCCCTTTGCCGTTAGCACCTAAATAATCACTGATCGCCTGAGCGCCATTTTCACTGGTCGCAGTGCCAATAACTTTCGCGCCACGGGCTGCGAGCGTTTCAGCAATTGCGCGGCCAATTCCGCGGCTTGCACCGGTTACCAGTGCGATTTTTCCTTCAAAATTCATGATTTTCCTCTTTTAAAGCTCGAGCGCCGCTGCCATCGCTGAAGGTTCGTTCAGCGCCGAGGCGGTCAGGGTGTCGACAATGCGTTTCGTCAGGCCAGTTAGCACTTTGCCCGGGCCGACTTCATAGAGATGTTCTACGCCTTGCGCTGCCATGTACTCAACAGACTTCGTCCACTGAACCGGGTTATACAACTGACGTACCAGTGCGTCACGAATGGCATCACCATTGGTTTCGCATTTCACATCAACGTTATTCACAACAGGAACTGTTGGTGCGTTAAAGGTGATTTTCGCTAATTCTACTGCCAGTTTGTCGGCTGCTGGTTTCATCAGCGCACAGTGAGACGGTACGCTCACTGGTAACGGCAGCGCGCGTTTTGCGCCCGCAGCTTTACAGGCAGCGCCAGCACGCTCAACCGCCTCTTTATGACCGGCAATAACCACCTGTCCCGGAGAGTTAAAGTTTACCGGAGAAACGACCTGACCTTCTGCAGCTTCTTCACACGCTTTCGCAATAGACGCATCATCCAGACCGATGATTGCCGCCATAGCGCCCGTGCCTTCCGGTACGGCTTCTTGCATGAACTTGCCGCGCATCTCAACCAGACGCACCGCATCAGCGAAATCAATCACACCAGCGCAAACCAGCGCGGAGTATTCCCCCAGGCTGTGACCGGCCATCATTGCCGGTGCTTTACCGCCCTGCTGCTGCCATACGCGGTACAGCGCAACAGATGCAGTCAACAGCGCTGGCTGGGTTTGCCAGGTTTTATTCAGTTCTTCAGCTGGCCCCTGCTGGGTCAGCGCCCACAGGTCGTAGCCCAGCGCCGCAGAAGCTTCAGCAAACGTTTCTTCGACAATTGGATAGCTCGCCGCCATATCAGCCAGCATTCCAACGGTTTGAGAACCCTGTCCAGGGAACACAAATGCAAATTGCGTCATGTTTTAATCCTTATCCTAGAAACGAACCAGCGCGGAGCCCCAGGTGAATCCACCGCCAAAGGCTTCAAGCAGAACCAACTGCCCCGGCTTAATGCGCCCGTCGCGTACAGCTTCATCCAGCGCGCACGGGACAGAGGCCGCAGAGGTATTACCGTGGCGATCCAGCGTCACCACGACATTGTCCATAGACATACCGAGTTTTTTCGCCGTTGCACTGATAATACGCAGGTTAGCCTGATGCGGAACCAGCCAGTCCAGTTGAGAACGGTCAAGATTATTCGCCGCCAGCGTCTCATCAACGATGTGCGCCAGTTCCGTTACCGCAACCTTGAAGACTTCGTTGCCCGCCATCGTCAGATGAATTGAATTCTCTGGATTCACGCGGTCGGCGTTTGGCAGCGTCAGCAATTCACCATAACTACCGTCGGCATGCAGATGGGTGGAGATGATTCCCGGCTCTTCAGAGGCAGCCAGCACCGCAGCGCCCGCGCCATCGCCAAAAATAATAATAGTCCCACGATCTGTTGGATCGCAGGTGCGCGCCAGTACATCGGAACCGACGACCAGAGCATACTTCACCGCCCCAGATTTCACGTATTGATCGGCTACGCTTAATGCATAGGTGAAACCTGCGCAGGCTGCTGCAACGTCAAATGCCGGGCAACCTTTAATGCCCAACATGCTTTGAATCTGACAAGCTGCGCTCGGGAAAGCGTGCGTAGCAGAAGTCGTTGCCACAACGATCAGGCCAATCTGGTCTTTCTCAATGCCCGCCATCTCAATTGCGCGTGTCGCCGCTTCAAAGCCCATGGTTGAAACGGTTTCGTTTGGCGCGGCAATGTGGCGTTCGCGGATACCGGTACGAGTGACAATCCACTCGTCAGAGGTGTCCACCATTTTTTCCAAATCGGCGTTTGTCCGCACTTGTTCGGGCAGATAGCTGCCAGTACCAATAATCTTCGTATACATGTACGCTCAGTCACTTTTCGGTTATATACCGTCACTTGCAAACTGCGAGTTCGCTGGCAGCGTCCTGCTACCGCAGAGTTCCGCTTTTGCCACCGTCCAGCAGCTCAAAACCAGCTGGGTATACAGATTCCAGGCGAGCGGCAATTCGCTGAGGAACTTGTCGCTGCACCGCCTGCACTGCCTGTTCAATCGCGACCGCAAAAGCTCGCTGATTGGCTGCACCATGACTTTTTATCACCGTGCCGCGCAATCCTAACAGACAGGCGCCGTTATACTGGTCGGGGTTGAGGTGACTGAATCGCCTCGTCAGGCTCTTTTGTAGCCAACGCTTTAATAACAGTAGCCACCACGACCGTTTTTTCCCTTCACCCTGAGATTTCAGCAGAGAAAGGAACATCCTGACAACACCTTCCATCGTCTTTAACGTGACATTTCCTGTAAAGCCGTCACAAACCAGCACATCTGTCTTGCCAGTTAACAACTCATTGGCTTCAAGATAGCCGATATAATTGATAGAAGGGATTGTTTTAAGCACCGCTGAGGCATCCCGAATACTGTCGAGACCCTTTACTTCTTCTTCACCAATATTGAGCAACGCCACGCGAGGATTGGGAATTTCCACCACCTCTTCAGCCAGAACTGAGCCCATAATGGCAAATTGCACCAACATTGTGCTGTCACAATCGACGTTGGCCCCTAAATCGAGGACCACCGTTTTGCCCTTTTGCTGATGTGGTAATACCGTCACCAGCGCCGGACGCTCAATCCCCTCCAGGGGCTTGAGTAATAATTTTGCCAGCCCCATCAGTGCCCCGGTATTACCGGCACTGACACAGGCTTGCGCTCGACCTTCTTTCACCAGCTCCAGGGCCATACGCATTGAACTCCCACGACTGGCGCGGATAGCTTGCGAAGGCCGGGCATCACTGGCGATAACTGACTGCGCAGGAATAATCTGCAGACGCGAACGTTGTTCAAAGTCAGCTTTAGCAAGTAATGGCGTGATGGCGTCGGGATTGCCGACTAAAAGAAGAGTGAGTTGCGAATTAGAATTCAGTGCCTGCAATGCTGCAGGCACTGTCACGGAAGGGCCAAAATCCCCTCCCATGACATCTAACGCCAGGGTTAGACGTGTCAAGGTATCGTCGCCGCCCGGTTTGGTCTTTCCCCAGTTGCCTGGGGAAAATCCTCACTAAGCTTCATCACGCAGACGCGTGATTACTTAGCGATGACCTTGCGGCCGCGGTAGTAACCGTCGGCAGTGATGTGGTGACGCAGGTGTTTTTCACCAGAAGTTTTGTCTACAGACAGGCTGGTGACTGCGGTCAGCGCGTCATGGGAACGACGCATGCCACGTTTGGAACGGGTTGGTTTATTCTGTTGTACGGCCATGGACCTTACTCCTCAATTACGGTTTATCCCCGATCCAACGGGGAGCACCAATTACTTACGCTTTAAGCTGGCTAATACGGCAAATGGGTTTGGCTTTTGCACTTCTTCAGGCAGTTCACCAAAGACCATGTCCGCTTCGGACACTTCACAGTGTTCAGAATCATGCACCGGAACTACCGGCAAGGCGAGGATGATTTCATCTTCAACCATTGCAAGCAGATCGATTTCACCGAATTCGTTAACCTCAATCGGTTCATACGCTTCCGGCAGTGCTTCAGCCTGTTCGTCTGAACGCACAGGACTAAAACAATACGTTGTGTAGACCTGATGAGTAAACGGCTTCCCGCAACGCTGACACTCGAGCGTTACCGTCACCTTCGCATCGCCGTTTAACACTGCGAGACGTTGGTTATCGATAGCGAACGACATGGAGCATTCCACATCACTGTCCACACTGACTACGGATTCGGCGACGCGCTCAACCTGATCAGGGGTATAGATACCCTGGTAATCAAGGCGTTTTTGAGCCGTACGAACCGGATCGAGAGTCAGGGGTAATTTTACCTTTTGCATAGGGCGCGCATATTAACTTTGTAACGTCATAGAGTCAAAGAAAAAGGCAGCCTGTGGTTGCCTTTTGCCAATAATTCGCACACATTGCGGGTTACTGCTTTATTTTCGTTCAGTGCTGATAACGAACATCAACCTGCAAAACGAAGCGCATAGTTTAAAATGGCTATCATCAATACGCTATATCTGATGGAAAAAAATATGCCTAAACTTATTTTAGCCTCCACCTCGCCATGGCGTCGCGCTCTTCTGGAAAAACTGCAAATCTCTTTTGAATGTGCAGCACCAGAGGTCGACGAAACCCCACGCAGCGACGAATCACCGCGACAGTTGGTGCTTCGACTGGCACAAGAAAAAGCACAATCCCTTGCGTCACGTTATCCGGATCATTTAATTATTGGTTCAGACCAGGTATGTGTTCTTGATGGCGAAATCACCGGTAAACCGTTAACGGAAGAAAATGCCCGTCTGCAATTACGCAAAGCCAGCGGCAATATCGTCACCTTCTATACTGGACTGGCGTTGTTTAATTCGGCGAATGGGCATCTGCAAACAGAAGTGGAGCCTTTTGACGTCCATTTCCGTCACCTGAGCGAGGCGGAGATTGATAATTATGTGCGTAAGGAGCATCCCCTGCACTGCGCGGGTAGCTTTAAGAGTGAAGGATTTGGCATTACGCTGTTTGAGCGTTTAGAGGGGCGTGACCCTAACACGCTGGTTGGTTTACCGCTAATCGCGCTGTGTCAGATGTTACGTCGGGAAGGGAAAAACCCGCTGATGGGATAGTTGTTTGCGCCGGATGCGGTTACGTCGCATCCGGCAATCGGTGCTGGCGGCCTGAGGCGGCGTAAACGCCTTATCAGGCCAACCGCCCATTATTAGGCTTATATGTTTGTATCAGTGCGCGTTACGCAGCTTTTGCAAACAACGCTTCAAACCATCATCCATCGGCGCTTCGATACGCATCACCTCACCGGTCCCCGGATGGGTAAACTTCAACGCTGCGGCGTGCAGGAACAGACGATTTAATCCCGTGCCTGCTTCAGTGAGCTGTCTGTCAAATTCACGGTCACCGTAGCGATCGTCAAAGGCAATCGGATGACCCGCATACTGTGTATGCACACGGATCTGATGAGTACGCCCTGTTACCGGGCTACAACGCACCAGGGTGGCAAATGCATAGCGTTCTTCCACTTTAAAGCGTGTTTCCGACGGTTTGCCTTCCTGACTCACACGCACGATACGTTCGCCGCTTTGCAGAATATTTTTCAGTAACGGTGCTTGAACGCTCTTCACATGCGACTGCCACTGACCGCGCACCAGCGCCAGGTAATCTTTTTGCATCCCTTTTTCACGTAATTGCTCATGCAGAGAACGCAACGCCGAGCGTTTTTTCGCTACCAGCAACACACCTGAAGTGTCCCGGTCGAGACGATGAACCAGTTCAAGGAACCGCGCTTCCGGGCGCAACGCCCGCAAACCTTCAATAACGCCGAAGCTTAAACCGCTGCCGCCATGTACCGCCGTACCGGAAGGTTTATTCAGCACCAGGATATGATCATCTTCATATAAGATGACGTCCGCCAGCGCCGCCACCTTTTGCAGATGTGGCGAAACCGCCTCTTCTTCCCGCTCAGCAACGCGAACCGGTGGAATACGCACCTCATCACCCGCTTCGAGTTTATATTCAGGCTTAATACGTTTTTTGTTCACCCGCACTTCGCCTTTACGCAAAATACGGTAAATCATACTTTTTGGTACGCCTTTCAATTGGGTACGCAAAAAGTTATCGATACGTTGCCCCGCTTCGTCAGCGGTGATAGCAACAATTTTTACGGATGGAGTCTCTGTTTTCATGGTTGGCGATTCTAATTAGCCAACAGGATTCGCGCCACTCATTTTTCTATGCTTATATTTACTTTTGCACCTTATTACTTCACTGCGTGATCACTTTATTGATGGTTATTAAACCAATCACCAGCAAGAAGTGAAAAAACTGTGAGTAAGCGGGTGATAAATGGTAAAAGTCATCTTGCTATAACAAGGCTTGCAGTGGAATAATGAGGCCGTTTCCGTGTCCATCCTTGTTAAAACAAGAAATTTTACGGAATAACCCATTTTGCCCGACCGATCATCCACGCAGCAATGGCGTAAGACGTATTGATCTTTCAGGCAGTTAGCGGGCTGCGGGTTGCAGTCCTTACCGGTAGATGGAAATATTTCTGGAGAGTAATACCCAGTCTGTTTCTTTGATAATTGCGCTGTTTTTCCGCATGAAAAACGGGCAACCGACACTCTGCGCCTCTTTGAGCTGACGATAACCGTGAGGTTGGCGACGCGACTAGACACGAGGCCATCGGTTCACACCCGGAAAGGCGTTACTTTGCCCGCAGCTTAGTCGTCAATGTAAGAATAATGAGTAAGTTACGATGAAAAGAATGTTAATCAACGCAACTCAGCAGGAAGAGTTGCGCGTTGCCCTTGTAGATGGGCAGCGTCTGTATGACCTGGATATCGAAAGTCCAGGGCACGAGCAGAAAAAGGCAAACATCTACAAAGGTAAAATCACCCGCATTGAACCGAGTCTGGAAGCTGCTTTTGTTGATTACGGCGCTGAACGTCACGGTTTCCTCCCACTAAAAGAAATTGCCCGCGAATATTTCCCTGCTAACTACAGTGCTCATGGTCGTCCCAACATTAAAGATGTGTTGCGTGAAGGTCAGGAAGTCATTGTTCAGATCGATAAAGAAGAGCGCGGCAACAAAGGCGCGGCATTAACCACCTTTATCAGTCTGGCGGGTAGCTATCTGGTTCTGATGCCGAACAACCCGCGCGCGGGTGGCATTTCTCGCCGTATCGAAGGCGACGACCGTACCGAATTAAAAGAAGCACTGGCGAGCCTTGAACTGCCGGAAGGCATGGGGCTTATCGTGCGCACCGCTGGCGTCGGCAAATCTGCTGAGGCGCTGCAATGGGATTTAAGCTTCCGTCTGAAACACTGGGAAGCCATCAAAAAAGCCGCTGAAAGCCGCCCGGCTCCGTTCCTGATTCATCAGGAGAGCAACGTAATCGTTCGCGCATTCCGCGATTACTTACGTCAGGACATCGGCGAAATCCTTATCGATAACCCGAAAGTGCTCGAACTGGCACGTCAGCATATCGCTGCATTAGGTCGCCCGGATTTCAGCAGCAAAATCAAACTGTACACCGGCGAGATCCCGCTGTTCAGCCACTACCAGATCGAGTCGCAGATCGAATCCGCCTTCCAGCGTGAAGTCCGTCTGCCGTCCGGTGGTTCCATTGTTATCGACAGCACCGAAGCGTTAACCGCCATCGACATCAACTCCGCACGCGCGACCCGCGGCGGCGATATCGAAGAAACTGCGTTTAACACCAACCTCGAAGCTGCCGATGAGATTGCTCGTCAGCTGCGCCTGCGTGACCTCGGCGGCCTGATTGTTATCGACTTCATCGACATGACGCCTGTACGCCACCAGCGTGCGGTAGAAAACCGTCTGCGTGAAGCGGTGCGTCAGGACCGTGCGCGTATTCAAATCAGCCATATTTCTCGCTTTGGCCTGCTGGAAATGTCCCGTCAGCGCCTGAGCCCATCACTGGGTGAATCCAGTCATCACGTTTGTCCGCGTTGTTCTGGTACTGGCACCGTGCGTGACAACGAATCGCTGTCGCTCTCTATTCTGCGTCTGATCGAAGAAGAAGCGCTGAAAGAGAACACCCAGGAAGTTCACGCCATTGTTCCTGTGCCAATCGCTTCTTACCTGCTGAATGAAAAACGTTCTGCGGTAAATGCCATTGAAACTCGTCAGGACGGTGTGCGCTGTGTAATTGTGCCAAACGATCAGATGGAAACCCCGCACTACCACGTGCTGCGCGTGCGTAAAGGGGAAGAAACCCCAACCTTAAGCTACATGCTGCCGAAGCTGCATGAAGAAGCGATGGCGCTGCCGTCTGAAGAAGAGTTCGCTGAACGTAAGCGTCCGGAACAACCTGCGCTGGCAACCTTTGCCATGCCGGATGTGCCGCCAGCGCCAACGCCAGCTGAACCTGCCGCGCCTGTTGTAGCCCCAGCACCGAAAGCTGCACCGGCAACACCAGCAACTCCTGCACAACCTGGGCTGTTGAGCCGCTTCTTCGGCGCACTGAAAGCGCTGTTCAGCGGTAGTGAAGAAACCAAACCGACCGAGCAACCAGCACCGAAAGCAGAAGCGAAACCGGAACGTCAACAGGATCGTCGCAAGCCTCGTCAGAACAACCGCCGTGACCGTAATGAGCGCCGCGACACCCGTAGTGAACGTACTGAAGGCAGCGATAATCGCGAAGAAAACCGTCGTAATCGTCGCCAGGCACAGCAGCAGACTGCCGAGACGCGTGAGAGCCGTCAGCAAGCTGAGGTAACGGAAAAAGCACGTACCACCGACGAGCAGCAAGCGCCGCGTCGTGAACGTAGCCGCCGCCGTAACGATGATAAACGTCAGGCGCAACAAGAAGCGAAGGCGCTGAATGTTGAAGAGCAATCTGTTCAGGAAACCGAACAGGAAGAACGTGTACGTCCGGTTCAGCCGCGTCGTAAACAGCGTCAGCTCAATCAGAAAGTGCGTTACGAGCAAAGCGTAGCCGAAGAAGCGGTAGTCGCACCGGTGGTTGAAGAAACTGCCGCTGCCGAACCAATTGTTCAGGAAGCTCCAGCTCCACGCACAGAACTGGTGAAAGTCCCGCTGCCAGTCGTAGCGCAAACTGCACCAGAACAGCAAGAAGAGAACAATGCTGATAACCGTGACAACGGTGGCATGCCGCGTCGTTCTCGCCGCTCGCCTCGTCACCTGCGCGTAAGTGGTCAGCGTCGTCGTCGCTATCGTGACGAGCGTTATCCAACCCAGTCGCCAATGCCGTTGACCGTAGCGTGCGCGTCTCCGGAACTGGCCTCTGGCAAAGTCTGGATCCGCTATCCAATTGTACGTCCGCAAGATGTACAGGTTGAAGAGCAGCGCGAACAGGAAGAAGTACATGTGCAGCCGATGGTGACTGAGGTCCCTGTCGCCGCCGCTATCGAACCGGTTGTTAGCGCGCCAGTTGTTGAAGAAGTGGCCGGTGTCGTAGAAGCCCCCGTTCAGGTTGCCGAACCGCAACCGGAAGTGGTTGAAACGACGCATCCTGAAGTGATCGCTGCCGCGGTAACTGAACAGCCGCAGGTGATTACCGAGTCTGATGTTGCCGTAGCCCAGGAAGTTGCAGAACAAGCAGAACCGGTGGTTGAACCGCAGGAAGAGACGGCAGATATTGAAGAAGTTGTCGAAACTGCTGAGGTTGTAGTTGCTGAACCTGAAGTTGTTGCTCAACCTGCCGCGCCAGTAGTCGCTGAAGTCGCAGCAGAAGTTGAAACGGTAGCTGCGGTCGAACCTGAGGTCACCGTTGAGCATAACCACGCTACCGCGCCAATGACGCGCGCTCCAGCACCGGAATATGTTCCGGAGGCACCGCGTCACAGTGACTGGCAGCGCCCTACTTTTGCCTTCGAAGGTAAAGGTGCCGCAGGTGGTCATACGGCAACGCATCATGCCTCTGCCGCTCCTGCGCGTCCGCAACCTGTTGAGTAATAATTAGCTCAAGTAATCAAGCCCTGGTAACTGCCAGGGCTTTTTTTATTTCATCTTTGAATCAACATATTAAAATTCATCAAATGGCATCCTTGCTAACCAACAATGCAAAATAGGCAAAAAAATGCCCGCCCCGGCGATCCCAGAGCAGGCAGACAAAACATACCCAGTTTCATGATATGTTTTAAAGCGAGCTTATTTGTTGAGCTGGAAGAGCGACAATCCCTGCATATCGGTAAATGCTTTATACGATGCCTGCAATGCCGTTTGCTGCATGATGTAAGATGAAATAGTTGCATTCCAGTCCACATCAACCAGATCGCTCATCTGCTGCGTTTGCCCTAATGCGCGATCGCTACCTAATGAATCCAGCGACTCCAGTTCGTTCAGCTGCGTGCCTAATTCCGCGCGAACGGTCAGCACATTGTTCAGCGAGTTTTTCAGTCCACGGTTGGTTTTATCTAACGCCGCAGCAGCGGTTTCTTTATCCGCTTCGCTATCCGCGACCGGCGTTTTCAGGGCTGCGATGGCGCTATCCAGCATGGCAAAAAGATTTGTTTCAGAAGCGCTACCGTCTGGTTCCGCTACCGCGTTACTGGTAATACTGTCGAAAATTTTGTCGCCCGTATGTCCTATCACCATCGAACGCGAAGCATCGACCTGTTGCTTAATACTTTCTGTTCCGCCGACATAATCACCGTTAGCCTCACTAAACGGCGCAGTCTCTGTTTTATAACCGGCAAAAATGTAGCGCCCGTTACCGTCAGTGGTGTTCGCCAGATTCAGCAACTGGTCACGAAGCCCCTGAATATCCGTAGCCAGCGAGGCCCGGTCATCGTCACTCAAGGTGCCATTGCTGGCGTAGACAATTTTTTCCTGAGCATTCTGGATAGCAGTGGTGACCTGGCTAAGTACACTCTCTTCCAGTGACACTTTTTGAGTGGCGAAAGTACGCGCCAGCGTGTACTGGCTGTTTTGCGCCTGTGCCTGGGAGAGAACAACCGCTTGTGATGCAGCAATGGGATCATCTGAAGGGTTAACGACTCGCTTACCCGTCGACATCTGTTCGCCGTACTTCATCCATTCTGCCTGAGAATTGGTGATGCCACGCATGTTTTGCTGGTACATCATCTGGGTACTGAAACGCATCTTATCTCCCCTTAGCGAATGTTAATCAGCGCATCAAAAATCGCGTTTGCCGTCTGCAGAACCTGCGCATTCGCCAGGTAATACTGCTGAAAACGTTGCAGATTTCCGTACTCCTCATCGAGATTGACACCGGAAATCGACTGCTGCTGATTGGAAAGCTGCGTCACCACATTACCTTGCGTGGTGCTACTGGTTTTCAACGTCGCGGTTTTATTACCGATATCACTCACTAACGAGGCATAAGCGTCGTTAAAGGATTTCGCACCGCCCACCGTTTTACTGTTGCTTTGCAGATCCAGCAGGGCCTGACCGTTGCGGTTGTCGCTATCACCCGCATCTTCTTCGCTCGCCATCGCGATTTTCGCTTCGTCGGTGATTAATACATCCATGTTGACGATGGCGTCACTTACTGGTTTCAGCGTGAAGCTGTCGTTAACGGCAGGCGTTCCTGTAAACGTCAACTCCAGACCATCAAATGCCACTTTACCGTTGGCATCCGGCGTCACCGTAAAAGTGGTATTGCTGGCAAGGCGGGTGACCTGCCACTGATTATTATCGAACGAGATTTTGTAATCTGTCGCCAGTACCCCGGAGGCATCAGTTACCGTGGCACCGATCGCAACGTCACCTTTGTTTTTCGTGTTTTGCAGAATCGCGGGCTTACCGATAGCAAAGAAATCTTCACCAGCATCGCCGTTGGCATCAAATCCGGCTTTGTGTTGGGTGTTGAAAGCCTCGGCAAATGCCAGCGCCAGTTGTCCAAGCGTATTACGCGTCTGGTCCAGATCCTGAGAACGGAATGTCAGAATGCCGCCCAGCGACCCGGTATTCAGCAATTTCTCCGGGATCTCAATATTGCCTGCCGTCCCATCAACGTAAGCGACAGTCGTACGAGAAGGGTCAGCGCTGGAAGGAACTGCCGCCAGTTGCCGAGCCGTACTTCCCTGAACCAGTGAGTAACCATTGGCCATCGTGATGTTATAAGTGCCGCCATCCTGAACGCTGACTTCTACACCAACAATCTGGTTTAATTCGCTCACCAGTTGATCGCGTTGATCCAGCAGATTGTTAGGTGACGCCCCTGCCCCCACGCCTGTCAGGCGCGAGATTTGATCGTTCAGGCTGGCAATTTGTTTAGCGTAATTGTTGATCTGATCAACGCTGGCACCTATCGCGATATTGACCTGTTTGTCCTGGTCGCGAAGATACTGATCGGTGGTTTTAAACTGATTCACCAACCCTTCTGATTTCCCAATCAGCGCCTGGCGCGCTGCCGGGTCTTCCGCGTTACTCACCAGCGTTTGCAGGCTGGTGAAGAAATCCTGCATCTGTGTTGCCAGCGAAGAGGTACTGGTGGAGAGCATATTGTCGATTTTCGACATCTGCTCATAGCGGGCAGTCAGGCCGCTACTTTGCGTCTGCGCCGCACGTAACTGGTTGGTAATAAACGCATCATACTCACGCTGCACACCAGAAACGTTGACGCCATTGCCAACCCAGCCGCCAGCGCCCAACGTGCTATTGGCCTGCGCCATAATAGTGGTTTGGCGGGTATATCCAGCAACGTTATAGCTGGAGATATTATTACTTGCCGTATTTAACGCCGCCTGGGCCGCGTTCAGTCCGCTCATGGCGTTATTGATCAAGCTGGACATGGAGGTTCCTTATAAGCCTTCAATTACAGAGTATTATCGGCAGCGACCCGCCGGACTTGAGTTATTCAGAACAGATTATCAATGTTCATACTGTAGGTTTTGCTCACCTTGTCGCTTATCGATTTCATCTGCTGGATCATGTTGGTGAGTTTACGGGCATAGTGAGGATCGGTGGCATAGCCCGCGTCCTGTAGGGCCTGCGCCCCCTGTTCCGCACTCGCGGCGGTCGTCACGGCAGCGTAGCGCGGGTTACGTGTTAACAACCCAACGTAATCCGACAATGCTTCCAGATACGAGCTGTAGACCCGAAACTTCGCTTTTACTTTCTTCGCTTCGCCGTTTTCATATTCAGTCGTGGTGATTTCAGTAACTGGCCCTTTCCAGTTGCCAGAGGCTTTGACACCAAACAGGTTATAGCTTGGCTCGCCGTTTTCGCGGCGGATTTGCCGTTGCCCCCAACCAGATTCAAGCGCCGCCTGAGCGAGGATCAAATGATGTGGCACACCGCTTTGCTGGCTTGCCAGTTGGGCGGGCAGCGAGAGTTGCGCGAGGAATGCTTTACTGTCACCCGGCAGCGAATCATCGTAGTTACGTGGCACGGCCTTTTGCACCAGCTGCGAAAGCGCCTGATTTTGATAACGCACCACGGTTTCGAGCGGGAATTTCATCGGTGCTGCTGGCGTGGGCTCCTCTGGCAATGGTTGTTCTGGCGTCATCTGTTTAACCATCATCTCTGCAAGCCCCAGACCTTTGCCCGCCGTCATCTGTTGGGCAATCTGCTGGTCATACATACTGGTATACAGGCGAGTGTGCTCGCTGCTGAACAGGCCATCTTTTGGTAAAGCGTCGCGCATGCTTTTCAACATCATCTGCACGAACATCCCTTCCACCTGACGGGCCACCGGACGGATATTTGCCGCCGGGTCTTCGCCCGCTTTCGCCTTTAGTTCGTTGAGTGATTGCGCATCCCAGGCCGCACTTGCCAGTAGTTTGCTGTCGCTGATCATCAGATGATTTCCAGTTTTGCCCGCAGACATCCCGCACTTTGCATTGATTGCAAAATAGACATCAGATCCATCGGCGTAGCGCCCAGCGCATTGAGCGCGCGCACCACGTTATTGAGGCTGGCGCTGGAACGTACGCTTTGCAGCGAACCGCCGCTCTGGCGTAAATCGATCTGCGTTTGTGGAGTAACCACAGTCTGTCCACCACCAAACGGTGTATCTGGCTGGCTGACATTGGCCTGACGATTAACTGTTACTGAGAGATTTCCCTGCGCTACCGCGCAGCTGTCGAGGGTCACTTCGCGATTCATCACCACCGAACCGGTGCGCGAGTTAATCACTACTTTAGCGTCCTGCGGGGTGACATTAACCTGCATATTCTGGATATCTGCAAGGAAACGGACCTGGGAACTGTTGCCACTTGGTACGCGCACCTGAATAGTCCGCGCATCTAACGCGGTGGCGCTGCCATATCCACGCACGCGGTTGATGGTGTCAGCGATTTGCTGCGCCATGCTGAAATCTTCGTCGTTAAGTTGCAAATTAAGGGTATTCCCGACGCCAAACTGGCTGGGCAATTCACGTTCAATAACCGCACCATTGGTGATCCGTCCACCGTTCAGTTGGTTAACCTGAACACTGCTACCGCCAGCGGAGGCTCCTGCGCCGCCAACCAGAATATTGCCCTGCGCCAGCGCATACACCTGACTGTCAACGCCCTTAAGCGGTGTCATCAACAACGTACCTCCACGCAAGCTTTTGGCATTTCCCATGGAAGAAACCACCACATCGATGGTTTGCCCCTGACGTCCAAACGGAGGAAGTGACGCTGTCACCATTACCGCAGCGACGTTTTTTAGCTGCATATTGGTGCCCGTCGGAACGGTAATTCCCAGCTGTGAGAGCATGTTATTAAGCGTTTGTGTGGTAAACGGCGTCTGGGTTGTCTGGTCACCGGTGCCATCCAGCCCCACCACCAGACCATAGCCAATCAGTGAGTTTTGCCTTACCCCCTGAACACTGGTGAGATCGCGAATACGCTCAGCCTGAGCCGCCGTCGTAACCAGTAGAAGAATTAATGCAGAGAGAAATTTAATCACCACAGCCTCACTTACATTGGCGACAGGTTAAGGAAGAAACGCTGCAACCAGCCCATATTTTGCGCTTCGTTAATGTAGCCATTGCCTACGTATTCAATGCGCGCATCCGCCACCTGAGTAGACGGTACGGTATTGCTGCCGCTGATAGTGCGTGGATTAACCACGCCAGAGAAGCGAATAAATTCGGTACCCTGATTAATGGCAATCTGTTTTTCACCCACCACATGCAGGTTGCCGTTGACCAGTACCTGGTCAACCGTCACCGTCAACGTGCCGTTAAAGGTATTGCTGGCATTAGCCCCGCCCTTTCCGTTGAACGTGTTACCACCGGAGGCTTCGACATCGGCACGAGCGTTACCAAACAGCCCCTGCAAATAGCGCGGCACAGTATCAAAGCCAAAATTAGTTTTACCGTCACGGCTGGCATTCGCAGAGGAGCTTTTGCTGGCGCTGACGTTCTCCTGCAACACGATGGTCAGCGTATCGCCAATATTGCGTGGTCGACGATCTTCAAACAGCGGTTGATAGCCATAGTTAATCGGCTGAGCAGACTGGAAAATAGAACCGTTGGCGACGGGCGTCGGACCGGGAACCGGTTGTGCACTGGTCGCCCCCTGCACCAGCGGCGTGGAGGGTATCCAGGCGCAGCCGGTTAGTGAAAGCACCAACAAGCTGGAAATGGCATAAGTATGCGCAGCGTTTTTTTGCATGGCTATCATCTTCAAAAATCAGTAAACCGGTGAACCTGCCACCGGTTAAGCCTTAGAGTTGCGTCAGTTTTTGCAGCATCTGATCGGTGGTGGACACCGCTTTACTGTTGATTTCGTAAGCGCGTTGCACCTGAATCATATTGACCAGTTCTTCCGCCACGTTGACGTTAGACGTTTCAACATACCCTTGATACAGCAGTCCCGCGCCGTTCAGGCCCGGCGTGCTTTCGTTCGGTGCACCAGAGGATTGCGTTTCGGTGTAGAGGTTTTCGCCAATGCTCTCCAGCCCGGTGTCATTCATAAAGGTGGTGAGATTGAGCTGCCCAACCTGAACCGGAGCTGCCTGGCCTTGTTGGGTTACGCTGACCACGCCATCACGACCGATGGTGATACTTAACGCATTCGCCGGAATGGTGATCGCTGGCTGCACCTGAAAACCACCAGCCGTCACCAGCTGCCCGTTCTGATCCACCTGGAAAGAGCCGTCACGGGTATAGGCTGATGAACCATCTGGCAACATCACCTGGAAAAAGCCCTGCCCTTTAATCGCGACATCTTTGCTGTTGTTGGTCTGCGACAGGTTTCCCTGGCTGTGTAAGCGTTCAGTGGCGACCGGGCGTACCCCCGTGCCGATTTGTAATCCGGAGGGTAAGGTGGTTTGTTCGGAAGACTGTGCCCCCGGCTGGCGAATGGTTTGATAAAGCAGATCTTCAAACACCGCGCGCTGACGCTTAAAACCGTTAGTACTGACGTTTGCCAGGTTGTTGGCAATGACGTCCATATTGGTTTGCTGGGCGTCAAGGCCCGTTTTGGCGATCCATAATGAACTGATCATAAAATGTCCTGTAGTGGATTAGTGACAAGCAGAGCAGAAGCACGCGACAGTGTGAATTTCCCCTCACCCTAACCCTCTCCCCAAAGGGGCGAGGGAATAGTCCGCGCGCTTTTATTGCAATGTCATCAATCGTTCAATTAACTCATCGACAGCAGTTGGTTGGCACGGCCTGCGTTATCATCGACGCTGCTGATCACCTTCATCTGCATTTCAAAACGCCGCGCGCTGGCAATCATGTCGCTCATTGCCGCAACGGCATTGACGTTACTGCCTTCCAGAACCCCCGACATCACACGCAAGGTTGGATCTGCCTGCAGTATCGGCCCACGCGTGGCCTGGCTTTCTGCGCTTAAACGAAAAATGCCGTCGTCACCGCGTTGCACTTCGCTGCCCGTGGCTTTCACCAGTTTCAGACGCCCCACTGGCGCAACCGTATTTGCCGGATCGCCCGGATTGAGCGCCGAGATTGTGCCATCGGCAGCAATAGTGATTTCCCCCCCTTCCGGCACAGCAATTGGCCCAGCCTCGCCTATCACCGGATGCCCCTGAATTGTCAGTTGCCCGGTGGGATCAACCTGAATGCTGCCATTACGCGTATACCCTTCGCTGCCGTCAGCGGACTGCACGGCCAGCCAGCCATCCTGCTGCAATGCAACGTCCAGCGGGCGCGAGGTGTAATCCATCTTGCCGGGCGTCATGTCTGCACCCGGTGTTGACGCCGTTACCAGCGTGCGCGTGGGCAGTGAAAGCCCTTCCACCGGCACTGCACGCAAGGCGTTTAACTGCGCGCGAAAACCGGGCGTAGAGGCATTGGCCAGATTACTGGCGGTTACCGCCTGTTGATTCAGCGTCTGGCTGGCTGCTCCCATCGCGGTATAAATTGCGTGATCCATTGAGCTATCCCGTCAGCGATTAGCGTAAGTTAACCAGCGTGTTGAGGATCTGGTCCTGGGTTTTGATGGTCTGGGCGTTAGACTGATAGTTACGCTGGGCAACGATCATATTGACCAGTTCTTTACTGAGATCGACGTTGGACGCTTCCAACGCACCGTTGGTCAGGGTGCCAAAGTTGCCCGTCCCGGCTGTCCCCAACAGCGCCACGCCAGAAGATTGCGTCGCAGACCAGACGTTGTCGCCTTCGGATGCCAGACCTTCGTTGTTGGCAAAGTTCGCCAGTACAATCTGCCCCAGCAGTTGTGTTTGTTCGTTGGAATAGTTGCCGACAACCGTACCGTCATCATTGATTTGATAACTCACCAGATCGCCCGGTTTGTAGCCATTCTGGGTGGTTGCCACAATATTGTTAGCGCCGGTATTTTGCTGCATGGAGTTGAGGAAGCTCAGGCTAAACGTGGCGGGATCTGCGCCGTTAATTGCGCCAGTGGTAATATTCTCTGTTGGATTTGAGGTCAGAACGCCATTGGCATTAAACACCAGCTTCATTGCAGGCTCGGCTGTACCTGTTGGATCACTGCTATCCTGGGTGTAGACCTGCCAGTTATTATCCCCGGTCTTCACAAAGTAGACGCTCATGTCATGAGCATTACCCTGACTGTCGAAAACAGTCACCGAACCTTTTTTGTTATAGCTATCCGCATTGCTGGCGCTGAATGGCGTAACAGTAGGAAGCGGATCACTGGAATTCAGGTTGATCTGCATCGATGCCGTGGTGGTAGTTTTCGCTGCCATCAGGGTATTCGGGATCGAAATATTGGTCGGATTCGCCCCTTGCTGAATAGTCGGCGGCGTACCGGTTGCCGGGTAACCCGTCAGCTGTAAACCTTGCATATTCACCAGGTTACGGTTTTCATCCAGCTTAAATTGTCCGTTACGGCTGTAGAACACCGAACCGTTGCTGTCTACCAGACGGAAAAAACCGTTCTGGCTGATAGCAACGTCCAGACCTCGCCCGGTGTTGGTGGTCGTGCCATCGGTAAAGTCCTGAGTGATACCGGCAACTTTTACCCCCAGTCCCACTTTCGAACCGGCAAACATATCGGCAAAAGAGGCCGTGCCTGATTTAAAGCCGTAGGTGGCGGAGTTGGCGATATTGTTGCCAATAACATCGAGGTTGGTGGCGGCAGCGTTTAATCCGCTAACCGCTTGAGAAAAGGCCATGACTGACTCCTGAAATGTGAAGGCTTAAATTATCTGCCGTACTTCGTCGAGGGTGGTGGTGCCGTAAGTGCCGAGATCCAGCGTATTACCGCTGTTGCCGCGGATCACACCCTGCACCAGAGCAAACTGCAGCGGCTGGGCAACCAGTTGTGTACCACCGTTACTGGCGCTAATCGCTACATTGTAAGAACCGTTCGGCGCAGTGCTGCCATCAGTCAACGTACCGTCCCAGGTGAAACTGTGAACTCCAGCGGTCAGTTCACCAATATCAATGGTGCGCACAACCGCGCCATTTTTATCGGTGATGGTGGCCGTAACTTTGTCTGCCGCCTGTTGCAGCTCAACACCAAACGGCGTGGTCGTGGTCACAGCCCCTTCTTCACTGCCGGTTCCCGCAAGAACAGTTGTGCCGGGGATCATCACGCCGTGACCGATCAGGTTACTGGCCTGTAACGACTGGCTGTTATCAATCTGTCCGGAAATAGATCCGAGCGTGGTATTGAGTTTTTCAATCCCGCTGACCGTGCTGATTTGTGCCAATTGCGACGTCAGCTCGTTGTTTTCCATTGGATTGGTCGGGTCCTGGTTTTTCAGCTGCGCCACCAGCAAAGTCAGAAAACTGCTTTGTAAATCTGCGGCGTTGCTGCCCGTGAGCGAACTACTGCTGGTGGTACTGACGCCGGTATTTGTCGGATCGGTGGTGGTTACCGCAATGGACATAGCTTTCTCCTTTATTGACCGAGCGTAAGGGTTTTCAGCATCATACTTTTCACCGTGTTGAGCACTTCAACGTTGGCCTGATAGCTGCGTGACGCCGACATGGTGTTAACCATCTCCCCGACGACATCAACGTTCGGCATTTTTACGTAGCCCTTTGCATCTGCCAGCGGATTACCCGGTTCATAAACCAGTTTGTCCGGGGCCTGACTTTCTATAACATCGGCAACCTTTACGCCGCCTGTCGCAGCACCTGGTGCAGCGTTAACCTGGAATACCACCTGTTTTGCCCGATATGGCTGTCCATCAGGACCGGTCACGCTATCAGCATTTGCCAGATTACTGGCCGCCACGTTCAGGCGCTGGGACTGGGCAGTTAACGCCGACCCGGCGATATCAAAAATATTCAGCAGTGCCATCCGTTAATTTCCGCTCTGTAAAACGTTCATCATGCCTTTGATTTGCCCGCTCAACGCGCTAAGGCTCATCTGGTATTGCAGGCTGTTATCGGCAAACTGGGTGCGTTCGCGATCCATATCGACGGTATTACCGTCAAGCGAAGGCTGGTCCGGAATACGGTATTGCAGTTCTGCGGTAGGAGGCGTCAGCGCCTGCGCCGGGATGTGTTGCGTTGAGGTCATCGTCAGTGCAACCACACTGGTTGCATCCCGTCCACGTTGCATGACTTTTTTAAGTTCACTGGCAAAATCGATATCGCGCGCCTGATAACCAGGGGTATCGGCATTGGCGATGTTTGCTGCCAGTACTTCCTGACGCTGGGCGCGCAGATTGAGCGCCTCTTGTTGAAAACGTAAGGCGGCGTCGAGCTTATCGAGCATATCTCCTCCGCAGGTATCAAAATTCTGCCATCAGCTTAAATGCCTTTACGCGCGCGTTATCGGCGGAATAAACGCAAAATGGGTCGCTATTTATGCCGTTGATGGTCATTGCGGACAGGTACAATTCACGTTGTAGAAATGGCTGGGGGCGAAAATGCTGACAATAAAACGTAGCGTGGCGATCATCGCGATACTGTTCAGTCCGTTAAGTACGGCGAGCAATCTCACATCGCAATTGCACAACTTTTTTAGCGCCCAACTCGCGGGGGTAAGTGATGAGGTTCGTGTTTCTATTCGTACAGCGCCCAATCTACTACCGCCATGCGAGCAGCCATTGCTTTCGATGAGCAATAATTCCCGCCTGTGGGGCAATGTGAATGTGTTGGCACGCTGCGGTAACGACAAACGATATTTACAGGTTAATGTGCAGGCCACAGGAAATTATGTGGTTGCCGCGATGCCCATTGTGCGGGGAGGAAAGCTGGAAGCTGGCAATGTCAAACTAAAACGCGGACGGCTGGATACCCTGCCACCGCGTACGGTGCTGGATATCAATCAACTTGTTGATGCCATTAGCCTGCGCGATCTATCACCCGATCAACCTATCCAGTTAACCCAGTTTCGCCAGGCATGGCGGGTAAAAGCGGGACAACGCGTCAATGTGATCGCCAGCGGTGATGGGTTTAGCGCCAACGCAGAAGGTCAGGCGCTGAACAATGCAGCCGTCGCACAGAATGCGCGGGTGCGCATGGTATCGGGACAGGTAGTCAGCGGCGTTGTTGATGCAGATGGGAATATTCTTATAAACCTGTAAGCTGTTAAAGATTACCCGTCCCTTGCCGATAAATAAGCAACACATGATAAAAGCGCCCTCAATGAGGAATAAACCATGAGTATTGATCGCACTTCGCCTCTGAAGCCTGTAAGCACCGTTCAACCGCGCGAAACCACTGACGCGCCGGTAACGAACAGCCGGGCGGCAAAAACAACCGCCTCCACCAGCACCAGTGTGACGTTAAGCGACGCGCAAGCAAAACTGATGCAACCCGGCAGCAGTGATATCAATCTTGAACGTGTCGAAGCGTTAAAACTGGCGATTCGTAACGGTGAACTAAAAATGGACACCGGCAAAATTGCCGATGCGCTGATCAACGAAGCGCAGCAAGACTTGCAGAGTAACTGATCGTATGACACGTCTTGCAGAGATCCTCGACCAGATGTCCGCTGTGCTTAACGATCTCAAAACGGTAATGGATCAAGAGCAGCAACATCTCTCTATGGGGCAGATCAACGGCAGCCAGTTGCAATGGATTACAGAACAAAAAAGCTCACTGCTGGCGACGCTGGATTACCTCGAACAGTTACGCAAGAAAGAACCCAATACAGCAAATAGCGTTGATATTAGTCAACGCTGGCAGGAAATTACTGTGAAAACGCAGCAACTACGCCAAATGAATCAACATAACGGCTGGTTACTGGAAGGACAGATTGAGCGCAATCAACAGGCGCTGGAAATGTTGAAACCGCATCAGGAACCGACGCTATATGGGGCGAACGGTCAGACCTCAACAACCCATCGCGGCGGTAAAAAGATTTCGATCTGAATATTATCTCCGGCCTGCACTGCAGGCCGGAATGCATTGTTACACCGTCCGGCGGGCAAATTCTTTAACTTTGAAGCCCAGTACCGCCAGTGCAGCGAAGTACGCGGCAATCCCCGCCAGCACGACCGCCATTAAACGCAGTAAGCGCCAGGGCATGGTACCCAATGACCACTCCGGCATGATATGTAACATACCTAAAAGCACGCCAGACATCACCAGTACCGCCACCACCAGACGCAACAGAAACGCCATCCAGCCGGGTTGCGGAGTAAAGATTTTCTGCTTACGCAACTGCCAGTAAAGCAGCGAAGCATTCAGACACGCCGCCAGACCAATAGAAAGTGACAGCCCGGCATGTTTCAACGGACCAATAAACGCCAGGTTCATCAATTGCGTTAAAATCAGCGTAACGATGGCAATTTTCACTGGCGTTTTAATGTCCTGGCGGGAATAAAAGCCAGGAGCCAACACTTTCACTACAATCAGGCCAATCAAACCCACCGAGTAGGCAATTAACGCCCGCTGGGTCATCAGCGCATCAAACGCGGTAAATTTACCGTACTGGAACAGCGAAACGGTTAACGGACCTGAAAGAATGCCCAACGCAACCGCACTCGGCAGCGCCAACAGGAAACAAAGACGCAATCCCCAGTCCATCAAACGGTTGTATTCATCATGATTGCCACTGGCAAAACTTTTCGACAGCGACGGCAGCAAAATGGTGCCAAGCGCCACGCCCAGCACACCGGACGGAAACTCCATTAAGCGGTCGGCGTAATACATCCAAGACACCGAACCGGAAGCAAGAAACGAGGCAAAAATGGTGTTGATGATTAAGGAGATCTGGCTCACAGAGACGCCAAGGATCGCCGGTCCCATCTGTTTCACCACGCGCATTGCTCCGGCATCGTGGAAGTTAATGCGCGGCAGGACCAGCATGCCGATCTTCTTCAGGTGCGGTAGCTGATACACCAGCTGCAGGATGCCGCCGACCGTAACAGCCCACGCCAGCGCCAGCACCGGTGGGTTAAAGTACGGTGCGGCAAACAGCGCGAAACCAATCATGCTGATGTTAAGCAGTGTTGGAGCAAACGCCGGAATCGAGAAGCGGTTCCACGTATTCAGAATCGCTCCCACCAGCGACGCCAGGGAGATCAGCAAGATATAGGGAAAGGTAATCTTTAGTAGCTGGCTGGTCAGGGCAAATTTGTCAGCTGTGTCAGCGAAGCCTGGCGCGGTCACCATGATCACCCACGGTGCGGCGAGCATGCCAGCGACCGTCACAACCGCCAGCGCGAGTGTCAGCAGGCCAGAAACATAAGAGACAAAGACCCGCGTGGCGTCTTCACCCTGCTTACTTTTATATTCCGCCAGAATCGGTACAAATGCCTGGGAAAATGCCCCTTCGGCAAAGATACGGCGTAACAAGTTAGGAAGTTTAAAAGCGACGAAAAAGGCGTCGGTTGCCATCCCTGCGCCAAAGATTCTGGCGACAATTGCGTCTCGTGCGAAGCCAAGCACACGCGAAAACATGGTCATCGAGCTGACGGCGGCCAGCGATTTTAATAAATTCATCGGTGTTCTAATCCAGACCCACGGGCAAAACGCCTGCAAGGCAGGCGCTGAAAGAGGCGAATAGTCTACCTGGATTATGGTGAATTGCTACCGCCAGATGTTACAGGGTTTATTCACTCATCGCATCGCGCCAGATCTTGTCAACGATACGTTGCGCCAGCACTGCCTGTTCGCCGGCGGTTTGCGGAACTGTCTGATTTTGCACACATTCAATGAAGTGCCGCGCACAGCCGACAAATCCACGTTGCTCAAGAGTGCTCTGCCAACCAGGAATCGGTTTATGCACTACGCCCTGCCCGCGCTCCTCACGCCATTCGCGCATATCCGTAATGTCGATGAGCGCACCGTCAGTCACGGCCTGCACGGTTTCACGCTGACTTCCGGCACGGCGATGCATACAGGTGGTGATCTGCAAAGGACCGGCCGAAAAATGGTGCTCGGCAAACAGCATTTCGCCAGCGTCGTTAGTCAGTAGCGTACCGCCATCCAGAGAGGCTTTGCCGCCCGACAACCACAGCGCGGTATCCACCACATGCAGATAATCATCCAGCAACGTGAAATAAAGATCGTGTGGCCCGACACTATTGCTACGATGTTTATCCATTCTTAGCGAAGCTGCGGTAGCGAGTTGCGTTTTTAACTCACCGTAGAGTGGTGCGAAACGACGGTTAAAACCGACCATCAACGTCAGTTTTTTACGCGCCGCCAGTTCCACCAGCCGTTCAGCATCGCGCAGATTTTCTGCCAGCGGTTTATCGACACAGACATGTACACCCGCATTGAGTAACGTACTGACCACGTCAAAGTGGCTGGCGGTGCTGGAATGCACAAAAACCGCATCGCAACTGGCGGCAAGGCTGGATAACGAATCGGCATAAGGAATGCGCCAGCTTTCACAAATTAGCAGGGCTTTCGCGCGCGTAGGCGACCAGGCTCCTTGTAACATCCAGTCAGACGCTGCCGCCAGCACCGGTAACCACGCTTTTTGCGCAATGCCGCCTAATCCCACAACGCCGATACGTAATTTTTTCACTTTAATCTCCCAGATGGGCCAGCAACGAATCAAGACGCTGTTTCAGTTCTGCCACTTCGATTTCCAGGGCTTCGACGCGGGCCTGTAAATCACCATCAACCGCGTTCGACATATCCGTTACCGCCGGCTGATCCTTTACCTCACCACTGAAAAGATGCATGTAGCGGCTTTCGCGTTTACCCGGTTCGCGGGCCAGACGCACCACAAAAGGACCATCTTCGCGATTTGCCAGTTGTTCCAGCGTCGACTCCACTTCCGCCATATCGCTGAATTCATACATTCGCGCGGCGCGGCTGCGCAGTTCACCTGGCGTCTGGGCACCACGCAATAACAACGTGGTGATTAACGCCACTTCCGCTGCGCTCAGTTTCAGATCGCCAAATTCTGAATTACAAAAACGTTGCTCATATTTGGTGACCCGATTACCAAAACCGCTCACTGTGCGTAGATAATGACGTTTGACCAGATTATCCAGCTGTTCCTGCACTTCGGATTCACTCAGATTCATGACCGGTTCACGGTTCGTTTTCTGATTACAGGCCGTGACTACACCATTGACTGAGAGCGGGTATTGCTCCGGCGTGGTCACCTGCTTTTCCAGCAAGCAACCAATCACGCGAGCTTCAAGGGCAGTAAGTTGATATTTCATGAGATTCTCCTTAGCGGCCGGGCGTCCAGTCTGGGGTAGTTAATGCCGTCAGTACGTGATCGCGCCATTGTCCATCAATCAACAGATAGTCTTTCGCATAGCCTTCTTTTTCAAAACCCAGTCGCGCCAGTAAATCACCGCTGCGTTTATTGTGCGGCATATAATTAGCCATAATGCGATGAATATGTTGGGTGCGCTGCATATAACGAATGGCTGCGGTCAGGGCTTCAAACATGAGTCCTTTGCCCTGCCATTTTTGCCCAATCGAATAACCGAGATAGCAGGCATGAAAAGAGCCACGAACAACATTGGAAAAATTGGCAACGCCAATAATCTCTTTTTCGTCCGGGTCGAATAAGCCAAAGTAGAAAGCTGAACCTTGTTTATGAAATTCGTTAATCATCCCCAGCCTGGCCTGCCAGCCTGATGGATAACAGTGGCTTTCATCGCGCACTGGCTCCCAGGGCTTGAGGAAATGGCGATTCTCTGCGTAATAATCCGCAAGACGCCAGGCATCACGATCATGCACCAGACGCACGACCAGTCGGTCTGTGGTTAAGCGCACTTTTGGCACGTTACTGCGATAGCCAAACATTCTATACCTACTCCTTCCCGTAACGTCTTTAATACGCTGTAAGTATTACTATACCTGCGCAACCAGACCCTGTGAAAAGTCCAAAATGCCATTTTCTGCATTATTCACATATTTGATAAAAACTCTCTATCAAAGCGACGTTTTGATAAAAAAATATTGTCCCCTAAGTGATGGGAAAAGTCTTAGCGGCAATGCAGAATAGAAAGTGCTCATCTTTTATTTCCCGGGAGGGGAAATGTCCCGCGTATCGCAGGCGAGGAACCTGGGTAAATATTTCCTGCTCATCGATAATATGCTGGTCGTGCTGGGGTTCTTTGTTGTCTTCCCGCTGATCTCTATCCGCTTCGTTGATCAAATGGGCTGGGCCGCCGTCATGGTCGGTATTGCTCTCGGTCTACGCCAGTTTATTCAGCAAGGTCTGGGTATTTTCGGCGGCGCAATTGCCGACCGCTTTGGTGCCAAACCGATGATTGTTACCGGTATGCTGATGCGCGCCGCCGGATTCGCCACAATGGGTATCGCCCACGAACCGTGGCTATTGTGGTTTTCATGCCTGCTCTCGGGACTCGGCGGCACGTTGTTTGATCCGCCGCGTTCGGCGCTGGTGGTGAAACTAATCCGTCCACAACAACGTGGTCGTTTTTTCTCGCTGTTGATGATGCAGGACAGTGCAGGTGCGGTCATTGGCGCATTGTTGGGGAGCTGGCTGTTGCAATACGACTTTCGCCTGGTCTGCGCCACAGGGGCCGTTTTGTTTGTGCTGTGTGCGGCGTTCAATGCGTGGTTGTTACCGGCATGGAAACTCTCCACCGTACGCACGCCCGTTCGCGAAGGCATGACCCGCGTGATGCGTGACAAGCGTTTTGTCACCTATGTCCTGACGCTGGCGGGTTACTACATGCTGGCTGTACAAGTGATGCTGATGCTGCCAATTATGGTCAACGACGTGGCTGGCGCACCCTCTGCCGTTAAATGGATGTATGCCATTGAAGCGTGTCTGTCGTTAACGTTGCTCTACCCTATCGCCCGCTGGAGTGAAAAGCATTTTCGTCTGGAACACCGGTTGATGGCTGGGCTGTTGATAATGTCATTAAGCATGATGCCGGTGGGCATGGTCAGCGGCCTGCAACAACTTTTCACCCTGATTTGTCTGTTTTATATCGGGTCGATCATTGCCGAGCCTGCGCGTGAAACCTTAAGTGCTTCGCTGGCGGACGCAAGAGCTCGCGGCAGCTATATGGGGTTTAGCCGTCTGGGTCTGGCGATTGGCGGCGCTATTGGTTATATCGGTGGTGGCTGGCTGTTTGACCTGGGCAAATCGGCGCACCAGCCAGAGCTTCCGTGGATGATGCTGGGAATTATTGGCATCTTCACTTTCCTTGCGCTGGGTTGGCAGTTTAGTCAGAAACGCGCCGCGCGTCGTTTGCTTGAACGCGACGCCTGATTTGATACTCCCCCCTGACTCCTCCATACTGAAAGTGAACTGACAGCCAAATGGAGGAGTCACGTGAAGCTATACATTTACGATCACTGCCCTTACTGCCTCAAAGCCCGCATGATTTTCGGCCTGAAAAATATCCCCGTCGAATTACATGTTCTGCTCAACGACGACGCAGAAACACCCACCCGGATGGTCGGTCAAAAACAGGTTCCCATTCTGCAAAAAGATGACAGCCGCTATATGCCAGAAAGCATGGACATCGTTCACTATGTCGATAAACTCGACGGCAAACCGTTACTGACCGGCAAACGTTCCCCTGCCATTGAAGAGTGGCTGCGCAAGGTCAATGGCTACGCAAACAAACTGCTGTTGCCGCGTTTTGCCAAATCGGCATTCGATGAGTTTTCTACTCCCGCCGCGCGCAAATATTTCGTCGACAAGAAAGAGGCCAGCGCGGGTAATTTTGCCGACCTGCTGGCCCACTCTGACGGTCTGATTAAGAATATCAGCGATGATTTACGTGCGCTGGACAAACTGATCGTCAAACCGAACGCCGTGAATGGCGAACTTTCGGAAGATGATATTCAGCTATTTCCGCTACTGCGTAATCTGACGCTGGTAGCCGGAATCAACTGGCCAAGCCGCGTTGCTGATTACCGCGATAATATGGCGAAACAGACACAAATCAATTTGTTATCATCAATGGCGATTTAATCCTGACCCGCCGCGGCAGCCTGTATTCGCGGGTTGCCGCCGTTTTCAGTTTTTTCTGCTGGCGAGTTTATCGCTGGTGACACATGCTGCGTTGTGTCAGGATATTGACGCAGATTTCATGTCGAGGACTACCATGAACAAGTTTTTATTTGCCGCTGCATTGATCGTCAGTGGCCTGCTCGTTGGCTGTAATCAACTCACCCAATACACCATCACCGAACAAGAAATTAACCAGTCGCTTGCGAAACATAATAATTTCTCAAAAGATATCGGTTTACCCGGCGTGGCTGACGCCCATATTGTTCTGACAAACTTGACCAGCCAAATTGGTCGCGAAGAGCCGAATAAGGTTACCCTAACCGGAGACGCCAATCTGGACATGAACTCCCTGTTCGGTAGTCAGAAAGCGACCATGAAACTGAAGCTGAAAGCGCTGCCCGTGTTTGATAAAGAAAAAGGTGCGATCTTCCTGAAAGAGATGGAAGTGGTCGATGCGACGGTACAACCGGAAAAAATGCAAACGGTGATGCAAACGTTGCTTCCCTATTTGAACCAGGCATTACGCAATTACTTTAACCAGCAACCTGCTTACGTCCTGCGCGAAGATGGCAGTCAGGGCGAAGCAATGGCGAAAAAACTGGCGAAAGGCATTGAAGTGAAGCCAGGCGAAATTGTCATTCCGTTTACGGATTAATGACGAGGGCGCATTCGCGCCCTTTATTTTTCGTGCAAAGGAAAACGTTTCCGCTTATCCTTTGTGTCCGGCAAAAACATCCCTTCAGCCGGAGCATAGAGATTAATGACTGCACCATCCCAGGTATTAAAGATCCGCCGCCCAGACGACTGGCACCTTCACCTCCGCGATGGCGACATGTTAAAAACTGTCGTGCCGTATACCAGCGAAATTTATGGACGGGCTATCGTAATGCCCAATCTGGCTCCGCCCGTGACCACAGTTGAGGCTGCCGTGGCGTATCGCCAACGTATTCTTGATGCCGTACCTGCCGGGCACAATTTCACCCCATTGATGACCTGTTATTTAACAGATTCGCTGGATCCTAATGAGCTGGAGCGCGGATTTAACGAAGGCGTGTTCACCGCTGCAAAACTTTATCCGGCAAACGCAACCACTAACTCCAGCCACGGCGTGACGTCAATTGACGCAATCATGCCGGTACTTGAGCGCATGGAAAAAATCGGTATGCCGCTACTGGTGCATGGTGAAGTGACACATGCAGATATCGACATTTTTGATCGTGAAGCGCGCTTTATAGAAAGCGTGATGGAACCTCTGCGCCAGCGCCTGACTGCGCTGAAAGTCGTTTTTGAGCACATCACCACCAAAGATGCTGCCGACTATGTCCGTGACGGAAATGAACGGCTGGCTGCCACCATCACTCCGCAGCATCTGATGTTTAACCGCAACCATATGCTGGTTGGTGGCGTGCGTCCGCACCTGTATTGTTTACCCATCCTCAAACGCAATATTCACCAACAGGCATTGCGTGAACTGGTCGCCAGCGGTTTTAATCGAGTATTCCTCGGTACGGATTCTGCGCCACATGCACGTCATCGCAAAGAGAGCAGTTGCGGCTGCGCGGGCTGCTTCAACGCCCCAACCGCGCTGGGCAGTTACGCTACCGTCTTTGAAGAGATGAATGCTCTGCAGCACTTTGAAGCATTCTGTTCTGTAAACGGCCCGCAGTTCTATGGCTTGCCGGTCAACGACACATTCATCGAACTGGTACGTGAAGAGCAACAGGTTGCTGAAAGCATCGCACTGACTGATGACACCCTGGTGCCATTCCTCGCCGGGGAAACGGTACGCTGGTCCGTTAAACAATAAAAATCGTAGCTTCCTGTTGTCATTAGGTTATTTTACCTGTATAAATAACCAGTATATTCAACAGGGGGCTATTATGCGAATTGAAGTCACCATAGCGAAAACTTCTCCATTGCCAGCTGGGGCTATTGACGCCCTGGCTGGCGAACTTTCCCGCCGTATTCAGTATGCGTTTCCTGATAATGAAGGCCACGTATCGGTACGTTATGCCGCAGCGAATAATTTATCGGTTATTGGCGCAACAAAAGAAGATAAACAGCGCATTAGCGAAATTCTCCAGGAAACGTGGGAAAGCGCCGATGACTGGTTTGTCAGCGAATAATATGCAGTGATTTTTGTTTTTGCCGGGTCGCCCCGGCTTTTTTATTTTACTTACAAATTTTGAGTACAAAATTTCTACACTTCCTCAAAATAATTGCACAATATGCTAAAAAAATATGAATGACATGCTGTTTTATTGTTCATATAAATCTTAAAAGCAGAAATTTATCTGTTCCCCCCTTTAAAAATTCGGTGAATACCCTTACTTATTGGTATACTGAAGTTGCTTCAGATAAAAACGCATTGAACCTCGAATAACGTTGTCTAGTAACACGAATTAGGGGGCCATGATGGAAAAAAATAATGAAGTCATTCAGACTCATCCGCTCGTAGGGTGGGACATCAGCACCGTTGATAGCTATGATGCGCTGATGTTGCGTTTGCACTACCAGACCCCAAATAAGTCCGAGCAGGAAGGGACTGAAGTTGGTCAGACGCTCTGGTTAACCACTGATGTTGCCAGACAATTTATTTCGATATTAGAAGCAGGAATCGCCAAAATTGAATCCGGTGATTTCCCGGTAAACGAGTATCGGCGTCATTAACATGACATGACCATCCACCCAAAAGGCACCTCACCGGTGCCTTTACCATTTCTGGGTTGTATATCTGCATTCAGTTAATTACTCTGCTTAAACCATGAGAGCAGAGAGAAAAAAATGAAATACGATCTCATCATTATTGGCAGCGGTTCCGTAGGCGCTGCCGCCGGGTATTATGCAACCCGCGCCGGTTTAAACGTGCTAATGACCGACGCCCATATGCCACCGCATCAACACGGCAGCCACCACGGCGATACGCGATTAATTCGCCATGCTTATGGTGAAGGCGAAAAGTATGTCCCGTTGGTCCTCCGCGCGCAAACGCTGTGGGATGAACTTTCCCGCCACAACGAAGATGATCCCATTTTTGTACGCTCTGGTGTCATTAACCTCGGCCCGGCTGACTCCGCATTTCTCGCCAACGTCGCCCACAGCGCCGAACAGTGGCAACTCAACGTTGAAAAGCTCGATGCGCAAGGGATTATGGCCCGCTGGCCAGAAATACGCGTCCCGGACAACTACATCGGCTTATTTGAGACTGATTCCGGTTTTTTGCGCAGCGAACTGGCGATTAAAACCTGGATCCAACTGGCGAAGGAAGCGGGCTGTGCGCAACTGTTCAACTGCCCGGTCACCGCAATTCGTCATGACGATGATGGCGTAACTATTGAAACCGTTGACGGTGAGTATCAGGCGAAAAAAGCGATTGTCTGCGCGGGAACATGGGTAAAAGACCTGCTCCCGGAGCTGCCTGTCCAGCCCGTACGTAAAGTATTTGCCTGGTATCAGGCCGATGGCCGCTATAGCGTGAAGAATAAATTCCCGGCGTTTACCGGTGAACTGCCCAATGGCGATCAATATTATGGTTTTCCGGCAGAAAACGACGCGTTGAAGATTGGCAAACATAACGGAGGCCAGGTTATCCATTCAGCGGATGAACGTGTTCCGTTTGCGGAAGTGGTCAGCGATGGTTCGGAAGCCTTCCCGTTCTTGCGCAATGTATTGCCGGGTATCGGTTGCTGCCTGTACGGCGCTGCCTGCACCTATGATAATTCGCCTGACGAAGATTTTATTATCGATACCCTACCCGGCCACGATAATACACTGCTCATTACCGGCCTGAGTGGGCACGGTTTTAAATTTGCGTCAGTTTTAGGGGAAATAGCTGCCGATTTTGCGCAAGACAAAAAAAGCGATTTTGATTTGACGCCATTCAGGCTTTCCCGCTTCCAATAATCATCATTACGGCCTCCAGAATGAGGCCGTTTTTACAGGAGTATTTAATGCGTCGGCTGTTGCACTATCTCATCAATAATATTCGCGAGCATCTGATGCTTTATCTTTTTCTCTGGGGATTGTTGGCAATTATGGATCTGATCTATGTGTTTTATTTTTAGTTTTCCGCACTGACATAAACTGACAAATATTTAATCTCCCTTTCATTTAGCGTGAAAAATTGAATGAGATTATTCCTGCTTCTACAGCACTCACCAGACATCTCTGATGCTGAACCCACTAAACTTATGAAGATTCTTTCATTATTAATTCAAAATTATTGAAATAAAAATAAATATCATTCAATTTGGTATTTTTGTGTTGCAATTCATTCTCCGACACGCCATTTTCTTTCTCTCGCAAATTCGTTTTGGATGCACTTATGTCATTCACAAATACCCCTGAACGCTATGGTGTTATATCTGCGGCCTTCCATTGGCTAAGCGCAATTATTGTCTACGGCATGTTTGCTTTAGGTCTGTGGATGGTCACGCTCAGTTATTACGATGGCTGGTATCACAAAGCACCCGAACTGCATAAAAGCATCGGTATTTTGTTAATGATGGGGCTGGTTATTCGCGTTCTGTGGCGTGTCATATCTCCACCGCCGGGTCCGCTGCCGAGTTATTCGCCCATGACTCGTCTTGCCGCAAAAGCTGGACATCTCGCATTGTACCTATTGCTGTTCGCCATCGGCATCAGCGGCTATCTGATCTCAACTGCCGATGGTAAACCGATCAGCGTTTTTGGCTGGTTTGACGTCCCCGCGACCCTTGCCGACGCTGGCGCACAGGCAGACTTTGCCGGTGCCCTGCATTTTTGGCTCGCGTGGAGCGTCGTAGTACTGTCCGTTATGCACGGATTTATGGCCCTGAAGCATCATTTCATCGATAAAGACGACACTCTGAAGCGCATGCTGGGAAAGTCGTCATCTGACTATGGAGTATAAAAAATGAAAAAAAGCCTGCTTGGTTTAACCTTCGCGTCCCTGATGTTCTCTGCCGGTTCAGCGGTTGCCGCCGATTACAAAATTGACAAAGAAGGTCAGCACGCCTTTGTTAATTTCCGCATCCAGCACCTTGGCTATAGCTGGTTATACGGCACCTTTAAAGATTTCGACGGTACTTTTACCTTTGACGAAAAAAATCCGGCTGCCGATAAAGTGAATGTGACAATTAACACCACCAGCGTCGATACTAATCACGCCGAACGCGATAAACATCTTCGCAGTGCAGATTTCCTCAATACCGCAAAATATCCACAGGCAACATTCACCTCCACCAGCGTGAAGAAAGACGGTGACGAACTGGATATTACCGGCGATCTGACGCTGAATGGCGTAACCAAACCCGTCACGCTGGAAGCGAAATTAATTGGTCAGGGCGACGACCCATGGGGTGGTAAACGTGCAGGCTTCGAGGCCGAAGGCAAAATTAAGCTCAAGGACTTCAATATCAAGACAGATTTAGGTCCAGCTTCTCAGGAAGTGGATCTGATTATTTCAGTGGAAGGCGTACAGCAGAAGTAAGCGTGAAATGTTGCCGGATGGCACGCATCCGGCAATGATATTTATTCTGTTGGATCAGGAATGCCCAGTGTTGTATTCAGACGTCCACGAGACTTATTAAAGATCTTATTGCCATTTTCACGTCCTGCCCGACGGCGTCGCTGTTCTTCTGGCGGTAACGCGCTTTCTTCGCAGCAAATCTCACTACAACAACCTTTGTATTTTTCCGCGCATACTGGACACTGAATAAACAGCAGGTGGCAGCCATCATTTTTACAGTTGGTATGGCTGTCGCACGGCGCGCCGCACTGGTGGCAATGCGCGATAATCTCATCCGATATACGTTCGCCCATCCGCTCGTCAAAAACAAAATTTTTGCCAATAAAACGCACCGGCAAGCCCTGCTCGCGCGCCTTACGGGCGTATTCAATAATTCCGCCCTCGATATGCCAGACTTTGTTGAATCCGTTATGTTTCATCCAGGCACTGGCCTTTTCACAACGAATGCCGCCGGTGCAGTACATGACGATTTTTTTATCTTTATGTGCCTGCATCATCTCGACTGCTTTTGGCAGCTGCTCACGGAAGGTATCTGCCGGAATTTCGAGCGCGTTTTCAAAGTGCCCCACTTCATACTCATAGTGGTTACGCATGTCGATAAATAGTACATCGGGATCGTCAAGCATGGCGTTCACTTCCGCCGCTTGCAGATACTCACCAACATTGCTGGCATCAAAGTGAGGATCGTCAATACCGTCGGCAACAATGCGATCGCGTACCTTCATGCGCAGTACCCAGAAGGATTTCCCGTCATCATCCAACGCGATATTCAGGCGTAAACCCTCTAAAGCCGGGTCGAAGGCATAGAGCTGCGCGCGAAATGTTTCAACATTGCTCGCAGGTACGCTGATTTGCGCGTTAATGCCCTCATGCGCCAGATACACTCGCCCAAAAACATTCAGCGCGGTAAACAGCTGATATAAAGCGTCACGGGTCGCCTTAGGATCGGCGATGTGGAAATACTTGTAAAACGAAATGGTGGTTCGCGGTTCGCTCTCAGCCAACATTTTGGCTTTTAGCGCGTCGTTGGAAATGCGGTTGTGTAACACTGGCATGGTGTACGGTTCCTGCGAGATGGGAAAGTAAAAATCCGCGGCATGATATAGCAATTATCGATAATTAACATCCACACATTTTACGCTACATTTGCGCATTAAAAATTATTTGTTATTTACAAGCGCGGCAATTTCGCCCAGTCTTCAGCCACAAATTTTGGTTGCGGGCGAAAAAATGCGACAATACATACAATTGCCCGAATAGGTTGAAAAACAGGATTGATATGACGAATCTACCCAAGTTCTCCACCGCACTGCTTCATCCGCGTTATTGGTTAACCTGGTTGGGTATTGGCGTACTTTGGTTAGTCGTGCAATTGCCCTACCCGGTTATCTACCGCCTCGGTTGTGGATTAGGAAAACTGGCGTTACGTTTTATGAAACGACGCGCAAAAATTGTGCATCGCAACCTGGAACTGTGCTTCCCGGAAATGAGCGAACAAGAACGCCGTAAAATGGTGGTGAAGAATTTCGAATCCGTTGGCATGGGCCTGATGGAAACCGGCATGGCGTGGTTCTGGCCGGACCGCCGAATCGCCCGCTGGACGGAAGTGATCGGCATGGAACACATTCGTGACGTGCAGGCGCAAAAACGCGGCATCCTGTTAGTTGGCATCCATTTTCTGACACTGGAACTGGGCGCGCGGCAGTTTGGTATGCAGGAACCGGGGATTGGCGTTTACCGCCCGAACGATAATCCACTGATTGACTGGCTACAAACCTGGGGCCGTTTGCGCTCAAATAAATCGATGCTCGACCGCAAAGATTTAAAAGGCATGATTAAAGCCCTGAAAAAAGGCGAAGTGGTCTGGTACGCACCGGATCATGATTACGGCCCGCGCTCAAGCGTTTTCGTCCCGTTATTTGCCGTTGAGCAGGCTGCGACCACGACCGGAACCTGGATGCTGGCACGGATGTCCGGCGCATGTCTGGTGCCCTTCGTTCCACGCCGTAAGCCAGATGGCAAAGGGTATCAATTGATTATGCTGCCGCCAGAGTGTTCTCCGCCACTGGATGATGCCGAAACTACCGCCGCGTGGATGAACAAAGTGGTCGAAAAATGCATCATGATGGCACCAGAGCAGTATATGTGGTTACACCGTCGCTTTAAAACACGCCCGGAAGGCGTTCCTTCACGCTATTAAATCTCCCCTGCCGGATGCTTCAGAATGGCATCCGGCATTACCACAGCAAATCCCCCTGATTTAGCGATAAAAGCTCTCTGGATTGCGCCCCCTGGAAGTCGGGCGCATAATTAGTGTGCTTATCTTTTCTTCTTATGTTCACCGCGCCTGGCGCACCAACAGCGGATTGCTATGTCACCCTGTGAAAATGACACCCCTATAAACTGGAAACGAAACCTGATCGTCGCCTGGCTAGGCTGTTTTCTTACCGGTGCCGCCTTCAGTCTGGTAATGCCCTTCTTACCCCTCTACGTTGAGCAGCTTGGCGTTACCGGTCACTCCGCCCTGAATATGTGGTCCGGTATTGTCTTCAGCATTACATTTTTATTTTCGGCCATCGCCTCACCGTTTTGGGGTGGACTCGCCGACCGTAAAGGCCGAAAACTCATGCTATTACGCTCTGCCCTCGGCATGGGCATCGTGATGGTGTTGATGGGACTGGCACAAAATATCTGGCAGTTTTTGATCCTACGGGCGCTTCTTGGGTTACTTGGCGGATTTGTCCCCAACGCTAATGCTCTTATCGCCACACAAGTACCGCGTAATAAAAGCGGCTGGGCGCTGGGTACGCTCTCCACAGGCGGCGTTAGTGGTGCGTTGCTCGGCCCAATGGCTGGCGGCCTGCTCGCCGATAGCTACGGCTTACGTCCGGTATTCTTTATTACCGCCAGTGTGCTCATACTCTGCTTTTTCGTCACCCTGTTCTGCATCAGAGAAAAATTCCAGCCGGTCAGCAAAAAAGAGATGCTGCACATGCGGGAAGTGGTGACATCACTTAAAAACCCGAAACTGGTACTCAGCCTGTTTGTCACCACGTTAATCATCCAGGTGGCGACAGGCTCAATTGCCCCCATTCTGACGCTGTATGTCCGCGAACTGGCGGGTAACGTCAGTAACGTCGCCTTTATCAGTGGCATGATCGCCTCGGTGCCAGGCGTGGCGGCTCTGCTAAGCGCACCACGACTCGGCAAACTTGGCGATCGAATCGGACCCGAAAAGATCCTGATTACAGCGCTGATCTTTTCTGTACTGCTGTTGATCCCAATGTCTTACGTTCAGACGCCATTGCAACTTGGGATTTTACGTTTTTTGCTCGGTGCCGCCGATGGTGCACTACTCCCCGCCGTACAGACACTGTTGGTTTACAACTCGAGCAACCAGATCGCCGGGCGTATCTTCAGCTATAACCAATCGTTTCGTGATATTGGCAACGTTACCGGACCATTGATGGGAGCAGCGATTTCAGCGAACTACGGTTTCAGAGCGGTATTTCTCGTCACCGCTGGCGTAGTGTTATTCAACGCAGTCTATTCATGGAACAGTCTACGTCGTCGTCGAATACCCCAGGTATCGAACTGATTTTTCGCCTTTCATACTTGCAAAAGCGGAGAATCAGCTATCCTTTTCCCTGAAACCTCATCAACTCAAAGGGAGAATCGTGATGACCATGTACGCAACGCTTGAAGAAGCCATTGACGCTGCACGCGAAGAATTTCTTGCAGACAACCCCGGCATCGACGCCGAAGATGCGAATGTGCAACAGTTCAATGCCCAAAAATACGTTTTGCAGGACGGCGACATCATGTGGCAAGTTGAGTTTTTTGCCGACGAAGGGGAAGAAGGTGAATGTTTACCTATGCTTAGCGGTGAAGCCGCGCAAAGTGTTTTTGATGGCGACTATGATGAGATAGAGATACGCCAGGAGTGGCAGGAAGAGAATACATTACATGAATGGGACGAGGGGGAATTTCAGCTTGAGCCACCGCTGGATACCGAGGAAGGACGCGCAGCAGCTGATGAGTGGGATGAACGTTAATCACTCATACGGGCCATGATGAGTGTCGATCGGCAGCAGTAAAGTATCAAAAACCAGAGAGAATGGCAGATCAAGGATCGTGACATAACGCCAGGCGGAGTCACGCACATCCCATTGCACACCGGGATAATATTGGTTGCCATGCCCCTGCCCCGGTATAGTGCGACTAATAATGCTGCCACAGCCACTCAGCAAGGTCACCATGATGCTCACCACAATTAAACGCATTTGATACCTCTTTCGTAAAAAAATACCGGCATAACGCCGGTATTTTTATTGGCTCGTTGTTTTTGCCGGATGCGGCGTGAACGCCTTATCCGACCCACAAAATCTTGTAAAATCAATAAATTGCAGGAACGATGTAGGCCTGATAAGCGTAGCGCATCAGGCAACTACGTTTTTATTGCGAAGCCGCATCCGGTTTACGCAATGCCAGTGGATTGAGCTTTATCCCTTCGTAATAACTCACCCATGAAGAATATCTCTCCGGGGAATTCCAGACGCGGAAATGCAGACGGGCCATCGTCACCGGATCGCTTAGCAGCACCAGGCGACGATCGCGATTCAGCTTCTCTGGCGTCTCGTTCAGCGCCTGTTCAACGTGGCGGTCACGGGCGATTTCCAGCACCTTACTGGCGCGGTGACGCGCGGTCGCCATTGCGGTTGCCAGAGCGTTAAATGACGGGTTAAACACTGCGTGCATAAAGCCATCATCAAGGGAGCGTTGACGATTCATCTCAAGGAACCGATCGGTATCAACCAGCACCTGCGGCGGCGAATACTCTTCCGGGATCAGGAACAGTTTCCAGCGTTTGGTGCGCAGACCAACGGAGGCACGGCTGGAAATCACCGAAACAAACGGTGACAGGATCAACGAGAAGACAATCGGTGCCAGCCAGAACAGGAAACGCAGATCCAGCCACGCCATCCCAACAGCCCACACTAACCCTAACAGCAGCTGTGAGCCGTGGCGTTTGAACGCTTCACCCCAGGAAGTGGAGTCATCATCACGCTGCGGTGAATTCCACACCACTTCCCAGCCAAGGAACGCGCTGACGACGAAGACCGTATGGAACAGCATGCGTACCGGAGCCAGCAGCACGGAAAACAGCACTTCCAGCAGCAACGATAATGTAACGCGCCAGAAGCCGCCGTATTCTTTCGTTCCTTTGCACCAGATAAGCAAAATGCTCAATAACTTCGGCAGGAACAACAGCACCATGGTCGAAGCAAAAAGTGCAATCGCCAGCTCAGGACGCCACTGCGGCCACACCGGGAACAACTGCCGTGGTTGCAGGAAGTATTGCGGTTCGGTCAACGCATGTACTACCTGCAATGCAGTAGAGAGCGCGAGGAACATAAACCACAGCGGAGCGGAGAGATAAGACATCACGCCCGTCAGGAATACCGCACGGTGAACCGGGTGCATACCCTTCACCAGGAACAGACGGAAGTTCATCAGGTTACCGTGGCACCAGCGGCGGTCACGTTTTAGCTCATCAAGCAAGTTAGGCGGCAATTCTTCATAAGAACCCGGGAGATCGTAAGCAATCCAGACCCCCCAACCTGCACGGCGCATCAACGCCGCTTCCACGAAGTCATGTGACAGGATTGAACCGGCAAAGGAACCTTCGCCCGGCAGCGGAGCCAGTGCGCAGTGCTCGATAAACGGTTTCACGCGGATAATCGCGTTATGTCCCCAGTAGTGCGACTCGCCAAGTTGCCAGAAGTGCAAACCGGCTGTAAACAGTGGCCCATACACGCGGGTCGCGAACTGCTGACAGCGCGCATACAGCGTATCCATACCGGACGCTTTCGGCGACGACTGAATGATCCCGGCGTTCGGGTTGGCTTCCATCAGGCGCACCAGGCCGCATAAACAATCACCGGTCATTACCGAGTCAGCATCCAGCACCACCATGTAGCTGTACTGGCTGCCCCAGCGACGGCAGAAGTCATCGATATTACCGCTTTTACGCTTCACGCGGCGACGGCGGCGGCGATAGAAAATCTGACCTTCGCCACCGACTTCAGCGATAAGCTCCATCCAGGCTTTTTGCTCTGCGACGCAGATATCCGGGTTATAACTGTCACTAAGAATGTAGACATCAAAGTGTTTGGCATTCCCGGTGGCTTTTACTGATTCCCACGTTGCACGCAGGCCAGCAAAAACACGGTTCACGTCTTCGTTACAGATAGGCATGATCAACGCCGTGCGATGCTCCGGGTTTAATGGTTCATCGCCAACTGTTGACGCAGATATACTGTATTTATCGCGACCAATAAGCAGTTGCAGGAAGCCCATTAACGCCGTCCAGAATCCGGCGGACACCCAACAGAACAGTACCGCAAAGAGGATCAGGATACCGGTTTGCAGCATATAAGGCAGAAGCTGCATAAAGGAAACCCACAAATCCTGACCAACCATATCCATAGGATTAATCAGCGCCCAACCCTGATAAGGAAGAATGGTCTTCATATACCAGGTCGCGACGACAGTTTGCGCGAGCGTCAGGATCAACAGAATGTAACGGCGGATGGTACCGACGGTACGCCACTTTTGCTCGCTCTCCTGCTCTTCTTTGGTCAAACGAGCCAGATAGCGCGGCGTGACATCGCGTCCACGCAGGCGATCCCAGAAACGGCCTACCGGGTTGGTACGCCACGGGTCGGGAAACATCGAGGAGCGTTTTGCTTCTGGCATCGCCTTCAGCTGATCGCGCCCTTCGTCGTCTTTAATTAACTGTCCATCAGCAAGTGAATCTGGCCAGGCTTGTTCCAGACGCGCCTTTACCGAGCCTTGCGGGGAATCATCCTCCCGCGCCCAGGTGCGGTGTTCGGCATCCAGCGCCTGATGAACGGCGCGGATATCAGTCTTCGGCAATGCCGCTTTCTCGCTTGCGGCGATGGGCATTGCGTCAATGTACTCAGTTGTCTTATTCATTGGCAGGTAACTGGTAGCTCCAGGTTTCACTCAACGTCTGATCGGCATTCACCAGCGCAGCACGCATTTCAGTGGTTTTCTTGGCATCTTTCACTTTCACACGCATCACCAGACGCCAGCCTTTGGTAACCGGGTTATAGCGCACCGTGCTTTCAACTATCTCACCATTATCACCAATGCTGGTTTGCGCTGTGACCGGGGTATCCTCTGGCAGTTTTTTCATCTCTGCGCCGGTAAAATCGACCACAAAGGCGATAGTACCGTCAGGCTGGCGAATCAGGTTCGACTGCTTCACATCCCCCGTTGAACGACGCGTTTGTTGCACCCATGCGTTATCTGGCGCATGCAGTTTGTCTTCATCACGGCTGAAGGTGATGGTGTATTTAAAGTTCATCTCTTTACCCGGCTCCGGCAGCTGATCCGGCGTCCAGTAAGCGACGATGTTATCGTTGGTTTCATCGTTGGTTGGAATTTCTACCAGCTCAACGCTGCCTTTACCCCACTCCCCTTTCGGAGTCACCCATGCGCTTGGACGAAGATCGTAACGATCATCGAGATCTTCAAAGCGGGAGAAATCACGACCGCGCTGCAACAGACCGAAGCCTTGCGGGTTTTCCATAGAGAAGCTGCTGACCGCTAAATGTTTCGGGTTATTCAACGGACGCCAGATCCATTCGCCATTACCGGCATGGATAGAGAGACCGTTAGAGTCGTGCAACTCCGGACGATAGTTATTTGCAGGCGACGGTTGGTTCGGCCCAAACAGGAACATACTGGTTAACGGTGCAACCCCCAGTTTGCCGACTTTATCGCGCAGATAGATTTTCGACTGCACATCCACAACCGTGTCACGCCCTGGCATAACTACGAATTTGTAAGCACCTGTCGCGCGCGGCGAGTCAAGCAATGCATAAATGGTTAAACGTTTATCAGTCGGTTTTGGACGCTCGATCCAGAACTCTTTGAAGCGTGGAAATTCTTCACCCGATGGCAAGGCGGTATCAATTGCCAGGCCGCGGGCAGAAAGGCCATAAACCTGACCTGCACCAATCACGCGGAAATAGCTGGCCCCGAGCATGCTGACGATTTCATCGTTTTTATCTTTGCTGTTGATCGGGTAAAGCACTTTAAAACCGGCAAAACCAAGGTCTTTTACCGTGTCTTTGTCATGCTGAACATCGCCGAAAGTGAAATAATCCGGGCTGTATTTGATTCGTTTGACTGCGGTGGCAGTCACTTCATTTATTTTGACCGGGGTATCGAAGTACATACCCTGATGGTAGAACTCGAGTTTGAATGGGGTCTTCAGATTGTTCCAGTACGCTTTGTCATGATTAAACTGGATCTGCTGATAGTCCGCGTATTTCATATCGCGGAAAACGGAGGGCAAGTTGCTTTTGGGCGTCTCGTAGCCTTTCCCGGCTAAAGATTGAGCTTGCTTTGCGACATCATCAATACTGAAAGCCCAGCTTGAAGATGTATACAGGGTTAACATTACTGCAGCACTCAACCAACGCATTTTCATCATTTGTAGTTTATGTTTCATAATTAGTAAGCACTTCCCCCTTTGTGTGCTTATATCGATCCGATCTATTTTAATGGATAACCAGCCATTCCGACAACAGAATCCCGGTATCGTTCAGCACGCTGGCTCATGGATTAAGCACCTGATTGCAACCGTTTTCACTTTCCGTGCTTCTCCTAAAGACAGAAGCATCGACTTCGTGTAGGGTTTGCCAGCAATTTTATTTATCAACCGTCTTACAGACGCTTCCATTCTGGTTAGTGGTAGCGATGATGCTATGCATAAAAACCTTGAAGCCTGCGCCTGGCGCGGTCAGGTCGGTGTCGCTATGGCAACAAGCCTAAAGGCATAACCCGACAGGGATAAGACGAAAAATCCGAGATTAGTTAACCATATATGAATCCAGTACCCGCGCAACGTGAATATTTCCTCGACTCCATCCGCGCCTGGCTGATGTTGTTAGGGATCCCTTTTCATATTTCTTTAATCTATTCGAGCCATACATGGCATGTGAATAGCGCCGAACCGTCATTGTGGCTGACCCTTTTTAATGACTTCATCCACTCGTTCCGCATGCAGGTATTTTTCGTTATATCCGGCTACTTTTCCTACATGCTTTTTTTACGCTATCCCTTGAAAAAATGGTGGAAAGTACGTGTCGAACGTGTAGGTATCCCGATGTTAACAGCCATCCCCTTACTGACATTGCCGCAATTTATTATGCTGCAATACGTCAAAGGGAAAGCGGAAAGTTGGCCTGGGCTGTCATTGTATGACAAATATAATACGTTGGCCTGGGAATTAATATCACATCTGTGGTTTTTACTGGTGTTAGTGGTCATGACGACGCTGTGCGTATGGATATTTAAACGCATCAGAAATAATTTAGAAAATTCTGATAAAACGAATAAAAAATTCTCGATGGTAAAACTATCGGTGATTTTTTTGTGCCTCGGCATCGGTTATGCGGTAATAAGAAGAACGATTTTTATTGTGTATCCGCCCATTCTGAGTAATGGCATGTTCAATTTTATTGTCATGCAAACGCTATTTTATTTGCCGTTCTTTATCCTCGGCGCACTGGCTTTCATTTTCCCTCATCTTAAAGCCTTGTTTACCACGCCGTCTCGTGGCTGTACCCTTGCAGCAGCATTGGCGTTTGTCGCTTATTTACTCAACCAGCGCTATGGCAGTGGCGATGCCTGGATGTACGAAACCGAGTCGGTGATCACCATGGTCCTCGGTCTGTGGATGGTGAATGTGGTCTTCTCCTTTGGCCACCGTTTGCTTAACTTCCAGTCAGCGCGGGTGACTTATTTTGTTAACGCATCGCTGTTTATCTATCTGGTTCACCACCCGTTAACGCTGTTTTTCGGCGCATACATTACACCGCACATCACCTCCAACTGGCTTGGTTTTCTCTGTGGCCTGATATTCGTAGTAGGGATTGCGATAATTCTGTATGAAATTCATTTACGCATCCCGTTACTGAAGTTTTTGTTTTCTGGTAAACCGGTTGTTAAGCGTGAGAACGATAAAGCACCAGCCCGTTAAGCCACATTTACAATAACCATTCCACGGGCAATATCGACGCCAGTCTGACCATAACCCGCTTCCAGAAACTGGTGGCGGGTTCTTTTTTGAGAATAATCTCTTTCTTTGCATGACGATCAACCCAGTTGATCCGTCCCCACCTGTCCAGACGGAGCTGCCAGGCCGCATCATACTGGCTCTGAATAAAGCGTTTATCAATTAACTGTGCCAGCGTTTCGCTCTCTATCACGAAGCCCATTTCAGTATTGAGCAATGTTGAACGCGGATCGAAATTGAAAGAGCCGATAAACACCGTTTTACCATCGATGCTAAAGGTTTTAGCATGCAGGCTGGCTCCGGAATTACCGGTTATGCCGCGATCGTGTAACGTACTACTTTGTTCACGCGTCGGCTTGAGTTCATATAATTCCACGCCATAGCGGAGCAATTTTTTGCGCCAGCGCGCGTATCCGGCATGGACGACAGCAACATCGTTAGCGGCAAGAGAATTGGTTAGGATCGCAATCTTTACCCCTTTTCTCACCATCCGTAAGAGTTGCGCCACACCTGCGCGTGTCGGTACAAAATAGGAAGAGATAATATCGATGCGTTCACTGGGTGAGCCCATGATATCGAACAGGCGCTGCGGTAACAGTGAATGCCGTTTTGCCTTGCCCTCCCCTTTCGCCGGATCATCACTTAATAAACGTGTTTTCGCCCAGATAAGCGGCAACGTTCCATCAACCAGATGATTTATAAACGGACTGGATTCCATTTGGCGTAAGTAACGATGCGTCATGGCATCGTTATGCCAGGAGGCGGGTAACTCGATGCGATCCGCCATTTCACCTTCCGGGACATCCAGCACCTGCTGTAAGGGTGAAACCGATTTGCAATACCAGTAGCGGGCGAAATCATCGGCAACGTTCTCTACCACGGGCCCTATTGCCATAACATCTAAATCCGAAAAAAGTGGCTCTTCCCCTGCCCCAAAATAGGCATCACCAATATTTCGCCCCCCTACCAGCGTCACCACGCCATCGACAGTGAAACTTTTATTGTGCATACGGCGATTGAGACGGGAAAAGTCGGTGATATAACCAAGCGGACGCAGCAAGCGAAACGAGAAAGGATTAAAAAGCCGGACTTCAATGCGGGGATGGCTGTCAAGCAAGCGTAAAATGTCGTCAAGTCCGGGCGTATTGTTGTCGTCCAGCAACAAACGGACGCGAACGCCACGCTTTGCTGCGGCTAACAGGGCGGAAAACAGTAACCGACCCGACATATCGTCCTGCCAGATGTAATACTGAACATCCAGCGTATGCTCTGCCATTTCGGCCAGACGATACCGGGCGGCAAACGCATCCAGACTTTTCTCCAGAGGGAAAAGACCACACTGACCGGGATGTTGCGAACACAGTGGCAGCACCGCGCTCGCCAGCCGGGGCAAATCATTCATCTCCTTGTTGGGTAAGGAGTCTTTCGTAGAGGTGGGCGTTTTCTTCATCATAACAGACAAAGTATACCTGTTCGGGTAAAGCGTGACGGGTAATAAATTCTGAAACGGTTTTAACTGCGATTTCAGCCGCTGCCGCACGAGGGTAACCATAAACCCCAGTACTGATTGCAGGAAAAGCCACTGACGTATAGCTGTTTGCCGCCACCAGTCGTAGGCTATTGAGATAGGCATCCTGCAAAAGCTGGTCTTCGTTTTGTTCACCACCACGCCAGACTGGCCCGACGGTGTGCACTACGGCTTTAGCGGGAAGAGCGCCTGCAAGCGTAATAACGGCATGCCCCGTAGGGCAATCGCCCTGCTGTTGCCTGACTTTTAAACAGGCATCCAGCAGGGCCGGACCCGCTGCGCGATGAATGGCCCCATCGACGCCGCCGCCTCCCATTAATGACGGATTAGCCGCATTCACAATCACATCAACGGCCAGTTTGGTAATATCACCCTGCACAACATGAATACGCGTTTTCATAACGCCTCCTTACACCTTCTTGTTTCTTAAGTGTACAGCAGGCTTTTTGGTTAAATCGCATTTTTCTGCTCAGCAACGTGCGTTGTTCAGAAACTTAGTTATATTCGATGTTCATTACAGCCAGCTTTTTCTGTTTATCAAGATACTGCACTTTTACTGAGGCTATTTGCGCGTTTTTAACATTACCGCTCATTAACGCTTTGCTGGAATAGGTTTTGCCCGGAACAGAACCATTCTGTGGGCAGTTCATTTCTACGGGTGATGACTGGGTGCTGACGTCACATGCCGGTTCCACAATTTGGCCATAAAAATGGATCACCCCCCCTTGCGCGGTGCTTCCTGCGATGGCAATAAAAGGAAAAAACAAACTGCCGAGCATAAGAGAGTTTAAAAAAGGTCTGAACATTTATTTTATTTCCTCAATGATTAGTCATCCTTGAGGGTTGTGTTATCCATACTTTCAGGTTGGCTGATTCGCAGCAGACCATTCTCTCCAGATTCATCTTATGCTCGATATTTCAACAAATTAAGACTTTTCTGAAGAGGGCGGCCATTGTTGTGATAAATGAAGTGACTGTCCATCAGAAACAGTAACAACTATTTTCACCCGATCTTCCGGGGAAATATTTAAACTCAACTTCGTCAAAGCAATAGGTTGATTAGCAGGCAATGAGAGGGTCTTTTCTTGCTTCGTCTGACTTTGCCCTGAACTGCCTTCGCGCAGGGACAATATTTGTACTCTGCACAGACAAGATTGAGTAAGAGTGACTTCAGGAATAATGGTATACACATCCCCTTGCTGGGTCGTATTAAAGGTTATCTGGCTGGAAAGTGCCGCAAGGAGTAATAACGCATTCATATTCTTCTCCCGAAAAAAAACAGGGCTTGCGCCCTGTTTCTGTAATACAAATGATGTATTAGTACTGATGAGCGGTCGCGTTGTTACCAAAGCCAACCTGAGTCACGTTGACGGAGGAGTTAGATGCAGTCTGGTCAACTGCAGCACCGTTGCCACCACCGAACTGTTTAACAGTCATTTCAGAATTTTTGCCGTTCCACTGATCAAGAGTGGCGCTGTTACCGAAGCCACGTTGGGTCAGATCGATTGAGCTGTCATCTGAGCCCTGACCTACATCTGCACCATTACCACCGCCATGCTGGGTAATAGTCAAGTCAGAGTTACGGGCATCAGTTTGCAGAGCAAGTGCAGAGTTACCGCCACCGTACTGGTAAATGTTCAGCTCTGAATTTGGGCCGCTATTATTACCGCCACCACCGTGGTTACCGCCGCCGCCGTACTGAGGAACAACACCTGCCAGAGCGCTACCGGAGAATACGATTGCTGCAATTGCTGCTACTTTTAAAAGTTTCATGTAAAACCCCCATCGGATTGATTTAAAAGTCGAATGGAAATTAACGTTGTGTCACGCGAATAGCCATTTGCGACTGTCTCTGCACTACAATTGCCGTTTTTTGAGTACCATACTGTGTAATATTTGCTTTATTACCAGAACCTTTCTGGATAATCATCGCAGTATTACCATAAGCACCTTGCGAAATACTGGCATCGTTGGCACTGCCCGCCTGATCAATATATGCAAGGTTATAATCTCCTGTCTGGTCAATCTTTGCCCGGTTGCTACTACCTTCTTGCGCAACAACCGCCAAAAGTTTTGAGCCTCCCTGCCGTAACTGAGCACTATTATTCGTCCCAGCTTGACCAATTATGGCTGCCTGATTAAATGAAGACTTACTCAATTCATTTACCGCGAAGTTATATTCTGAATTAGCTAAATCATAACCTGCTGCGGCTGCAATCCCAGGCGCACCCAGTATTGTTAACATCATAAATAACAATTTGTTTTTCATGTTGTCACCCTGGACCTGGTCGTACATTTAAGAAATTAAATCATTTCAACTTGGTTGTTAACGCAACCTGTATTTTGTTAACGCTGCGTTACGATGGAAAGTATGTCTGCGGAAATATTTTTAATAACTCACCCGCGCGTTGTATTTTTCTTTTTTTGTTCATACCAAAGTATTAAAACCCACGTAAATACGCTGTTATCTACGCAAAAAATATTTTGTTTTCTTTTAAATCTCCGTTTTCCGCTATCAAAAATCACCAGACAGTCATTTTTCTTGCCCGTCGCTGATTGCTGCGATATGTCTTGCGCACAAGCCGTGACAAACCTCGTCTTTTTGCAGTAAAAAATTGTCCACGGAGGTGCGGAGAAAAAACAAGAACGTTTCACATGACGAAAGGACTACACCGAAATATTTTTTATATGTATTATTAGTAAGTTATCACCATTTGTATGATTTTTTAAAATTGTGCAATAAAAACCAAATGTACAACTTTTCTATCATTTCTAAACTTAATAAAACCTTAAGATTAACATTTTAATATAACGAGTTACATTTAGTTACATGTTTAACACTTGATTTAAGATTTGTAATGGCTAGATTGAAATCAGATGTAATCCATTAGTTTTATATTTTACCCATTTAGGGCTGATTTATTACTACACACAGCAGTGCAACATCTGTCAGTACTTCTGGTGCTTCTATTTTAGAGGCAGCTGTCAGGTGTGCGATCAATAAAAAAAGCGGGGTTTCATCATGTTTAATGAAGTCCATAGTATTCATGGTCATACATTATTGTTGATCACTAAACCGTCTTTGCAAGCGACAGCTCTCTTGCAGCACCTTAAACAATCGCTGGCAATTACAGGAAAATTACATAATATTCAACGTTCTCTGGACGATATATCTTCAGGCTCTATTATTCTTCTGGATATGATGGAAGCAGATAAAAAGCTTATCCATTATTGGCAGGATACTTTGAGCAGGAAAAACAACAATATCAAAATATTGTTGCTAAATACGCCTGAAGATTACCCGTACCGCGACATTGAAAACTGGCCTCATATCAACGGCGTTTTTTATGCCATGGAGGATCAAGAACGTGTTGTCAATGGGTTGCAAGGCGTCCTGCGCGGCGAATGCTACTTTACGCAAAAGCTTGCCAGTTACCTGATTACACATTCTGGTAATTATCGTTATAACAGCACGGAATCAGCCCTCCTTACTCATCGGGAAAAAGAGATCCTGAATAAGCTGCGTATCGGCGCGTCTAATAACGAGATCGCTCGTTCGTTGTTCATCAGCGAAAATACGGTTAAAACGCATCTTTATAATCTTTTCAAGAAGATAGCCGTAAAAAACCGGACACAAGCGGTTTCCTGGGCAAACGATAACCTCAGGCGATAAAGCCATGAAACGTTATTTACGCTGGATTGTGGCGGCAGAATTTCTGTTCGCCGCAGGGAATCTTCACGCCGTTGAGGTAGAAGTCCCGGGATTGTTAACTGACCATACTGTTTCATCTATTGGCCATGATTTTTACCGAGCCTTTAGTGATAAATGGGAAAGTGACTATACGGGTAACTTAACGATTAATGAAAGGCCCAGTGCACGATGGGGAAGCTGGATCACTATAACGGTCAATCAGGACGTTATTTTCCAGACTTTTTTATTTCCGTTGAAAAGAGACTTCGAGAAAACTGTCGTCTTTGCACTGATTCAAACTGAAGAAGCACTAAATCGTCGCCAGATAAATCAGGCGTTATTAAGTACGGGCGATTTGGCGCATGATGAATTCTAAATAAAAAATTGTTCGGAGGCTGCAATGCGTGTCAAACATGCAGTAGTTCTACTCATGCTTATTTCGCCATTAAGTTGGGCTGGAACCATGACTTTCCAGTTCCGTAATCCAAACTTTGGTGGTAACCCAAATAATGGCGCTTTTTTATTAAATAGCGCTCAGGCCCAAAACTCTTATAAAGATCCGAGCTATAACGATGACTTTGGTATTGAAACACCCTCAGCGTTAGATAACTTTACTCAGGCCATCCAGTCACAAATTTTAGGTGGGCTACTGTCGAATATTAATACCGGTAAACCGGGCCGCATGGTGACCAACGATTATATTGTTGATATTGCTAACCGCGATGGTCAATTGCAGTTGAACGTGACAGATCGTAAAACCGGACAAACCTCGACCATCCAGGTTTCGGGTTTACAAAATAACTCAACCGATTTTTAAGCCCCAGCTTCATAAGGAAAATAATCATGCAGCGCTTATTTCTTTTGGTTGCCGTCATGTTACTGAGCGGATGCTTAACCGCCCCGCCTAAAGAAGCCGCCAGACCGACATTAATGCCTCGAGCTCAGAGCTACAAAGATTTGACCCATCTGCCAGCGCCGACGGGTAAGATCTTTGTTTCGGTATACAACATTCAGGACGAAACCGGGCAATTTAAACCCTACCCGGCAAGTAACTTCTCCACTGCTGTTCCGCAAAGCGCCACGGCAATGCTGGTCACGGCATTGAAAGATTCTCGCTGGTTTATACCGCTGGAGCGCCAGGGCTTACAAAACCTGCTTAACGAGCGCAAGATTATTCGTGCGGCACAAGAAAACGGCACGGTTGCCATTAATAACCGAATCCCGCTGCAATCTTTAACGGCGGCAAATATTATGGTTGAAGGTTCGATTATCGGTTATGAAAGCAACGTTAAATCGGGCGGTGTTGGGGCAAGATATTTTGGGATCGGTGCAGACACGCAATACCAGCTCGATCAGATTGCCGTGAACCTGCGCGTCGTCAATGTGAGTACTGGTGAGATCCTCTCCTCGGTGAACACCAGTAAGACGATACTTTCCTATGAAGTTCAGGCCGGGGTTTTCCGCTTTATTGACTACCAGCGCTTGCTGGAAGGGGAAGTGGGTTACACCTCAAACGAACCCGTTATGCTGTGTCTGATGTCGGCTATCGAAACAGGGGTCATTTTCCTGATTAATGATGGTATCGACCGTGGTCTGTGGGATTTGCAGAACAAAGCAGAACGGCAGAACGACATTCTGGTGAAATACCGCCATATGTCGGTTCCACCGGAATCCTGACAGATAAAAAAGCCGGAATTATCATCCGGCATTTTACTGTTTAAGCGAAAGCGTGAGTGCCCCTCACGCTTTATTTTTGATTTCCTGCTCACGGTGAGCCGTCTTTGCACTACGCGCCGCCAGCCACAGGCCGCTGTTTTTCATTGCGTAACCAAATACCAGCCCAAGCGCCAGCGAAGGTAACACCAGTTTCCAGTCACCCTGCCCGGCAAACGTCGCGCATGCGCCTATAAACGTCCCCGGAACAAATGAAAGCAGCAGCTGTTTGGCCTGAATACACATCAGAAACGCGACAATACCGGTTATGACATAACCGAGAATTTCCAGATGTGGTGCCAGTGCACTACCGTAAATAATGACCATCGCCCACACCACGCCACTAAGCAGGGTTGCAGCGGAGATCGCCAGCCCTTTCAGCCCACCTTGCGGGCAGGCAAAGTAGGCCGTACAGCCCAGGAAGCCCGCCCAGCTTAGTAAGCCCAGGGAAACAGCCACCCATCCCCAGATACCGGAGAGAATGCCTGTTGTGATTGCAATAGAGAGAAGTATGTTCATGCCGCGCATGATAGCAGAAAACGCGGCCATGAATGAGATCGAGCACACATTTTATGCAACAACAAATTATCTGTTGCAGTCATGAGTGACGATGATCACATTTACTCTTCAGAATCTTCTTCCAGCTCGTCCCACATTGCACTAATGGCATCACGGGTTAGCGGTGCCATGGTGCGCCAGAAAGGCGTGGTTGCATGGGCCTCCACTTTGCCGAGGAACGCACCACACCAGGGTAACAGATACTCACTGAACAGTGTTTCCAGTGCTTCGCTCTCATCTTCCGTTGACTGATCTTCCAGCCAGGAAGCCGCAAGCAGCAATGTGCCGATGTGATCGGCTGGCGTATCCGCCAGTGGCATCCCTCGTTCGGAAAGAAAAGCGCGCACTTCCGCTTCCGTTGCGTCCTCAACCCATGCGCTACGATATGGCGGCACGGCACATTCATCGCCGATAAACAACGCATTGTAATCGGCAGAGACTTGCGCCATATCACAGCTTTTCTGTAAACGCGTCAGTAACTCATCCTGCTCCAGTGGCCAGTTCGCAGCCAGTTTCCCCTCACGAATCAGGGTAAACAGCGGCACCAGTAAAGGATCTTGCGGTTGGCGGTAATAGAGCGAACCCAGCACACGACAGAGGATAGAAAACTCGTTCATTAATATATTTCCATTACTAGTAATTAAAGGTCTGCAAATTCCGCAATCGGTGCCATACCGCGAGATTCAAGGAAGTTCAGTAAGCGGCGCGGCGAAACATTCAAAATGCGCTCTGGCGGAAAATCTACCGCGTCGAGGATTTTAAGACACTCTTCAAATTCCCCCATGGTAAACGCGGTGTGAGAATCCGAGCCTAATGCCACCCAACCTCCAGCATCACGTACCGCTGCGGCTACCGCACGACAGTTGTCTTCACTGCCCTTACGTGAGTGTAAAAATGAAGAATTATTGATTTCCAGCGCCACCTGATGTTTCGCGGCTGCTTCAGCAACGGCTTTCACATCTATTTCATATTTGGGATTTCCGGGATGGCTTATTATATGCACATTGCCGCTGGCGATAGTGGCGATCATCGCTTGTGTATTGGTCGCTTTGTCATGTGGTGCAAAAACCGGCTCATGAAAACCGGCAATAATCAGATCCAGCGAGTCAAACATTTTACCGCTGCAATCAATTTCACCATCAACATTTTTAATGTTAGCTTCGATGCCGCGCAGGATCCCTACCCCATCAACCACTCGCGGCCAGATACGCATGTTAATGAAGTGCCAGTGATGCGGAGCATCTTCCATATCCGGGCCATGATCGGTGATCGCAAAAAGTTTAATGCCCTTTTGTTTGGCCTGGGCAATGTAATCACTCAATGTGCTATATGCATGTGTGCTGGCAACGGTATGCATATGAAGGTCGACGGGATACATAACTCTCTCCTGTATTCAATTCCCGCCAAGGATAGCAGGAATCCTGATGCTTTATTAGTAGCCGCGTGCGCGGTCGACTTGCCCGCAGACCCTCTCCCCTTTTTCGAGCTGGGCAATGGTGCGAGAAATGTACTCCACAGCTTCAGCGGGACGGGTAATCGCGGCGACATGTGGTGTTATCGTCACGCGTGGATGTTGCCAGAGCGGACTTTCAGGCGGTAAGGGTTCACGATTAAAAACATCCAACATTGCGCCTTTAACTTTGCCGCTATCCAGCGCCGCGAGCAGGTCATCTTCCACAACATGAACACCACGCGCCAGGTTGAGGAGATACGCGCCATCCGGTAATTTTTCGAGTAATTGTTGATTAATAATGCCGACGGTTTCAGGGGTATTCGGTAACAAATTAATCAATACCCGACATTGGCTCAGAAATGCAGACAGTTCTTCCCGTCCGGCAAAGCTTTGCACGCCAGGCCACGATTTACGGGTTCGACTCCAGCAACGCAGCGGAAAGCGCCAGGTTTGCAGACTCTGAGCAACTTTACTGCCCAGTACGCCTGCGCCCAAAATGCCGATGGTAAAATCTTCCCGATGATATTCAGGCAGCGGTTGCCAATGCGAACTATTTTGCTGGATGCGATAATCGTCAAAACGTCGAAACCAATGCAGCACCTGACTGACAGCATATTCCTGCATTTGCTCGCCCATACCGGTATCTTCCAGGCGAAAAAGTGGAACAGAAGGGTTCAGCATTTCAGGGTGTGCCTGTAGCTTGCTCAAAATAGAATCAACACCGGCCCCGAGTGCGAACACCGCTTTAAGATCGCGCCCTGCCAGCATTTCAACAGGAGGATGCCAGACTAAAGCATAATCAGCAGAGTCATTATCTCCGCTTTTCCACGCTCTGACTCTTGCCTGAGGAATAGCTTTGCGCAGTGCCTCAATCCACCATTGGGTATCGAACGTTGGGTGATAAAAGATGATATCCATACTGACTCCCGAAAAGCGTTGTGCGAAATTTATTCGCACTTATCGTTATGATCTACAAAGGCCACCAGCATAACAAATCCGTGGTCGGTGGCAAAAAAAGCAGATTTCGCTTATTAAAACCACACATTGATTGAAGTTTGAATAAACGCGCGATTTTTTCAAAAAGTTTGTTGACCTCAGGTCATGATTTCCCTAAATTAGCGCCCGTTCCAGCAAGACAGGAACGACAATTTGGTGAGGTGTCCGAGTGGCTGAAGGAGCACGCCTGGAAAGTGTGTATACGGCAACGTATCGGGGGTTCGAATCCCCCCCTCACCGCCATATTTAAAGAAGAGCTCGTACGAAAGTACGGGCTTTTTTTTCGTATATTGCACACACCGGGGGGATGAGAAGCCCCGACCGGGGTTCGACAACTGGCGACAGCCAGTTGGACAGACCGTGAACGCAGTGAGCGGGCTGCCCGCAGGGCGAGCGAAGCGAGTCAATCCCCCCCTCACCGCCATATTTAAAGAAGAGCCCGTACGAAAGTACGGGCTTTTTTTTCGTATATTGCACACACCGGGGGGATGAGAAGCCCCGACCGGGGTTCGACAACTGGCGACAGCCAGTTGGACAGACCGTGAACGCAGTGAGCGGGCTGCCCGCAGGGCGAGCGAAGCGAGTCAATCCCCCCCTCACCGCCATCTTTAAAGAAGAGCTCGTACGAAGGTACGGGCTTTTTTTCGTATATTGCACACACCGGGGGGATGAGAAGCCCCGACCGGGATACTTAGTTAATGCACCGGTTCACTCTTTGTCGCCGCGACTAATGGGCGAATTTTGTCACGAGTCTCCCAGACCGGAGGAATTTCCTCCAATTTAGTGACAGAAGCTCGTACAAAAGGCACCCGTGCAAGAGTCATAATTGTATCCAACCAACGGTCACGAATAATGCGATCCGCCCTTTCATGACTCGGGTCATCCAGCTCAATAACACAGACTATTTTATTGTTCTTCTTTGAAACCAGAACATAATCCATTGCCATGCCATTATAAATTGCAAAGAAACGCTTTCTTTCTTCTTCGCTAAACTCAGGTTGTTCTGGAAAGTTGATCAAGCGCCCCAGAGAGACCTGGCAATGGATATGACAATAATGTCCAAACCATTTTTCCAGATTATCGAAATACATTTTTTCACAACGCGTGATTAACCACTCTTTTCTTTCCAATAAAATACCTTCGGCAACCATTCCCTGAAATAACTCATCTCGCTCTTGCCAACGAGAGTCACGATAGGTTTTCTGCGGTATATAGCTCCTTGTCGACGCCTTAGCGGCAGGGGAAGTTGCAGATGAAGGGACGGGTTGCGATTTAGCGATGATTACCGATGAGGCAACTTTTCGGAGTGTCAATTTTCTGGCAACAGCAAAACCGGCGATAAATGCAATTGTCAAACAAGTTACAAAAGCCATAAAGCTCATAATTAATTTTCACCTATCCATGTTGATTATATTTCATTACCAATGTTACTCGCTGCAGCGTGTTACATGCCAACAATGCAACGATCAATATATAGTTAGTATCATGTTTTGATTATTACAACCATCCCTATTTAGCCATTGCGGCTTGCCTTCCACAAAAAAATAACAACACACAATATTAGCAAAGAATTAATTAAGATTAACCTTACATTTATAATATTATCCCTAAAGAATAAATCAGAGGAATATATTCGGTGTTAAACAGTCAGTCAAAGTATAGCCCATTGTTGATTAAACCTCATAAGCAAAATTGGCACCAGATCTCCTGTACAGGTTGAATGGCCGAAAAAAGATAGGCAGATGCTCATTTTTTTGGCTTCTGGAAGAAAAACTCTCCGCGCTGGCAGTATTACACTGGTCTGATGCTATGACGAAAAATGCCTGGTAAGAGTATCTAAACCAGACTCCAGTTCAGCTTATCAACACGCTCAAAGTCGCCCCCCTGAACGCTAACCTGAAGTGAAAATCTGTTGAAATAAAACAAAGCCCGGTTCGCCCGGGCTCTGCACCGATAATACACTTAACTGTAGGCATGCAGCGTACGTTGGCAAAGTGCCGAACGTACGCAGTCCTCTTTACCGAACCGGACGATCCCAACCATTTCATCTTCTTCGAAACGTTCCAGCGCGTCACTTAATCCGGAGCACACGCCGCGAGGCAAATCGCATTGCGTGATATCACCGTTGACGATAACCGTCACGTTCTCCCCGAGGCGGGTTAAAAACATTTTCATTTGCGCGGCAGTCACATTCTGCGCCTCGTCAAGAATGACGACTGCATTTTCAAAGGTACGTCCACGCATATAGGCGAACGGCGCAATTTCCACCTTCCCTATTTCCGGTCGCAGGCAGTACTGCATAAAGGAAGCCCCTAAGCGCCGGACCAGCACGTCGTAGACCGGGCGAAAATAGGGAGCAAACTTTTCTGCGATATCTCCAGGTAAGAAGCCAAGATCTTCATCGGCTTGCAGAACTGGACGGGTGACGATAATCCTGTCGACATCCTTATGTATCAGGGCTTCTGCCGCTTTTGCTGCGCTGATCCAGGTTTTTCCGCACCCGGCTTCGCCCGTGGCGAATATCAGCTGCTTACTCTCAATAGCCTTCAGATAGTGCAATTGCGCTTCATTTCGCGCGAGGATGGGCGAAGTATCGCGACTGTCGCGGGCCATACCAATGGCTTCTACGCCGCCCATCTGCACAAGCGAGGTGACCGATTCTTCTTCACGCTGCTTATGGCTGCGCGAATCCCGTCTCAGCACACGTTTTGCCTCGCGACGAGCTTTGATCACTGCTTTTTGTCTTCCCATGGAGAGCACCTTGAGTTGTTTGTATTCATCACACGCGCCGTTGGCAGCGCGATTATGCGCACGAACATCAGAGGGTTGGCTTCCTTGTAAGCCATAGTTTGCTTTTGGATAAAATGCCGAAAAACGGCTACGCGCACCGTTTACGGCGTCGGTAACACATGAAAAGAAAGGATGAGGTTGAAAATGCAAAGTGACGAGATGACTACCGGAGGAGAAAACTCCGCGAGTGGTGGCGCGTTGATTATCTAAAACATGTCCAGTACAGGACGTTACCATCCGCGATCTCCATAGTGACTGACTATCACTGCCGGGAACTTCCGCTGCTACTTAATAAGTACAACAGATCTCGCATTTATTGCAACAATATATTTACTTATATTTAACTATAAAACACCATTTCAGTGACATTAGTTTCTACTGGAAAGATGACAGAGTGATGACAGATATGAAAAAAGCTGTGTGCTTTCAGCAGGATTCGCATCAGGCATCTGCGCACGAACGCCGGATGCGGCGTGAACGCCTTATCCGTCTATAAACATTAAACCCGCAATAACGCGCTTCCGAGATAATCGTTCGCGTCCTTCACTCCCGGCAGCGCAAAAAAATAACCGCCGCCGATAGGTTTAACGTATTCCTCCAGCGCTTCGCCATTGAGCCTTTTTTGTACTGTCAGGAAGCCTTTTTCCAGATCGTGTTGGTAACAGACAAACAGTAGCCCCATATCCAGTTGCCCGGAGTTGGTGACGCCCAGTGAATAACTGTAGCCACGACGCAGCATCAGGCTGGACTCACTCTCCGCCGTGCGGGGATTCGCCAGCCGGATATGGCTGTCCAGCGCAATCACCTTCCCTTCCGGATCGCTGGCGTAATCGGGAACATCATGCTCATGCTGCATTCCCAGCGGCGCACCGGTTTGCTTATCACGACCAAAAATCGTCTGCTGTTCTTTCAGCGGAGTTCTGTCCCAAAATTCCACTCGAAACTGAATCAAGCGTACTGCCTGATAGCTGCCACCGATTGTCCACGCTGGCTCCTGCTGATCTGCCGTTACCCACACCACTTTTTGCATCAACTTATCATTCTGGCTATCGGGATTGGCAGTGCCGTCTTTGAAACCCAGCAAATTAATCGGCGTCTCTTTGCCTTTACTACGCGCCGCGTGATCGGAAATAAACCCTTCCCGCTTCCAGCGCACGCTGAGCAAATCCGGCGTATGTTTGATGATATCGCGCAGTGCATGGATCACCGTGTCCTGGGTGTTGGCGCAAATTTGTAGCAACACATCACCATGACATAACGCCGCATCCAGCGAGTCGTTGGGAAAACGCGTCATCTTCTGCAACTTTTTCGGCATCTGTGGCGCAAGGCCAAAGCGCTCATCAAACAATGAGTGACCCACCGATAACGTGATGGTGAGATTATCGGGCGCAATGTAGCCGCCAAGAATGCCGGAATCGAGTGGTGGCAGGCGCGGATTTGGCGTTTCTGGTGCCGCTCCGCCCTGAGTCAGAAAAGCAAAACGCTGAGTCAACAAGCGAAACAACCGTTCAAGATCGGCTTTATCGCTGGCAAGCACATCAAACGCCACCAGCATCATTGCGGCCTGTTGTGGCGTCAGGATCCCTGCCTGATGCTCACCATAAAACGGCTGTTTCTCATTGCGAGCATCCGGTGAAAGCGTGCCCGGTGCACTTTGCGTTTTTTGTGCATGAGCGACCGGACAACTTCCCGCCAGCGCCAGCGCACCAATCCCTTTCAGTAAACGTCGGCGTGACGGTTCATTCACCCCGTTTTCATCTTTATACTGCATAACGCTTAATCCAGTCCCAGCACACCGCGAAGTTGCGCCAGATCTTCCGCCAGCGCAGTAATCGGCCCTTTCAGCGCATTCCGGTCGGCATCGGTCAATTTGTCGTAGGTTTCAAAACCGTCTTTAGTACGGTATTTCGCCAGAATGGTATCGACCTTTTTAAAGTTGGCATCGACTTTTGCCAACAGTTCCGGGTTGGCTTTTTGCAGTTGTGGACGCAGCAGATCGACAATTTTCTGCGAGCCTTCAACGTTAGCCTGGAAATCCCACAGATCGGTGTGGCTGTAGCGATCTTCTTCACCGCTGATTTTGCTGGCTGCCACTTCCTCAATCAGTCCGGCTGCGCCGCCGACCACTTTTGAAGGTGGGAAAGCCAGTTCACTGATGCGTTTTTGCAAATCGACCACATCTGTATAAAGCTGCTCAGCGTACTGATCCATCCCTTTGGTGGTGTTGTCGCCAAACAATGCTTTTTCCAGGCGGTGGAAACCAGTGAATTTTGGGTCGGCGGCTTTTTGCTCGTAATCATCTTCACGGGCGTCAATGCTGCCATCCAGATCGGAGAACAGTTCAGCAATCGGTTCAATGCGCTCATAGTGCTGGCGCGTCGGCGCATACAGTGCTTTCGCTTTTTCGATATCGCCAGCTTTAATCGCGTCGGTAAAGGCTTTGGTGTCGGTCACCAGCTGCGTGGTTTCCGCCATGACATACGCTTTATATGCAGTAATTGCACCACCAAGACTTAACAGCGCATCACTTTGCGCCGCATCCGCCGTTGCCTCACCTTTGACGATCAACTTCCCTTTCGGGTTAGTCAGCAGACCGCAGGTCATATCGTATTCGCCAGGCTGTAAATTCGCCGTCATTTTCTGGCTAAAACCAGGGGCGATATTTTCCCGCTCTTCCACCACCATCACGCCTTTGAGGATCTCCCACTCCAGCGCCTTCTGGCTATGGTTCTGAATAATGAACTGTGTTTTCCCGGCGTTAACCGTAATGGTCATCGGTTCGCACTGCTTATCCGTCACGGTCACTTTGACCTGCGGCACATCAGCGGCGTTAGCCATAAAAGCAGAAGAAAACAGCGCAGCCACGCTCAACTGCAATGCGTTACGGCGGAAGTTAATGGTCATGACGAGACTATCCCTTTAAAGTATGTTGTAACTAAACAAGAGTTTGCGTCGTATTTGTTACGCGGAGCGAGACGCTGTCGCCCCTGCGCGTGGTGGCAGAGCAAATGCCACCAGCGCCGGGATGAGATAAATAAACCAGACGGCGACTTCGCTGACGCTCGGCGCTTCCTGATAGCCAAAAATCCCTTCCATCAGCGTGCCAAACAGCGAGTGAGTTGAGAGCACCGCACTCATATCGAAGGCGATTTCCTGAAAGTGGTTCCACAATCCGGCTTCATGAAATGCGCGAATGGCACCAGCTGCCAGCCCTGCGGCGACGAAGAGAATAAACAGGCTGGTCCATTTAAAAAATGCACCAAGATTGAGGCGAATACCGCCCCAGTAGAGCAGGAAGCCTAGCACCACGGCAGTAGCAAGACCGAGCATTGCACCCAGCGGCGGCCAGATCCCGACATCTTGTTGAAATGCCGCCAGCAGGAAAAAGACCGACTCCAGCCCTTCCCTTGCAACGGCAAAAAAGACCATCATCACCAGCGCCCAGCCATGATGATTTCCACGCTGCAATGCGCTATCGACTGCCTGCTCCAGTTGTACTTTGACGTTGCGCGACACTTTGCGCATCCAGAAAACCATCCAGGTAAGGATCACCACGGCGATCACCGCCACGATACCTTCAAACAGTTCCTGCTCTTTTTGCGGAAATTCGCCGGTGGTTTCGTTAATGAAGATCCCCAAGCCCAGGCACAACGCAGCGGCAAGCAACACGCCAATCCACATCACACCAATCCATCGGCCTCGCTGGGTACGCTTAAGATAGCTGGCAATCAAACTGACAATCAGCGCGGCTTCAAGTCCTTCGCGCAACATAATGAGAAACGGAACAAACATGCCACCCACCCTTAAACGTTTTTCTGAGTCAATCTATGCAAAGAAAAGTAAATCGCAGTGATAGCGATTATCATTACGGTAAAGAAAAATACAAGCGGAATGTTTATAAAATGATGTTGAAATGTAAACAAAGAGAGGTAATGCCAGGGGATATAAACGATTATTCCAGGTATAAAGATGGGATTGTTTACAACGAGCCATGTGTTCTTGCCGGATGCCGCGTAAACGCCGTATCCAGCCGACAAAACCGTCCTGACTCAATACATCAAAACTTCCATGTAAAACTGATAAGCGGGTGTATCAAGCAATTTCGTCCATCCGCGATTATCAAATCTAACTTTTTGCCCGGAACATAATAACAGCTCGGGTGTTGGTGGCGTCAAAATCGCTGAAGCGTTCCCCGAAGGCCGGGACAGCAGGGGGCCGCGGCGATTGGCCGCCCCCTGCGCGCTCCCTGCACCATTCAATTTATATGGCGAGGCACATTAAGGGAGCGCAACCCGCTGCTGAAGCCAAACAAAACCGCCGCAGGCTAAGTCCCTTAGCTTTCCTGCAACCGTGACGGCGGAGCCGAATGATAGTGCGCATCGGCCTCGGCAAAGCGTTTTTGCATCGCCGCTGACGGCGCTTTACCCAGCAAACTAAACACTACAATCCCGATACTGCCGAAGATGAAGCCCGGAATAATTTCGTAGAGTCCCAGCCAGCCGAACTGCTTCCAGACGATAACCGTCAGCGCACCGATGATCATCCCCGCCAGCGCACCGTTGCGCGTCATGCGTGACCACATCACCGAGAACAGCACCACCGGACCAAACGCCGCGCCAAAGCCTGCCCACGCGTAGCTCACTAAGCCCAGCACGCGGTTTTCCGGGTTTGCCGCCAGCGCAATCGCCACCAGCGCCACCACCAGCACCATCACACGCCCTACCCACACCAGCTCTTTCTGGCTGGCATGTTTACGCAGAAACGCTTTGTATAAATCTTCGGTAATCGCACTGGAGCACACCAGCAGCTGGCAACTTAAGGTTGACATTACCGCCGCCAGAATTGCCGACAGCAGAATCCCGGCAATCCACGGGTTAAACAGAATTTGCGCCAGTTCGATAAACACGCGCTCAGCATTCTGGTTTACCGCACCTGCTTCCGCCGGGTGCTCATTAAAGTAAGCAATACCAAAGAAGCCGACAGCTACCGCCCCTGCCAGGCAGAGGATCATCCAGGTCATACTGATACGACGCGCATGGACAATGCTGTGGTGAGAGTCTGCCGCCATAAAACGCGCCAGGATGTGCGGCTGCCCGAAGTAACCCAGCCCCCAACCCATCAGTGAGATAATGGCGACAAAGTTCAGCCCTTTGAGCATATCAACGTTTTCGATGCTCTTTTGTTTGATCACTTCCAGCGAGTCACCAAAGCCACCGACACTGATAATGACGATAACCGGCGTCAGGATCAGGGCAAAAATCATCAGGCTGGCCTGTACAGTATCAGTCCAGCTCACCGCGAGGAAACCGCCAATAAAGGTGTAAAGGATCGTCGCCGCAGCTCCCGCCCACAGAGCCGTTTCGTAGCTCATGCCAAAGGTACTTTCAAACAGACGCGCGCCTGCCACAATGCCCGAAGCGCAATAAATGGTGAAGAACAGCAAAATAACCAGCGCGGAGATAATGCGCAAAATGCGGCTTTTATCTTCAAAGCGCCCGGTGAAATAATCCGGCAGGGTTAAGGCGTTATTGTTGTATTCGGTATGCACACGCAACCGCCCGGCCACCAGCTTCCAGTTGATCCACGCGCCTAATGTCAGGCCAATGGCGATCCAGCTTTCGGAAATCCCGGAAAGAAAAACCGCGCCCGGCAACCCCATTAACAGCCAGCCGCTCATATCCGACGCACCCGCCGATAATGCCGTCACGAATGGCCCAAGACTACGACCGCCCAGAATATAGTCGTCAAAGTTTTTCGTTGATCGCCAGGCGATAAACCCAATCAATATCATGCCAAAGATATAGACACAAAATGTCACCAACATCGGTGTGCTAATAGCCATCTAAAGTCTCCAAAAAATTATTATCGGCAATGTCGAAACTTGCCGTTATATCTGCCACCGGAACGGGGTAACAGAGTTTATGTTTTACCAGGGCGACCGTATCCTGCCGGAAGCGCTGGTTATTCACAATCGATTTAACACACCATTTACATTAAATTTTAGTGCTCAGCGACACTATTTTTCATCAGGTTGCACTCTCTCACATTTTTTGCGGTTGCACCTTTCAAAAATGTTAACTGCCGCAGAGAAAAAGTCTGAGTTATTTTTTTAATCCCTGTCATATCGATTTCTTTTATTAACATTTCATTCATTTTTAAGCTTGCTACGCAGGTCACATTTAACATGGTTGCACAAAGTTGCAACATCATGGATATTTCACGATAACGTTAAGTTGCACCTTTCAGAACAACAGGAGTAATGGCATGGGAACCACCACCATGGGGGTTAAGCTGGACGACGCGACGCGTGAGCGTATTAAGTCTGCCGCGACACGTATCGATCGCACACCACACTGGTTAATTAAGCAGGCGATTTTTTCTTATCTCGAACAACTGGAAAACAGCGATACTCTGCCAGAGCTACCTGCGCTGCTTTCTGGCGCTGCCAATGAGAGCGATGAAGCACCGACTCCGGCAGAGGAACCACACCAGCCATTCCTCGACTTTGCCGAGCAAATTTTGCCCCAGTCGGTTTCCCGCGCCGCGATCACCGCGGCCTATCGTCGCCCGGAAACCGAAGCGGTTTCTATGCTGCTGGAACAAGCCCGCCTGCCGCAGCCAGTTGCTGAACAGGCGCACAAACTGGCGTATCAACTGGCCGATAAACTGCGTAATCAAAAAAATGCCAGTGGTCGCGCAGGTATGGTCCAGGGGTTATTGCAGGAGTTTTCGCTGTCATCGCAGGAAGGCGTGGCGCTGATGTGTCTGGCAGAAGCGTTGTTGCGTATTCCCGACAAAGCCACCCGCGACGCGTTAATTCGCGACAAAATCAGCAACGGTAACTGGCAGTCACACATTGGTCGTAGCCCGTCACTGTTTGTTAATGCCGCCACCTGGGGGCTGCTGTTTACTGGCAAACTGGTTTCCACCCATAACGAAGCCATCCTCTCCCGCTCGCTGAACCGCATTATCGGTAAAAGCGGTGAACCGCTGATCCGCAAAGGTGTGGATATGGCGATGCGCCTGATGGGCGAGCAGTTCGTCACGGGTGAAACCATCGCGGAAGCGTTAGCCAATGCCCGCAAGCTGGAAGAGAAAGGTTTCCGTTACTCTTACGATATGCTGGGCGAAGCTGCACTGACTGCCGCAGACGCACAGGCGTATATGGTTTCCTATCAGCAGGCGATTCACGCCATCGGTAAAGCGTCTAACGGTCGTGGCATCTATGAAGGGCCGGGCATTTCAATCAAACTGTCGGCGCTGCATCCGCGTTATAGCCGCGCCCAGTATGACCGGGTAATGGAAGAACTTTACCCGCGTCTGAAATCACTCACCCTGCTGGCGCGTCAGTATGATATTGGTATTAACATCGATGCCGAAGAGGCCGATCGTCTGGAGATCTCCCTCGATCTGCTGGAAAAACTCTGTTTCGAGCCGGAACTGGCAGGCTGGAACGGCATCGGTTTTGTTATTCAGGCTTATCAAAAACGCTGCCCGTTGGTGATTGATTACCTGATTGATCTCGCCACCCGTAGCCGTCGCCGTCTGATGATTCGTCTGGTGAAAGGCGCGTACTGGGATAGTGAAATTAAGCGTGCGCAGATGGACGGCCTTGAAGGCTATCCGGTTTATACCCGCAAGGTGTATACCGACGTTTCATATCTCGCCTGTGCGAAAAAGCTGCTGGCGGTGCCGAATCTAATCTACCCGCAGTTCGCGACGCACAACGCCCATACGCTGGCAGCGATTTATCAACTGGCAGGTCAGAACTACTATCCGGGTCAGTACGAGTTCCAGTGCCTGCATGGTATGGGCGAGCCACTGTATGAGCAGGTCACCGGGAAAGTTGCCGACGGCAAACTTAACCGTCCGTGTCGTATTTATGCTCCGGTCGGTACCCATGAAACGCTGTTGGCGTATCTGGTGCGTCGCCTGCTGGAAAACGGTGCTAACACCTCGTTTGTTAACCGTATTGCCGACACCTCTTTGCCACTGGATGAACTGGTCGCCGATCCGGTCACTGCTGTAGAAAAACTGGCGCAACAGGAAGGGCAAACTGGATTACCGCATCCGAAAATTCCCCTGCCGCGCGATCTTTACGGTCACGGGCGCGACAACTCGGCAGGGCTGGATCTCGCTAACGAACACCGGCTGGCCTCGCTCTCTTCTGCCCTGCTCAATAGTGCACTGCAAAAATGGCAGGCCTTGCCAATGCTGGAACAACCGGTAGCGGCAGGTGAGATGTCGCCCGTTATTAACCCTGCGGAACCGAAAGATATTGTGGGCTTTGTGCGTGAAGCCACGCCGCGTGAGGTAGAACAGGCGCTGGAAAGTGCGGTTAATAACGCGCCAATCTGGTTTGCCACTCCTCCGGTTGAACGCGCGGCGATTTTGCATCGCGCTGCCGTGCTAATGGAAAGCCAGATGCAGCAACTGATTGGTATTCTGGTGCGTGAAGCCGGAAAAACCTTCAGTAACGCCATTGCCGAAGTGCGCGAAGCGGTCGATTTTCTCCACTACTATGCCGGACAGGTGCGGGATGATTTCGCTAACGAAACCCACCGTCCATTAGGGCCTGTGGTGTGTATCAGTCCGTGGAACTTCCCGCTGGCTATTTTCACCGGGCAGATTGCTGCCGCACTGGCGGCAGGTAACAGCGTGCTGGCAAAACCGGCAGAACAAACGCCGCTGATTGCCGCGCAAGGGATCGCCATTTTGCTGGAAGCGGGTGTACCGCCAGGCGTGGTGCAGTTGCTGCCAGGTCAGGGGGAAACCGTGGGCGCGCAACTGACGGGTGATGATCGCGTACGCGGGGTGATGTTTACCGGTTCAACCGAAGTCGCTACGTTACTGCAGCGCAATATCGCCAGCCGCCTGGACGCTCAGGGTCGCCCTATTCCGCTCATCGCTGAAACCGGCGGCATGAACGCGATGATTGTCGATTCTTCAGCACTGACCGAACAGGTCGTCGTGGATGTACTGGCCTCGGCGTTCGACAGTGCGGGTCAGCGTTGTTCGGCGCTGCGCGTGCTGTGCCTGCAAGATGAGATTGCCGACCACACGTTGAAAATGCTGCGCGGCGCAATGGCCGAATGCCGGATGGGTAATCCGGGTCGCCTGACCACCGATATCGGTCCGGTGATTGATAGCGAAGCGAAAGCCAATATTGAGCGCCATATTCAGACCATGCGTAGCAAAGGCCGTCCGGTGTTCCAGGCGGTGCGGGAAAACAGCGAAGATGCCCGTGAATGGCAAAGCGGCACCTTTGTCGCCCCGACGCTGATCGAACTGGATGACTTTGCCGAATTGCAAAAAGAGGTCTTTGGTCCGGTGCTGCATGTGGTGCGTTACAACCGTAACCAGCTACCAGAGCTGATCGAGCAGATTAACGCTTCCGGCTATGGTCTGACGCTTGGTGTCCATACGCGTATTGATGAAACCATCGCCCAGGTCACTGGCTCGGCCCATGTTGGTAACCTGTATGTTAACCGTAATATGGTGGGCGCAGTGGTGGGTGTGCAGCCATTCGGCGGCGAAGGGTTGTCCGGTACCGGGCCGAAAGCAGGCGGTCCGCTCTATCTCTACCGTCTGCTGGCGAATCGCCCGGAAAGTGCGCTGGCAGTGACGCTCGCGCGTCAGGATGCAGAGTATCCGGTCGATGCACAGTTGAAAGCCGCATTGACTCAGCCGCTAAATGCACTGCGGGAATGGGCAGCAAATCGTCCAGAATTGCAGGCGTTATGTACGCAATATGGCGAGCTGGCGCAGGCAGGAACACAACGATTGCTGCCGGGGCCGACGGGTGAACGCAACACCTGGACGCTGCTGCCGCGTGAGCGCGTGTTGTGTATTGCCGATGATGAGCAGGATGCGCTGACTCAGCTCGCCGCCGTGCTGGCGGTGGGCAGCCAGGTACTGTGGCCGGATGACGCGCTGCATCGTCAGCTAGTAAAGGCATTGCCATCGGCAGTCAGCGAACGTATTCAACTGGCGAAAGCGGAAAATATAACCGCTCAACCCTTTGATGCGGTGATCTTCCACGGTGATTCGGATCAGCTTCGCGCATTGTGTGAAGCCGTTGCTGCGCGGGATGGCGCAATTGTTTCGGTGCAGGGTTTTGCCCGTGGCGAAAGCAATATCCTTCTGGAACGGCTGTATATCGAACGTTCGCTGAGTGTGAATACCGCTGCCGCTGGCGGTAACGCCAGTTTAATGACTATAGGTTAAACAGGTAGCCGGAGGATGTTACAACCTCCTCCGGCATCTTTAACGTGGTCGAATCCCCTCAATAATAATCCGCTGCACGTTTTCAACCGTTTGATTGAAAAATATCTCATCGCGCAACGTCGCGCCTGTCACCGCCTCCACCTGAGGGGCGAAATCGGCGTAATGTTGAGTGGAAGCCCAAATCATGAAAATCAAATGCTGCGGATCAATCGGCGCGAGTTTGCCGCTTTTGACCCAACCGGCAATCAGCGCCGATTTCTCATCAATTAATGCCTTCAAATCGCCCGTCAGTTCATCCATTAACAGCGGCGCGCCTGCCAGCATCTCCATACAGAACAGGCGCGAAGCCTGCGGATAATCGCGGGAGACTTCCAGCTTCAGACGGATGTACTCTTTTATCGCCGCCAGCGGAGCGAAATCTTCACGAAACGCTTTTAACGGTGCCAGCCAGATATCGAGAATCTGCCGCAGCACGGCAATATACAGCGCCTCTTTTGACGGAAAGTAATACAGCAGATTGGTTTTTGAAACACCCGCCAACTCTGCGATCTGCTCCAGCCTTGTGCCGTGAAAACCGAATTGTGAAAAAGTGTCCAGTGCTGCGCTAAGAATCGCTTTTTTCTTCGCGCTTACTGCGCGCGAACGTTTACCCGTTGTTTTCACTGCGCCTTGCGTCATGCGCTCTCCCCTCTTGTAGATTGGCAACAGGATAGCAAAACCCCCGCCCGGCCTCGACCTTCTGCACTCTCATCGCGCACAGATGCATGTTTTATGTGCAACTGTTTTGACCGTTTAGTCCACTTTTTACCAGATATTTTAGACAACACAATGTTAACACATTAACAACATTCACTTTTTAAAAACTGGCATCCGCTTTGCAAACAAGCCATTACGCGGCTGAAAAGGATATGCAGGATGCAGCGCCCCGTCTGACTTTCACTTTACGAGACGAAGAGAGGTTGATGATGAAAATTGGCGTATTCGTACCTATTGGCAACAACGGCTGGCTCATTTCGACCCACGCGCCGCAGTACATGCCGACCTTTGAACTGAATAAAGCCATTGTGCAAAAAGCGGAGCACTACCATTTCGATTTCGCCCTGTCGATGATCAAACTGCGTGGCTTTGGCGGCAAAACTGAGTTCTGGGATCACAACCTTGAGTCGTTCACCTTGATGGCGGGGCTGGCGGCCGTCACCTCGCGCATTCAGATTTACGCCACTGCTGCCACCTTAACGTTACCTCCGGCAATCGTCGCCCGTATGGCCGCAACCATCGACTCCATCTCTGGCGGGCGTTTTGGCGTCAACCTCGTGACTGGCTGGCAAAAGCCCGAGTATGAGCAGATGGGTATCTGGCCTGGCGATGACTATTTCTCCCGTCGTTACGACTATCTCACCGAATATGTTCAGGTGCTGCGCGACCTGTGGGGCACGGGGAAAAGCGATTTTAAAGGCGATTTTTTCACCATGAATGATTGTCGCGTCAGTCCGCAACCGAGTGTCCCCATGAAAGTGATCTGCGCCGGGCAAAGCGACGCTGGCATGGCGTTCTCCGCCCAGTATGCCGATTTCAACTTCTGTTTCGGCAAAGGCGTAAATACGCCCACGGCTTTCGCCCCGACCGCTGCGCGGATGAAACAGGCCGCAGAGCAAACCGGGCGCGACGTTGGTTCTTATGTGTTGTTTATGGTGATTGCCGATGAAACCGACGATGCCGCTCGCGCCAAATGGGAACACTACAAAGCGGGCGCGGATGAAGAGGCGTTAAGCTGGCTAACCGAACAAAGTCAGAAAGATACCCGCTCCGGTACTGATACCAACGTCCGTCAGATGGCCGATCCCACTTCGGCGGTAAACATCAATATGGGGACGTTAGTCGGTTCTTACGCCAGTGTCGCGCGCATGTTAGATGAAGTCGCAAGCGTGCCTGGTGCCGAAGGCGTGCTGTTGACCTTCGATGATTTTCTGTCGGGAATCGAAACCTTCGGCGAGCGCATTCAACCACTGATGCAGTGCCGCGCCCATCTACCTGCGCTGACTCAGGAGGTGGCATGATGACAACCTTAACCGCTCGACCGGAAGCCATTACCTTCGATCCGCAGCAAAGTGCGCTGATCGTGGTGGATATGCAAAACGCTTATGCCACGCCAGGCGGCTACTTAGATCTCGCCGGGTTTGATGTCTCAACCACTCGCCCGGTCATTGCCAACATTCAAACCGCCGTGACCGCAGCGCGAGCGGCAGGGATGCTGATCATCTGGTTTCAAAATGGCTGGGATGAACAGTATGTCGAAGCTGGCGGCCCCGGCTCACCGAATTTTCATAAATCGAACGCCCTGAAAACCATGCGTAAGCAGCCGCAGCTGCAGGGGAAATTGCTGGCGAAAGGCTCCTGGGATTATCAACTGGTGGATGAACTGGTGCCGCAGCCTGGCGATATTGTGCTGCCGAAGCCGCGCTACAGCGGTTTCTTCAATACACCGCTGGACAGCATTTTGCGCAGCCGTGGAATACGCCATCTGGTTTTCACCGGTATCGCTACCAACGTCTGCGTCGAATCGACGCTACGCGATGGCTTTTTTCTGGAGTATTTCGGCGTGGTGCTGGAAGACGCAACACACCAGGCGGGGCCGGAATTTGCACAGAAAGCCGCGTTGTTCAATATCGAAACCTTTTTTGGCTGGGTCAGCGACGTCGAAACGTTCTGCGACGCGCTTTCTCCCACGTCCTTTGCTCGTATCGCTTAAGGAGTTTAACGATGCCAAAATCCGTAATTATTCCCGCTGGCAGCAGCGCACCGCTGGCCCCCTTCGTTCCCGGCACGCTGGCTGATGGCGTGGTGTATGTCTCCGGTACGCTGGCTTTTGATCAACATAATAACGTGCTGTTTGCCGATGACCCAAAGGCGCAAACCCGCCACGTTCTGGAAACTATCCGCAAGGTGATCGAGACGGCGGGTGGCACGATGGCGGATGTGACCTTCAACAGCATCTTTATTACCGACTGGAAAAATTACGCCGCGATTAACGAAATCTACGCCGAGTTTTTTCCGGGTGATAAACCGGCGCGATTCTGCATTCAGTGCGGACTGGTAAAACCTGACGCGCTGGTGGAAATCGCCACAATTGCGCATATCGCCAAGTGAGGCCGCGATGAAACTTTCACTCTCACCTCCCCCTTATGCTGATGCGCCCGTAGTGGTGTTGATTTCGGGTCTTGGCGGTAGCGGCAGTTACTGGTTACCGCAACTGGCGGTGCTGGAGCAGGAGTATCAGGTAGTCTGTTACGACCAGCGCGGCACCGGCAATAATCCCGACACACTGGCAGAAGATTACAGTATCGCCCAGATGGCAGCGGAACTGCATCAGGCGCTGGTAGCCGCAGGGATTGAGCATTACGCGGTGGTCGGCCATGCGCTCGGTGCGCTGGTGGGAATGCAGCTGGCGCTGGATTATCCCGCGTCGGTAACTGTGCTGATCAGCGTTAACGGCTGGCTACGAATAAACGCCCATACGCGCCGCTGTTTTCAGGTTCGCGAACGATTACTGTATAGCGGCGGCGCGCAGGCATGGGTGGAAGCGCAGCCGTTGTTCCTCTATCCCGCCGACTGGATGGCGGCCCGCGCACCTCGCCTGGAGGCAGAAGACGCGCTGGCACTGGCGCATTTTCAGGGCAAAAATAATTTACTGCGTCGACTTAACGCCCTCAAACGCGCTGACTTTAGTCACCATGCGGATCGCATCTGCTGCCCGGTGCAAATCATCTGCGCCAGTGATGATCTGCTGGTGCCATCCGCATGTTCCAGTGAACTTCATGCCGCCCTGCCCGATAGCCAGAAAATGGTGATGCGCTATGGCGGACACGCCTGCAACGTGACCGATCCCGAAACGTTTAATGCTCTGTTACTCAACGGGCTTGCCAGCCTGTTACATCACCGTGAAGCCGCCCTGTAAGGAATTGCTATGAACGAAGCCGTTAGCCCAGGTGCGCTTAGCACCCTGTTCACCGATGCCCGCACTCACAACGGCTGGCGGGAGACACCCGTCAGCGATGAGACGTTACGGGAGCTTTATGCCCTGATGAAATGGGGGCCGACATCAGCTAACTGTTCTCCGGCACGGATCGTGTTTATCCGCACTGCAGAAGGAAAAGAACGTCTGCGCCCGGCGCTTTCCAGCGGCAATCTACAAAAAACCCTGACCGCGCCCGTCACCGCTATCGTTGCCTGGGACAGTGAATTTTATGAACGGTTACCACAACTGTTTCCTCACGGCGATGCCCGCAGTTGGTTTACCTCCAGCCCACAACTTGCGGAAGAAACAGCGTTTCGCAACAGTTCCATGCAGGCGGCCTATCTGATCGTCGCCTGCCGTGCGCTGGGACTGGATACCGGCCCGATGTCGGGTTTTGACCGTCAACACGTTGACGACGCCTTTTTTGCGGGCAGCACGCTGAAGAGCAATCTGCTGATTAATATCGGCTATGGCGATAGAAGCAAACTTTTTGCGCGCCTGCCACGTCTGTCCTTTGAAGAAGCCTGCGGGCTGTTGTAAGGAGCAAACTATGAACATTGTCGATCAACAAACTTTTCGCGATGCGATGTCCTGCATGGGCGCGGCGGTCAATATCATCACCACGGACGGTCCAGCCGGGCGCGCCGGGTTCACCGCCAGCGCCGTCTGCAGCGTGACCGATACGCCGCCCACATTACTGGTGTGCCTGAATCGTGGGGCGTCCGTCTGGCCGGTATTCAATGAAAATCGAACGCTGTGTGTAAATACACTTAGCGCCGGGCAGGAGCCGCTTTCAAACCTTTTTGGCGGCAAAACGCCCATGGAACACCGCTTTGCCGCCGCCCGCTGGCAGACGGGGGTGACCGGATGCCCGCAACTGGAAGAGGCTCTGGTTTCGTTTGACTGCCGTATCAGCCAGGTGGTGAGCGTCGGCACCCACGACATTCTGTTTTGCGCCATCGAAGCGATTCATCGTCACACCACACCCTACGGGCTGGTGTGGTTCGATCGCAGTTATCACGCGCTGATGCGCCCTGCTTGTTAACCTCCTTAAGGAGACTGCTGATGGCAATGTTCGGTTTTCCTCACTGGCAGTTAAAATCGACCTCTACAGAGAGCGGCGTGGTCGCGCCGGATGAACGATTGCCGTTTGCTCAGACGGCAGTAATGGGCGTTCAACACGCGGTGGCGATGTTTGGCGCGACGGTGTTAATGCCGATTCTGATGGGGCTGGATCCCAATCTTTCCATTTTAATGTCGGGGATCGGCACGTTACTGTTTTTCTTTATTACCGGCGGGCGCGTCCCCAGTTATCTCGGCTCCAGCGCGGCTTTTGTCGGCGTGGTGATCGCCGCGACGGGCTTTAACGGTCAGGGCATTAACCCGAATATCAGCATTGCGCTGGGCGGGATTATCGCCTGTGGGCTGGTTTATACCGTCATTGGCCTGGTGGTGATGAAAATCGGTACGCGCTGGATTGAACGACTGATGCCGCCGGTGGTGACGGGTGCGGTGGTGATGGCGATTGGCCTGAACTTAGCGCCTATCGCAGTGAAAAGTGTATCGGCTTCGGCCTTTGATAGCTGGATGGCGGTAATGACGGTGCTGTGTATTGGGCTGGTGGCGGTGTTTACCCGTGGCATGATCCAGCGGTTATTGATTCTCGTAGGTTTAATTGTCGCCTGTCTGCTGTATGGCGTGATGACCAACCTTTTAGGGCTGGGAAAAGCCGTCGATTTTACTCTCGTCAGCCATGCTGCCTGGTTCGGTTTGCCACATTTTTCCACTCCTGCTTTTAATAGTCAGGCAATGATGCTGATTGCGCCCGTGGCGGTGATTCTGGTGGCGGAAAACTTAGGTCATCTCAAGGCGGTCGCCGGGATGACCGGACGCAATATGGACCCGTATATGGGGCGGGCATTCGTCGGTGATGGGCTGGCGACGATGCTTTCTGGTTCTGTCGGTGGCAGCGGCGTAACCACCTACGCCGAGAATATCGGTGTAATGGCCGTGACAAAAGTCTACTCGACGCTGGTGTTTGTCGCTGCTGCCGTCATCGCCATGCTGTTGGGCTTTTCACCGAAATTTGGCGCGCTGATTCATACCATTCCGGCCGCGGTGATTGGTGGTGCATCAATTGTTGTGTTCGGGCTGATTGCCGTCGCAGGCGCAAGGATATGGGTACAAAACCGTGTCGATTTAAGCCAGAACGGTAATTTGATTATGGTCGCAGTAACCTTAGTGCTGGGCGCGGGTGATTTTGCTCTCACGCTGGGCGGTTTTACGTTGGGAGGGATTGGTACAGCAACCTTTGGCGCGATTTTACTCAATGCGTTGTTAAGCAGAAAGTTGGTTGACGTTCCACCGCCAGAAGTTGTTCATCAGGAGCCATAAACAGAAAACCGCCGGGATTACCGGCGGTGATGACTTTTTGACGAGCCTAAGAAAAAAATGCATTCGTCATTGATTAGCCCGGCTAGTTGTCGCTTTTGCCGTGACTGCTCTTGCCACCTTTTTTACCTGCTTCAGATGCGCGCTGCGGGTCATTCTTGAAATTACCCCCGCTGTGCTGTCCACCTTTTTTACCTGCTTCTGATGCTCTTTCGCGGTCTTCTGCAAAATTGCCGGAACCGCCTCGATGGTTTGCCATTACTGACCTCCGTCTGGGTATAGACATCATATTGCATAGAATTAACGCGGCGTATGGCGGCTGCCATATTTTCGCTACGTGGGACTAAGCTTAGTGAACTGACGCGGGCAGACCCGCGTTTGGTAATATCCTGCAACAGCTTCTTAGCGAGAATAGATATCATCTCAAATAATTATCCATAAGCCGCTCTTATGATTAAAAAAACGCGATGAGATAAAAATGTGTCATTTTGCGACAAAATTACGTGCTTGTGAAAGTTGTTATAAATCAAATAAGTGGTTGTGAAATTTGCACTCTGAAAAGGACGTCTTATCTTTAAATAAGTGGTAGCGAATCGCTACGGAATAGAGATAACACGAGGAGTGGTTAGAAATGGCTAAAGTTCTGGTGCTTTATTATTCCATGTACGGACATATTGAAACGATGGCACGCGCAGTCGCTGAGGGTGCAAGCAAAGTCGATGGCGCAGAAGTTGTCGTTAAGCGTGTACCGGAAACCATGCCGCCGCAATTATTTGAAAAAGCAGGCGGTAAAACGCAAACTGCACCGGTTGCAACCCCGCAAGAACTGGCCGATTACGACGCCATTATTTTTGGTACACCTACCCGCTTTGGCAACATGTCCGGTCAAATGCGTACCTTCCTCGACCAGACGGGCGGCCTGTGGGCTTCCGGCGCACTATACGGAAAACTGGCGAGCGTCTTTAGTTCCACCGGTACTGGCGGCGGTCAGGAACAAACTATTACTTCAACCTGGACGACCCTTGCGCATCACGGCATGGTAATTGTCCCCATTGGCTACGCAGCGCAGGAATTATTTGACGTTTCACAGGTTCGCGGCGGTACGCCGTACGGCGCAACCACCATCGCAGGCGGTGACGGCTCACGCCAGCCAAGCCAGGAAGAACTGTCTATTGCTCGTTATCAAGGGGAATATGTCGCAGGTCTGGCAGTTAAACTTAACGGCTAATCTTCAACAGGAGGATACGCATGCCAACTCAAGAAGCGAAAGCTCATCACGTCGGTGAATGGGCATCTCTGCGCAATACGTCGCCGGAAATAGCCGAGGCCATTTTCGAAGTCGCCGGGTACGACGAAAAAATGGCGGAAAAGATTTGGGAAGAAGGTAGCGATGAAGTGTTAGTCAAAGCCTTTGCTAAGACCGATAAAGATTCGCTTTTTTGGGGCGAACAGACCATCGAACGTAAAAACGTTTAACCAGCGACTCCCCCACTTCTCGCGGGGGAGTTTTCTGTTATTTCACCGCCTCATTCAACACGCTATCAAACTTATCCATTGGGCAGAAACCGTTGGCATCTATCGGGCAACCGCTTAATTCCAGCGTCACACGCTGAGCAGGTGCCTGCAGGGTTAACGCATCGGCATTACGTAACTGTTCCGCACTCTGATACACATATTCAATTTTCATCAAATCGCGATTGGCTTTGCTGTCATGCCAACGCTGGAAAACGATTTTGCCGCCAATCGGCGTGCGTTCGTTCTGGTCATGCAACTGATACGGTTTGAAATCCAGCGCCGTTAACAGAGAGGCAATGTTGGAGTCGTGCCCAACCAACACTGTAATTTTCGGTGCGCTGGTGCGATCGGTGACCAGAGCTTTGTCGATATAACTGACCAGCGGTTTCGCAACATTGCGCGCCACTTCCGGTGAGGTAAACAGGCTGTCCTGGTAGCCGTTTTTAAGCTTCGACAACACCTTCCACTGCTGGTCAGATTTGATTTCTCCCCAGGCCACCTGATCCATCGGAAAACCTTCGTAATATTGCAAAGTAAACGCATCTACCAGCGAGTTGCCGACTTTCAGCGGCCCGGAAACACCTGGTTCTTGTTGATACTTGGCGCTAAAGGTATTTTTGCCATCCACCAGCGAACACTGTTGTTTCTCTTTACAGGCAGGGGAATCTTTATAGTTAACGATTTTTTCCAGTAGTTGGTAGCTGTCGGTAAGCTGGAGTTTGCTGAGCTCTTTCTCCATTGCCGCCACCGCCTGTTCACTGAATGCGGCGGAATCATCGGTGATCACCGGGTTAAAGGTTGGGTCCATAGTGCCCATTTTTTCCTGGTGATGCACAGGAATATCACACCCCGGGAATGCGCCGGTAATAAAGAACTGTGCGGTCGCAACGGTACGTTGCAGACTATTGGCATAGGCATAAACGGTGTCCGGCGGCGGGCATTCCCCCGATTTCACCATCCCCTGCTGTGCCAGCCATTCACGCATGTAATGGCCCATATACACTTCGAGCACGCCACCTTTGGTGGTGAGTTGCCCACCGGGGACGTCCCATTCGGGCCATTTATTCGGCGTCGACTGCTCCAGCACACTGCCATTGTTCGCCAGCGGCGCACGTAAGTTATGGCGGCTCATCATGAGCACTTGCTGTAGCTGATAGCCTTCCGGTACGGTTTGTGCCTGAGCATTTGAAGCGAGTAAAACTATCCCTGCCACAGTTGCGGCGATTAGCGTTTTGTTCATTCCTGGCACCTCTTTTGTTATCAATCACTAAAGAGTGTGACAGAAATATGACATTTTTCCGGGAACAGGTTCGCAAAATGGCTTGTTGAATGCCTGTTTTTCTATATACATCTTTAAAAACAGGCAAGGTTTGACGCAAACTATGCCTGATTAGCTCCCTGCCTCGCGTACGCCGCTGATGATTACACCTGTGGCTAAACAGAATATCAGCGGCGTTACTAATACAGAGGCAATAGTACCAATAATAAGAGAAGTGAGGCTAATAACAATGGTTTTTAGCACATGCCTTTGTCAGTAAATTGCATAACGAGTTAAAAAATCAATTTGCGCATTCCTTTCCTTATTGTTTAACTCGTAAGCCTGAGCAAAAAGTTCAGGAGGGAGGTAAACGTCATAATGATTGCCAGTGTTTATTAAATACCCATACTCAAGGTCGTCATCTGTTGAAAAGGATTCATTCCCTAAGGAGATTGATGCCACATTACTATTAACAATAAATAATGAGCAAATGCTATCTGAAAGAGCAGTGAGGAAATTTTTCACCTCATTAACCTTCTGCTCTGGGTCGGTGTCTAAAACAAGGCGTGCCTTATTATCATTAAATATAAACTCGGGTAAATGCAGTATGCATTTTTTGTCATTCAAGCAACTATCAATAAATTCTTTTTTAAAAGACAAAAAACTCCATGATAAAAAACCACCCTGCCCCTGAATTTTGTTGTCAGATTGTAGATTAACGCCGAATAATGTCTTTACATCTTCCCTGAGATCATTGAATGCCGTATCAACAAGAGCCTCGATCGTTTGTTTATCAACAATTTTAATAAACTCTTCGTATACTTGCTTTTGCGTCTTATGGCTGCCCAGCGCCCATGAATACTCATGTTCTTTTAAAACCAGTATGGCCCTTAACAGACAATAGCCATCGCCATCTACTGGAGCGTATTTTAATCCATAAGTTTTATTAATTTCACTCAGAATAAAAGATATACCAGACAAATCAATACCAGTATCTAAATCAGATATTCCCGGCGTATTTATCCATTCTGGCTGGATACTCATATTTTCATCATCTAAACAATACTCAGAAAAAACATCATCACACGCATTAATGTTTTCAATATATTCCATAAAGCCATACCAATAATAACCTTTAAAATCTGTGATAGACTCTGAACCTCTGCCCGGCAAGGACACTCTAACAATATCAATATCTCGAACATATTGTATAGTATATGTAATACCTTCTGAAACCCCTGAATAAGTTTCTGTATCATTAGTACGCAATGTTCTCAAAAATAATGATAAATCATTATCATTCTGCATTTCCTCAAATTCTTTTTCTAGTGAATCGCATTCCAGGCATGGAATGTAGTCTTCAGCTTTTTGACGTCTGATTTCTTTATACAACCGCATAAAACACACCAGTGTGTTTTCAAAAAGCGTGATTGAATATTTTTGATTTTTTTCGTGCTCATTTTTTATATTGTTCCAGGCTTGTTTCAAATAATTATTTGCAGTGCAACTAATTCCATGTATATTACTACTCATATATAGCGCCTATAAAATTTAATAAATAATGACGCCCCAGTTAAACTTAAAGTGCCTGGTTCCACTATCAAAAATCGCTCACCCTTTTTCACCTGTTTAAAATATGTTCAGCACCCCACCTTGAGGCGACCTCCTCTCCGCGATGATTTCAATAACATATTCTGTGTTGGCATATGAAATTTTGAGGATTACCCTACACTTATAGGAGTTACCTTACAGGGGTTCCTTCAATTTGTGTTGATTTACGCGAGATAACGCTATGGAATTAAAGGATTATTACGCCATCATGGGCGTGAAACCGACGGACGATCTCAAGACAATCAAGACCGCCTATCGTCGACTGGCCCGCAAATACCATCCTGATGTCAGCAAAGAACCGGATGCCGAAGCCCGCTTCAAAGAGGTCGCTGAAGCCTGGGAAGTGTTAAGTGATGAACAACGTCGCGCTGAGTATGATCAGATGTGGCAACATCGCAACGATCCGCAATTTAACCGTCAGTTCCATCATAGCGACGGTCAGAGTTTTAACGCCGAAGATTTTGACGATATCTTCTCGTCAATTTTCGGTCAGCATGCCCGCCAGAGCCGTCAACGCCCCGCCACACGCGGCCACGATATTGAAATCGAAGTGGCGGTATTCCTCGAAGAAACGCTTACTGAGCATAAGCGTACCATCAGCTATAACCTGCCGGTTTATAACGCCTTTGGCATGATCGAACAGGAAATTCCGAAAACGCTGAATGTCAAGATCCCGGCGGGCGTCGGCAATGGTCAACGCATCCGTCTGAAAGGCCAGGGGACGCCGGGCGAAAACGGCGGTCCAAATGGCGATTTGTGGCTGGTGATTCATATTGCGCCACATCCGCTGTTCGATATTGTCGGCCATGATCTGGAAATTGTAGTGCCGGTTAGCCCGTGGGAAGCGGCGCTGGGTGCTAAAGTCACCGTTCCAACACTGAAAGAAAGCATTTTGCTGACTATCCCGCCAGGCAGCCAGGCCGGGCAACGATTGCGCGTTAAAGGCAAAGGTCTGGTGAGCAAAAAACAGACCGGCGATCTGTATGCGGTACTGAAAATCGTGATGCCGCCGAAACCGGATGAAAACACTGCCGCGCTGTGGCAGCAACTGGCAGACGCCCAGTCGTCTTTTGATCCACGTAAAGATTGGGGGAAAGCATAATGGCTAATGTTACGGTGACTTTTACTATTACCGAATTTTGCCTGCATACCGGCATCTCTGAAGAGGAGTTGAATGAAATTGTCGGTTTGGGGGTGGTTGAACCGCGTGAGATCCAGGAAACAACCTGGGTATTTGACGACCATGCCGCCATCGTGGTGCAACGCGCAGTACGCCTGCGTCATGAACTGGCTCTGGACTGGCCGGGGATCGCGGTGGCGCTGACGTTAATGGATGATATTGCGCACCTGAAGCAGGAAAACCGCCTGCTGCGCCAGCGACTTTCCCGGTTTGTAGCTCATCCGTGATGTGTGTTTGCCGGATGTGATGACGCATCCGGCAACTGCCCCATAATGCCTGATGCGACGCTAAACGCGTCTTTTCAGGCGCACAAACGACGTTATCTGTTTTGGTGGTCGCTCTCCACTAACACCAGCAATAACTGGCTTAGTGCCGCGTAAAAACCAAAGCTGTCATACTGACGACAACGCACAACAAACTCTGGTAACCATTGCCACAGCGCCGTCAGTGTTTTTTGCCGCAAACTGTCGATTCTTCGCGCAGGAACGGTCCCCTCTCCCAGCGAAAAATGCAGATGGCTGAGCAATTCGAGATAGATCGCCAGATGATCTGCCGGTTCGTTGAAATTGCCGCTGGTTTCCATCCCTGCCTCAACTAACAAGCGTTTAATCTCTTGCTCGTCCTGTTTGTAGGCCGATGCATACGGCAGCGCCGCTTGTTTGTCGGTCATCAGAAACAGGCCGCAAAAGTCAGCGGCCAGTTCCAGACGGGCATCGTCACGTACTGTCAGCGTGGCAATACAGTTTTCCAGCTCATTCACCGCCGCAGCCAGCGGCGGTTCGCTTTTCAGCAACGAAAACCATTCAGCCATCTGCGCACTGGCGATTTGCGTCAGTTGTTCATCGTCCAGTTCACGGGAGAACAACTGCGCCAGCCAGGCGTAAACACAGGCAATCTGTTGTGCTGTCAGCGTGGTCATGATTTCACCTGCGACGCGGGAACATATTCGCACTGCGCCACCATCTCCACAGGGCCGTTAAACGCCGTCACCTGCTCCACTGCTCCATTGTACTTCTCAATTTCCACCAGCGTAGTGTGCGCACTGGTCGCCTGCGCCAGCTGCGAAGTACCGATGTCGATGGTCAGCACGTTGGGGTTACCGTATTTGCACAGCGCACCAGGCTCGCCGCCTTTATCTGGATCGTACCATGCCCCTTCGTGAATTCGTGCCACGCCGGGTGCATAGCGGTCAGAAACTACTGCCCCTGCCAACACCTGACCGCGAGCGTTAAAGACGCGTACCACATCACCGTTACGAATACCGCGCGCGCTGGCATCCTGCGGGTTAATGAACACTGGCTCTTTACCCGCTACCGTATATTGCTGACGCAGAGTTTCCGACTCACATAACTGCGAGTGAAGTCGGAAATCCGGATGCACAGATTGCAGATGCAACGGATACTTCTGCGAGCCGGGCCCACCGTGGGAGCGTTCGATTTTCTCAAACCACATCGGATGCCCCTGACAATCGTCGTAGTTCATATCGGCGATGGTTTTCGAGTAGATCTCAATCAGGCCACTCGGCGTGCCCAGCGGTTCGAGATCCGGATCTTCGCGGAATGCCTGGTGGCGAACAAACATCTGCGGATGGTCAAACTCGACGTACTCTTTGTTATTCCAGAAGTCATCAAACGCTGGCAGATGAACGCCGCGTCCTTTGCCTTGTTGTACACCTTCCTGCCAGATGCGTTTCAGCCAGCCCATTTCGTCCAGCCCTTCGGTAAAGGCTTCTTCGCGATTAAAGCGACGGCACAGCTCGCGGAAAATATCAAAGTCGTTGCGCGCCTCGAACTGCGGCGGCACCACCTGTTTCATGGCGATAATGCCACGGTTGGAGTGGTTGCCGTACTGGTCGAGATCGTTACGCTCAAACTGCGTGGTCGCAGGCAGCACGATATCGGCAAAGCGGCAGGTTGAGGTCCACTGGTTATCTATGGCGATAACCGTTTCCAGCTTGCGCCAGCCTTCAATAATGCGGTTGATCTGCTGATGGCGATGGAATGGGTTAGTTCCGACAAAAATACACATTTTCAGCGGCGGCAGTTTTACCGATTTACCGTTCCAGTTGATCACTTTCCCCGGTTCGAGGATCGCATCGATAAAACGGGCAATCGGAATGGTGCTGCTGTAGCCTTTGTAATCACTGTTGTCGTGAACAGGCGGAATCGACGTAGAGCCGGAGAAACCACTCAGAATAACGCCTTTACGCCCCGGCGTGCCTGCGCCGTTATAGTGCCAGCCAAAACCAAAGCCACCACCTGGCAGGCCAATTTGCCCCAGCATCGCCGCCAGAACCACAATCATCCACGCCCACTGTTCACCGTGCTGCATACGCTGCACGCACCAGCCAGCAATAATTTGCGTTCTGTTCGCCGCCATCTGCCGCGCCAGCCCACGAATGCTTTCGGCATCAATGCCGGTCAGTTTTTCAGCCCATGCGGCATCTTTCGGCTGACCGTCTTTCTCACCCAGCAGGTACGGCAGGAACTGCTCAAAACCCACACAGTAGTTAGCGAGGAAGTTTTTGTCGTACAGGTTTTCACTGTACAGCGTATACGCCAGCGCCAGTTGCAGCGGCACATCAGTTTGCGGGTTAACCGCAATGTGCTTCACATGCTCGCGCCCCAGATACTCATGGGTGGATGTGACAACCGGATCGATGCTGATGACCTCAATTTCACCGGCGGCGACTTTCGCTTTTAGCTGCGCGTAATATTCATAAACATCGTGATCCGGGCACCACCAGTTCGCTTGCTGGTTTTTCAGCAAATCAGAGCCCCACAGCACAATGGTTTTGCTGTTCTGCAATACCAGCGGCCAGGAGGTTTGCTGTTCATACACTTCCATTGAGCCAACCACGCGCGGCAGGATCACCTGCGCAGCACCGGTAGAGTAATCTCCGCCCGTACCAACGCTATTACCATGCAAGGCAATAGCTTTCGCCAGCATCCCCGAAGCGTTATGGAACATCCCCGTCGATTGCCAACCACTGGCGGTCAGCAAGGCACTCGGCCCGTGAGTTTTCTGCACGCGTTCCAGTTCTTCATAGAACATGTCGAGGGCTTCATCCCAGCTCACGCGCACAAAACGGTTATCACCGCGCTGGGAGGTATCGCTGAGATGGCGCTTACGCAGCCAGTCCACGCGTACCATCGGATAACGAATACGCGCCGCGTTGTGTACGTGATCCGGCAATCCGGCAATCATTTTCGACGGATATTTATCCAGTTCGAACGGTTTTGCCGCCACAAAGCGACCATCCTTCACCGTCGCGCGGATAGCCCCCCAGTGCGACCCGGTAAGAATGCCCTCTTTCGAGATGACAGCGTCAGTCGCCGCTTGCGCCGCAGTCGCACGGCGCGGCGTTAACAATGACGGCCCCAGCATCCCGGCGACGGTTAAGCCGCCGAGTTGTGCCAGAAAACGCCGACGTGATGCCTGAAAGAGATCGTTATTGTTCATTATTTTTCTTCCTTCTTATCGCCGTGAGCCTTACCTGCGGTGTCAGACGCATTCATTTGCAGATATTTCAACAAGGTGCGTTCTTCACGTTTATCGAGACTGGTAAAGCCAATCATGCCGTTGAGCGTGCCGATCCAACCGTTAGCGTCAAAGTGGGCGATTTCCGGTGCGCCGTGGCACTGGTTACAGGTGCCGTTGTACAACGAATCCGCATAAGCCCAGATCGGTTTGATATCGTTCACCATGTCGCCTTTCTTCATCCACGCAGTGGCCTGCAACTTGCTCCACTCGGTATTGGTGTCGGCAACGGTGGTTTTCTCCAGCGTTTTTACCTGCTGCTGCACATCACCACGAATCGAGGCAACAAAGATGCGTTTACCTGGGAATTGGGTGAGTACACGCTGACGTCCGGCGCTTTCCGTCCAGCCGGTAATTTCAATTTGCAGCCAGTCGCCGTCACGTTTAAGGACTTTCACTTCCGAAGCAGGCAGCAGAGAACCAGAGGCTTCTTTATCGCCTTTCGCCGCATAAATTGGCTTAATATCAATAGAGTACAGCGTGTCACCACTGTCATTAGCACTGGCGCGCAGCTCATCGAACTGCTTACGGAAGCCGCTACTCATATCCGGTAACTGGTGGGCAATACCTTTATGACAGTCGATGCAGGATTGATTATCTTTCGCTACCACCTTCATCTGACGTGCCGCTTCAGGATGCTGCTTCGCATGATCCATCGCATCGTAGTTATGGCAGGAGCGGCAGGTTGCCGAGTTGTTTTCTTTCATTCGCGCCCATTCACGCTCGGCAAGTTCCGCGCGTTTGGCTTCGAATTTTTCAGGTGTATCAATGGAGTGAGCAATAAAGGTCTGGTAGATATCATTGCTCGCTTCCAGTTTGCGCTTCACCATGCCTGGAATATCCGGCGGGATATGACAGTCATGGCATTCAGCTCGCACGCCGGAGGCGTTCTGGAAATGCACCGACTGTTTATATTCTTCATACACCGGTTGCATACTGTGGCAACTGACACAAAATTCGGTTGTGCTGGTGACTTTGATTCCAACGTGTGGCAATACAATCAGCGCAATGCCAATCACAATCCCAATTGCGACCAGCGCCAGTACCGACCAACGAGCACTGGGTCGGCGTAGCGCGTTCCAGAGTTTCCGCATAATAGCCCCTGTAAAATTATGGTTTAGTGAAGCGATCTTAATGAGCAAATATGAACAGCGGCACTGGTCAGGATGAACGGCTTACGGCAGAATATGAACAGATATGAACAGAATGAGTAAAACCCTCTGATGCCACATCACATTGTTATTGTTGAAGATGAGCCGGTTACCCAGGCGCGATTACAATCTTACTTCACTCAGGAGGGGTATACCGTTTCCGTTACAGCGAGCGGTGCCGGGCTGCGGGAAATTATGCAGAATCAGCCGGTAGATTTAATTCTGCTGGATATCAACTTACCCGATGAAAATGGCCTGATGTTAACCCGCGCCCTGCGAGAACGCTCAACGGTGGGGATTATTCTGGTTACCGGACGCAGCGATCGGATTGACCGTATTGTTGGGCTGGAAATGGGCGCAGACGATTACGTCACCAAACCGCTGGAACTGCGCGAACTGGTAGTACGGGTGAAAAATCTGCTCTGGCGAATCGACCTCGCGCGACAAGCTCAACCGCACACTCAGGACAACTGCTATCGCTTTGCCGGTTATTGCCTGAATGTGTCGCGCCATACGCTGGAGCGGGATGGCGAGCCGATTAAACTGACCCGCGCAGAGTATGAAATGTTGGTGGCATTTGTGACGAATCCGGGCGAAATTCTCAGCCGTGAACGTCTGCTACGTATGCTTTCTGCGCGTCGGGTGGAAAACCCTGACCTGCGCACCGTCGATGTGTTAATTCGTCGTTTACGTCATAAACTCAGCGCGGATTTACTGGTGACGCAACATGGTGAAGGTTATTTCTTAGCCGCTGATGTGTGCTGATAAAAATAGACCGGACGAAATCCCCCTGGTGACAGCGAGCGGCGAATATGTTCACGGTCGGCATTTTTCGGCGTCAGAACTAAAATCGGTGGGCTGACATTATCAGACACCGATTGCCCCTGTAATTGCCTGATGGCCTGCTCAACCGCCAGTTCCCCCTGCCAGACCATTTGATCGCTGGCAGCCATAATCACTCTTCCCCGCTTCAGCCCGCGATACACCTGATGTGAAAGATAAAACGACACCACGGTAAGCGGCGTTTTCAGGTTACGCCCTTCACCCATTGCCGCCTCTGCCGCAATGGCCGTTCCGGCAACGACGTCGATTTCTGGGTGGCGTTCCAGCATCTCCTGCAACAGGTTACGCTGGATTTCAATATCGTTATCACCAAGCGCAATATCAACAATACGCACCGGGCTTCCGGCAATGGCTGCGCGAAAACCCTCGACCATCTCTTTACTGCCCCCGGCATTATCGGGTCCGGGCATCAACAGCACGTTCAGTGGTTTACCGTGCGCCCATTGCACCAAATATCGCCCAGGTTGATAGCCCATCTGAAACCAGGGTACACCAACGCGGCTTTTCACCAGGGGATCATCAAGAGCATTTACCAGTTCGATCACCGGCAGATTTGCTACCTGCTTTTGCAGGTCGGGAAATGACGTAGTGCTACTACCGAGCAAAATGGCCTCTGCGCCCCACTGTTTACACTGGTCGATTTGTGCTTGCTGGGTAGCCAACTGGCTGTAGCCGCCTGCCTCCAGCACTTTTAAATCCACACCATAGCGGCGAGCTGCCTCCTGCATACCATAGTTCAACGATAACCAGTATGAATCTTTCAGGCTGGGATAAAGCGCGCACAGTTTCCATGCGCGTTTGGCTTTAAGCGGCGTAGAGGCTTGCACCGTGTAATGCTGCGCATCATGCCAGCGCAACAGGTTATCAGCCGAAAATGCCGATAACATGAAAAGGGAAAGAAGTAAAAATAGCAGTACGCGCATGATAGCCTCATCAATAATAAGGCTTTATGCTAGATGCATTCCGCTTTGCGACTCAACCTTTTTCACCTTAAGTGCACCGACCGTGAATTTAACCCTGACCCGAAGACTCTGGATGGGCTTTGCCCTGATGGCGCTGTTAACCCTGACCAGTACCCTGGTGGGATGGTACAACCTGCGCTTTATTAGCCAGGTGGAAAAAGACAACACTCAGGCATTGATTCCTACCATGAATATGGCGCGCCAGTTGAGCGAAGCCAGCGCCTGGGAACTTTTCGCCGCGCAGAACCTGACCAGTGCCGATAACGAAAAGATGTGGCAGGCGCAGGGGCGAATGCTCACCGCACAAAGCCTGAAGATTAATGCGTTGCTGCAAGCGTTACGGGAACAAGGTTTTGATACCACCGCTATTGAACAACAGGAGCAGGAGATCTCCCGTTCATTACGTCAGCAAGGGGAACTGGTGGGGCGGCGTCTGCAACTACGCCAGCAACAACGGCAACTCAGTCAGCAGATAGTCGCTGCCGCCGATGAGATCGCACGCCTGGCGCAAGGTCAGGCGAATAATGCGACAACTTCCGCTGGAGCGACCCAGGCCGGGATTTACGATTTGATCGAACAAGATCAGCGTCAGGCTGCTGAAAGTGCACTCGATCGGCTGATTGATATCGATCTTGAGTATGTTAACCAGATGAATGAACTGCGCCTTAGCGCTCTGCGGGTGCAGCAAATGGTGATGAATCTGGGGCTGGAGCAGATCCAGAAAAATGCACCAACGCTGGAAAAGCAGCTCAATAATGCGGTGAAAATTCTGCAACGTCGGCAAATACGCATTGAAGATCCGGGAGTTCGTGCGCAGGTCGCAACAACGTTAACTACCGTTAGCCAATATAGCGATCTACTGGCGCTGTATCAGCAGGACAGTGAAATCAGCACTCACCTGCAAACTCTCGCCCAAAATAACATCGCCCAGTTCGCGCAGTTTAGTAGCGAAGTCAGTCAGCTGGTCGATACCATTGAGCTGCGTAATCAGCACGGACTGGCGCATCTGGAAAAAGCGAGTGCACGCGGGCAATACAGCCTGTTATTGCTGGGAATAGTTTCTCTTTGCGCACTGATTCTGATCCTCTGGCGCGTGGTTTATCGCTCAGTCACGCGTCCACTTGCCGAACAAACGCAGGCGCTGCAACGGCTGCTGGACGGTGATATTGACTCCCCTTTCCCGGAAACCGCTGGCGTACGGGAGCTGGATACCATCGGGCGGCTGATGGATGCGTTTCGCAGCAATGTTCATGCACTGAATCGCCACCGCGAACAGCTGGCGGCGCAGGTCAAAGCGCGTACAGCTGAATTGCAGGAACTGGTGATAGAACACCGACAGGCACGGGCGGAAGCAGAAAAAGCCAGCCAGGCAAAATCGGCGTTTCTGGCGGCGATGAGCCATGAGATCCGCACACCGCTGTACGGTATTCTCGGCACTGCTCAACTGCTGGCAGATAACCCCGCACTTAACGCCCAGCGTGATGATTTGCGGGCAATTACTGACTCTGGTGAATCGTTGCTGACCATCCTCAACGATATTCTCGATTATTCCGCTATCGAAGCAGGTGGCAAGAATGTTTCGGTCAGCGATGAGCCCTTTGAACCGCGCCCGCTGCTGGAAAGTACCCTGCAATTAATGAGCGGACGGGTGAAAGGTCGCCCGATTCGCCTGGCAACGGCAATTGCCGATGATATGCCGTGCGCGTTAATGGGCGATCCACGACGTATTCGTCAGGTTATAACCAACCTGTTGAGCAACGCCCTGCGTTTTACTGACGAAGGGTACATTATCCTGCGTAGTCGCACTGATGGCGAGCAATGGCTGGTCGAAGTGGAAGACAGCGGCTGCGGTATTGATCCCGCGAAACTGGCAGAAATCTTCCAGCCATTTGTGCAGGTAAGCGGCAAACGCGGCGGCACCGGGCTGGGGCTGACTATCAGTAGCCGTCTGGCCCAGGCGATGGGCGGCGAACTGAGCGCCACCAGCACGCCGGAGGTTGGAAGCTGTTTTTGTTTACGCTTGCCGTTACGTGTTGCCACGGCACCCGTGCCAAAAACAGTCAATCAGGCGGTGCGTCTTGACGGTTTACGTTTGCTGTTAATTGAAGATAACCCGCTAACCCAGCGAATTACCGTTGAGATGCTGAACACCAGTGGTGCGCAGGTTGTTGCTGTTGGCAATGCCGCGCAGGCTTTAGAGACACTGCAAAATAGCGAACCGTTTGCTGCCGCACTGGTGGATTTTGATCTGCCGGATGTCGACGGCATTACGCTTGCCCGACAACTGGCACAGCAATATCCGTCGCTGGTTTTGATTGGCTTTAGCGCCCATGTCATTGACGAAACGCTGCGCCAGCGTACCAGTTCATTATTCCGCGGGATTATCCCTAAACCGGTGCCGCGTGAAGTGCTCGGTCAGTTACTGGCGCACTATCTCCAACTGCAAGTCAATAACGATCAATCGCTGGATGTATCGCAACTCAATGAAGATGCTCAGTTAATGGGGACGGAGAAGATCCACGAATGGCTGGTATTATTTACACAACATGCCCTGCCGCTTCTCGATGAAATCGACATTGCCCGCGCCAGTCAGGATAGCGAGAAAATAAAGCGTGCCGCGCATCAGCTAAAAAGCAGTTGCTCGAGTCTGGGAATGCGTATCGCCAGCCAGCTATGCGCACAACTGGAGCAGCAGCCATTATCTGCCCCCCTTCCACACGAAGAAATTACATGCAGTGTTGCCGCTCTGGAAGCATGGTTGCATAAGAAAGACCTGAACGCGATTTGAATCAATATCAGCCAGTTAAGAACAACTAGAATAGTGGCATTTGGTATACAACTTAACGGACTGGCAAAATCATGGCAGAGAATAAAAGAACCCGCTGGCAGCGGCGGCCAGGCACGACGGGCGGCAAATTACCGTGGAATGACTGGCGTAATGCCACGACCTGGCGTAAAGCGACGCAATTATTACTGTTGGCAATGAATATTTATATTGCCATCACGTTCTGGTATTGGGTGCGCTATTACGAAACGGCAAGTAGCACGACATTTGTCGCCAGACCGGGAGGTATCGAAGGCTGGCTACCGATTGCCGGGCTGATGAATCTGAAATATAGCCTTGTAACAGGTCAGTTACCGTCCGTCCACGCCGCCGCGATGCTGTTATTGGTCGCTTTTATCGTCATCAGTCTATTACTCAAAAAGGCCTTTTGCTCATGGTTATGCCCGGTTGGTACGCTTTCTGAATTAATCGGCGATCTCGGTAACAAACTGTTTGGTCGGCAATGTGTCCTTCCCCGCTGGCTGGATATTCCTCTGCGCGGCGTGAAGTATTTGCTGTTGAGTTTTTTTCTCTATATCGCGTTATTGATGCCCGCTCAGGCGATTCACTATTTTATGTTGTCGCCCTACAGCGTGGTGATGGACGTTAAAATGCTCGATTTCTTTCGTCATATGGGGACCGCGACATTAATCAGCGTGACCGTTTTGCTGATTGCCAGCCTGTTTATTCGCCATGCCTGGTGTCGTTATCTTTGCCCATATGGCGCGCTGATGGGCGTGGTTTCGCTATTGTCGCCGTTTAAGATTCGTCGCAATGCCGAAAGTTGTATCGACTGTGGCAAATGCGCAAAAAATTGCCCATCACGGATCCCGGTCGATAAATTAATTCAGGTACGAACAGTGGAATGTACCGGCTGTATGACTTGCGTAGAGTCATGTCCGGTAGCCTCAACATTGACCTTTTCACTGCAAAAACCTGCGGCAAATAAAAAAGCCTTTGCGTTGTCTGGCTGGTTAATGACGCTACTGGTTCTGGGGATTATGTTTGCGGTGATTGGTTACGCAATGTATGCGGGAGTATGGCAAAGCCCGGTACCGGATGAATTGTACCGACGCTTAATTCCACAAGCGCCAATGATTGGTCACTAAATTAGCAACAAGCGGAACATCACCTCGCACGGGTGATGTTCACAAAATCACATTATTTTGATTTTGACATCATAACTTTCAAGCCCGGTCATTTTTTCTCGTGCGGTGAAGCGAATTTCAGAGACTTCTTTCCCTGTATTCTTGTTCAGCTCGGCGATTTTTTGCGCGATAAAGTCGGCGATTTCCGTTTCGGCTTGTTTTTTTAACTCTTCAATATTCACTGTTAACCTCTTCTGGTCTTGAAAGACAGCAACACGCCAGTAAGGTGTTGGTTCCCGGTACCCTGGTCAGGTAAGAAATGTTATAAGCCATCTCCCCGAAAGATTCAATAATCAACAGGTTATCGCTTACTATACATACAGCGTTGAAGAAAAATAAGGCAGATATAAAAAAGGCTCCACGAGGGAGCCTGATATTATTTTGTGAAATCCAGCGGCGCATGGTCCGTGCGTATTTGCAGCGCGACGTTATCAAAGGTGATCATCGTCGATTTACAAAAAATACACTTAGCGCCCAAAGGGTTTCGCTCCGTCACATCGAATGCCGATGTACGGTACTGTGAACCATGACAACATGGACAGCGGAAATGGAGATGTTGAGTAATAACGGCAACCTTAGAGCGTAACAACGTTCGCTGCCGCGGGGCCACGTTGCCCCTGCTCAATAGAAAATTCAACTTTCTGATTTTCGTTCAGCGTGCGGAATTCATTGCTCTGGATGGCAGTGAAATGGACGAAAACGTCTTTGCTGCCATCATCAGGAGTGATAAAGCCAAAACCTTTATCTGCGTTAAACCATTTTACTAAACCAGTCATTTTATTAGACATATTTTACTTCCTTCATTTTGGGCCTTTCGGCAAACAGGGCTTTAATACAGAAACTACTTAGTGTTCAGGAGAGAGACTCAAAAGAAGGGGATAATGCCTGATAATGAGAACTGCTTTAGTAAACTACTTTGTATGCTGTCTGTCTTTCAAACCGACGCAGCTATTAACGCATGATAATTGAGATTAAGCAAATTTTATTTTAGCCGTCCGGCGGTCTTAAATATCGCTGGCTTTATTTTATTAACCCCGTATAGTGCAGCGCAGTATTTTCAGTAAGGAATTTGTTTGTCCCGTAAAATGACAGGAATTGTCAAAACCTTTGATCGCAAAAGCGGCAAAGGATTCATTATCCCCTCCGACGGTCGTAAAGAAGTTCAGGTCCATATTTCCGCATTCACTCCCCGCGACGCAGAAGTGCTTATACCAGGATTACGTGTGGAATTTTGCCGCGTAAATGGCCTGCGAGGACCAACAGCGGCAAATGTTTATCTCTCTTAATATGACGCTGCTTGTTTAAAGCTGACTGGTTTTATTGGAATAGTGCAATAGTCAACATCATACATTATAACATCAGTTACTTTTCCACAAAGAAACTAATCCATTTAAGCGAATATCTCTGCACCTAATAGTTATAAATGCCATTTAACAGCCAGTTATAGTACCACTTGAAACTATATTACCAACAATAATTAATAGCTTTCGTAACAATTTCCTTATCTTTAATTTGTATTTTGCTAAGATTTATCTTATGCTCACAAGTCGTATTTCCAGAGGGGGATAGTTAACAATCTTATATTTCCCTCTGCGCGCCTTTCCTACCCGCAGTATATAGTGCAAGCGGTATGAGGAAAGGGAGATTTCACAAGGATGTTATACTCAAAGTAGACAATCCTGATCTCAAGCGTACGTATTGTCCATGCGATGAATAAAGGAAAAGTTATGAAACACAAGCTTTCTGCAATCCTTATGGCCTTCATGTTGACGACGCCAGCTGCGTTTGCTGCCCCTGAAGCAACAAACGGGACCGAGGCAACGACGGGTACTACTGGCACCACAACGACCACTACCGGCGCAACCACGACTGCTACTACCACTGGTGGCGTGGCTGCTGGCGCTGTCGGCACGGCGACAGTTGTCGGTGTGGCAACGGCTGTTGGTGTGGCGACGTTGGCAGTTGTTGCAGCAAATGACAGTGGCGATGGCGGTTCTCATAACACCTCAACCACCACGTCCACTACACGCTAATACTGCTTTAACGCGTCGAAATTAAAGTTAAATGATACCCGGTTGCGATATTCGTACCGGGCTTTAGAGATTTGCATTTTTTTAATTAACCTTTCAAGGATTAAAGGTGCGCCCTCTTATTTTATCGATTTTCGCACTATTTCTTGCGGGATGTACGCACAGCCAGCAAAGTATGGTCGATACATTTCGCGCCAGCCTTTTCGATAATCAGGATATCACCGTAGCGGATCAGCAGATCCAGGCGTTGCCTTATTCCACGATGTATTTACGCCTTAATGAAGGGCAACGAATCTTTGTGGTACTGGGATATATAGAACAAGAACAAAGCAAATGGTTATCCCAGGATAACGCCATGCTGGTTACCCACAATGGACGTCTTTTAAAAACCGTCAAACTTAATAATAATCTGCTGGAAGTGACAAATTCCGGGCAGGACCCTCTGCGTAACGCGCTGGCAATAAAAGATGGCAGCCGCTGGACGCGCGATATTCTCTGGAGTGAAGACAACCATTTTCGCTCTGCGACCCTGAGTTCTACTTTTTCCTTTGCTGGATTAGAGACGCTGAATATTGCGGGTCGCAATGTGCTGTGTAATGTCTGGCAGGAAGAGGTGACTTCCACGCGGCCAGAAAAACAGTGGCAAAACACATTCTGGGTCGATTCGGCTACTGGCCAGGTTCGTCAAAGTCGGCAAATGTTAGGCGCAGGGGTTATTCCCGTAGAAATGACGTTTCTTAAACCCGCACCATGAATAAATTACAGTCGTATTTCATTGCCAGCGTACTTTACGTAATGACACCCCATGCCTTTGCGCAAGGAACGGTGACTATTTATCTGCCTGGCGAACAACAGACACTTTCCGTTGGCCCCATGGAAAATGTTGTCCAGTTGGTGACACAACCGCAACTGCGCGATCGCCTCTGGTGGCCTGGTGCCTTGCTGACCGACTCTGCGGCGAAAGCTAAAGCGCTTAAAGACTACCAACATGTCATGGCACAGCTTGCTTCCTGGGAAGCAGAAGCTGACGACGATGTGGCGGCAACGATTAAATCCGTGCGCCAGCAGTTACTCAATCTCAATATCACTGGTCGCTTACCGGTCAAACTGGACCCTGATTTTGTACGAGTGGATGAGAACAGCAATCCCCCGTTGGTCGGGGACTATACGCTCTATACCGTACAGCGTCCGGTGACTATTACTCTGCTGGGTGCGGTTTCTGGGGCTGGGCAATTGCCTTGGCAGGCAGGCCGTAGCGTTACCGATTATCTGCAAGATCACCCCCGCCTTGCAGGCGCGGACAAGAATAACGTTATGGTGATTACGCCTGAGGGTGAGACTGTCGTCGCCCCTGTTGCCCTGTGGAATAAAAGACATGTGGAACCACCGCCTGGCAGCCAGCTTTGGTTGGGCTTTTCTGCGCATGTACTGCCCGAAAAATATGCTGATTTAAATGACCAGATTGTGTCTGTTTTAACGCAACGTGTTCCTGACTGATGAAGAAGAATTCTTATCTTTTAAGCTGCCTGGCCATTGCCGTCTCCAGTGCCTGTCATGCTGAAGTATTAACCTACCCGGATCCGCTGGGTTCGTCGCAATCAGACTTTGGCGGCACAGGATTGTTGCAGATGCCAAATGCGCGCATCGCACCGGAAGGTGAATTCAGCGTCAACTACCGGGATAACGATCAATACCGGTTCTACTCCACCTCCGTGGCGCTGTTCCCATGGCTGGAAGGCACCATTCGTTATACGGATGTGCGCACACGCAAATATAGCCAGTGGGAAGATTTCAGCGGCGATCAGTCATACAAAGACAAATCATTCGATTTTAAACTTCGCCTGTGGGAAGAAGGTTACTGGCTACCGCAAGTGGCGTTTGGCAAACGTGATATTGCTGGTACGGGTCTGTTTGACGGTGAGTATCTGGTGGCCAGCAAGCAAGCGGGGCCATTTGATTTCACCCTCGGGATGGCATGGGGCTACGCCGGTAATGCGGGCAATATTACCAACCCGTTTTGCCGGGTGAGCGATAAATATTGTCATCGCGCAGAGTCTCACGATGCGGGCGATATCAGCTTTAGCGATATCTTTCGTGGCCCGGCTTCCATCTTTGGCGGCATTGAGTATCAAACGCCGTGGAATCCCCTGCGTCTGAAACTCGAATACGATGGCAACAATTACCAGAATGATTTCGCTGGCAAACTGCCTCAGGCAAGCCATTTCAACGTCGGCGCAGTTTATCGCGCTGCCAGCTGGGCAGATCTCAACCTGAGTTATGAACGCGGTAACACGTTGATGTTTGGCTTCACGTTACGGACCAATTTCAACGATCTGCGCCCTGCCCTGCGCGATACGCCAAAACCGGCATATCAACCTGCGCCTGAATCTGAAGGATTGCAGTACACCACAGTAGCGAACCAACTTACCGCGCTGAAGTACAACGCAGGTTTTGAAGCACCGGAAATTCAGCTGCGCGATAAGACGCTGTATATGTCTGGTCAACAATACAAATACCGTGATTCTCGCGAAGCGGTCGATCGTGCCAACCGGATTCTGGTGAATAACCTGCCGCAAGGCGTTGAGAAGATTAGCGTGACGCAAAAGCGCGAGCATATGGCGATGGTGACTACCGAAACCGACGTAGCCAGCCTGCGCAAACAGCTGGCTGGTACAGCGCCTGGTCAATCAGAGCAACTTCAACAACAACGTGTTGAAGCAGAAGATCTTTCTGCCTTTGGTCGGGGCTACCGTATTCGTGAAGATCGCTTTAGCTACTCTTTCAACCCAACACTTTCACAGTCGCTGGGCGGCCCGGAAGATTTCTATATGTTCCAGCTGGGGCTGATGTCCAGTGCCCGCTACTGGTTTACCGACCACCTGCTGCTTGATGGCGGTATTTTCACCAATATTTACAACAACTACGACAAGTTTAAGTCTTCGCTGTTGCCCGCGGACTCTACCCTGCCCCGCGTGCGCACGCATATCCGTGACTACGTTCGCAATGACGTTTATCTCAACAACTTGCAGGCGAACTATTTTGCTGACTTAGGCAATGGTTTCTATGGCCAGGTGTATGGCGGTTATCTGGAAACGATGTATGCCGGTGTCGGTTCCGAGCTGCTTTATCGCCCGCTAGATGCCAGCTGGGCGCTGGGTGTGGACGTTAACTACGTGAAGCAGCGTGACTGGGACAACATGATGCGTTTCACCGATTATTCCACGCCAACAGGTTTCGTGACGGCTTACTGGAACCCGCCGACGCTCAATGGCGTACTGATGAAACTTAGCGTTGGGCAATATCTGGCAAAAGATAAAGGCGCAACGATCGACGTCGCCAAACGCTTTGACAGCGGCGTGGCGGTAGGGGTATGGGCGGCAATCAGTAACGTATCTAAAGATGACTACGGCGAAGGCGGCTTTAGTAAAGGTTTTTATATCTCGATTCCATTCGACTTGATGACCATTGGACCTAACCGCAACCGCGCGGTGGTTTCGTGGACACCATTGACGCGTGATGGTGGACAAATGCTGTCACGCAAATACCAGCTCTATCCAATGACGGCAGAGCGAGAAGTACCGGTTGGACAATAACCTGACGTAATTCATAACATTACATTGACTGATAAATATAAACCAATGAAAAAGAACATTTTTAAGTTTTCGGTACTGACATTGGCTGTTCTGTCTTTGACAGCATGTACCCTTGTTCCTGGTCAGAATTTATCGACCAGTAACAAGGATGTCATTGAACTACCTGACAATCAGTATGACCTGGACAAAATGGTCAATATCTATCCCGTCACGCCAGGATTGATTGATCAGTTGCGCGCCAAACCGATTATGTCGCAGGCTAACCCGGAGCTGGAGCAGCAAATCGCAAACTATGAATATCGTATCGGGATTGGTGATGTGTTGATGGTTACGGTCTGGGATCACCCGGAACTAACCACCCCCGCAGGGCAATACCGTAGCGCCAGTGATACCGGCAACTGGGTTAACGCCGATGGTGCGATTTTCTACCCCTATATTGGTCGCCTGAAAGTGGCCGGGAAAACACTTACCCAGGTACGCAACGAGATTACAGCGCGTCTCGATTCAGTCATTGAAAGCCCGCAAGTCGATGTCAGCGTCGCGGCGTTCCGATCGCAAAAAGCGTACGTCACCGGCGAAGTCAGCAAATCGGGTCAGCAGCCGATTACCAATATTCCTCTGACCATCATGGATGCGATTAACGCCGCGGGCGGTCTGACCGCAGATGCAGACTGGCGCAACGTGGTGCTCACCCAGAATGGCGTAAAGACCAAAGTGAACCTCTATGCGCTGATGCAGCGTGGCGACTTGCGCCAGAACAAACTGCTGCACCCGGGCGATATTTTATTTATTCCGCGCAACGATGATCTGAAAGTCTTCGTGATGGGTGAAGTGGGTAAACAGAGCACGCTGAAAATGGACCGCAGCGGTATGACCCTGGCGGAAGCGCTGGGTAACGCTGAGGGTATGAATCAGGATGTCGCTGATGCGACGGGGATTTTTGTTATTCGTGCAACGCAAAACAAGCAGAATGGCAAAATCGCCAATATTTATCAGCTGAATGCGAAGGACGCATCGGCAATGATACTCGGAACGGAATTCCAGCTTGAACCTTACGACATTGTTTATGTCACTACCGCGCCGCTGGCTCGTTGGAACCGTGTGATTTCTCTGCTGGTACCGACGATTTCCGGGGTGCATGACCTGACAGAGACTTCACGGTGGATTCAAACATGGCCCAACTAAAATTTAACTCAATCCTGGTGGTTTGTACCGGCAACATTTGCCGTTCGCCCATTGGCGAGCGCTTGCTGCGTAAACGTCTGCCGGGCGTAAAAGTCAAATCGGCAGGTGTTCATGGTCTGGTAAAACACCCTGCAGATGCGACAGCGGCAGATGTTGCCGCTAATCATGGCGTATCTCTTGAAGGACATGCCGGACGTAAGCTCACTGCTGAGATGGCACGAAATTACGATCTGATTCTGGCAATGGAGTCGGAACATATTGCTCAGGTTACCGCAATTGCTCCCGAGGTCCGCGGGAAGACAATGCTGTTTGGGCAATGGCTGGAACAGAAAGAGATCCCGGATCCCTATCGTAAAAGTCAGGACGCATTTGAACATGTCTACGGTATGTTGGAGCGCGCCAGTCAGGAATGGGCGAAGCGCCTCAGCCGGTAATTTGAGTTTATAAAATACGATGACAACTAAAAATATGAATACGCCACCAGGCAGCACTCAGGAAAATGAGATCGATCTGCTTCGTCTGGTCGGCGAGTTATGGGATCACCGTAAGTTTATTATCAGCGTGACCGCGTTATTCACGCTGATCGCTGTCGCTTACTCGCTGTTAAGCACACCAATTTATCAGGCAGATACTCTGGTCCAGGTTGAGCAAAAACAGGGCAACGCCATTCTCAGCGGCCTGAGCGATATGATCCCTAACTCATCGCCCGAGTCTGCACCGGAGATCCAACTGCTGCAATCGCGCATGATTCTCGGTAAAACCATTGCTGAACTGAATCTGCGCGACATAGTTGAGCAGAAGTATTTTCCGATTGTGGGTCGCGGCTGGGCGAGATTAACCAAAGAAAAACCAGGTGAGCTGGCGATCAGCTGGATGCATATTCCACAACTGAATGGTCAGGATCAGCAACTGACACTCACGGTTGGGGAAAACGGCCACTATACACTGGAAGGTGAAGAGTTCACCGTCAATGGTATGGTCGGCCAGCGTCTGGAAAAAGATGGCGTTGCGCTGACTATCGCGGACATTAAGGCCAAACCAGGAACACAGTTTGTCCTGAGCCAGCGTACCGAACTGGAAGCGATTAACGCATTGCAGGAAACCTTTACCGTTAGCGAACGCAGTAAAGAAAGCGGGATGCTGGAACTTACCATGACTGGTGATGATCCCCAGTTGATTACTCGTATTCTGAACAGCATCGCTAACAACTATTTGCAACAGAATATCGCTCGCCAGGCGGCGCAGGATTCACAAAGCCTTGAATTCTTACAGCGCCAGTTACCTGAAGTGCGCAGCGAGCTGGACCAGGCGGAAGAAAAACTCAACGTTTATCGCCAGCAGCGCGATTCGGTTGACCTTAACCTGGAAGCCAAAGCCGTTCTTGAGCAGATTGTGAACGTTGATAATCAACTCAATGAGCTGACCTTCCGCGAGGCAGAGATCTCCCAGCTGTATAAGAAAGATCACCCAACTTATCGTGCGCTGCTGGAAAAACGCCAGACGCTGGAGCAAGAACGCAAACGCCTGAATAAGCGGGTATCGGCAATGCCTTCCACCCAACAGGAAGTGTTGCGTTTAAGTCGTGACGTAGAAGCGGGCCGTGCGGTATATCTGCAATTACTTAACCGCCAGCAGGAGTTGAGTATTTCGAAATCCAGTGCCATTGGTAACGTGCGGATTATCGACCCGGCAGTCACTCAGCCGCAGCCAGTGAAACCGAAAAAAGCGTTGAATGTGGTGCTTGGTTTTATTCTTGGCCTGTTTATTTCTGTGGGTGCCGTGCTGGCGCGTGCGATGTTGCGTCGTGGTGTAGAAGCCCCGGAACAACTGGAAGAGCACGGCATCAGCGTTTATGCCACTATCCCAATGTCCGAGTGGCTGGATAAACGCACCCGTCTGCGTAAGAAAAATTTATTTTCTAATCAGCAGCGCCATCGTACTAAAAATATCCCCTTCCTGGCGGTGGATAACCCGGCGGATTCTGCTGTGGAAGCCGTACGTGCGCTACGAACCAGTCTGCATTTCGCTATGATGGAGACGGAGAATAACATTCTGATGATCACCGGTGCGACGCCAGACAGTGGTAAAACGTTTGTCAGTTCAACTCTGGCAGCGGTGATCGCCCAGTCCGATCAAAAAGTGTTATTTATTGATGCCGACTTACGCCGTGGTTATTCGCATAACCTGTTTACCGTGAGTAATGAACATGGCTTGTCGGAATATCTGGCAGGTAAAGATGAGCTCAACAAAGTGATCCAGCATTTTGGCAAAGGAGGCTTTGATGTGATTACTCGCGGTCAGGTGCCACCTAACCCGTCTGAACTGCTGATGCGCGATCGGATGCGTCAATTACTGGAATGGGCGAACGACCATTACGATCTGGTGATTGTCGATACGCCGCCGATGCTGGCGGTGAGTGATGCCGCGGTCGTGGGGCGTTCTGTTGGCACCAGCCTGCTGGTTGCGCGTTTTGGCTTGAACACCGCCAAAGAGGTGAGTTTGTCAATGCAGCGTCTGGAACAGGCAGGCGTCAATATTAAAGGCGCTATCCTCAATGGTGTGATTAAACGCGCCAGCACCGCTTACAGTTACGGCTATAACTATTACGGTTATAGTTACTCCGAGAAAGAGTAAAACTGAAAGTGGCCGGATGCGGCGTGAACGCCTTTTCCGGTCTACGCATTAGACAGTTCTTCGTTTGTCATCAGCCTCAGAGCATTCAGGTAACTGAATGCTCTTTTTTATGCATTACAAACTGCACGCCGGTATGCGTGCTTCATTCACGATTTGCGTAAAACCTGCCAACGAACACATGCCCTGCGCATTTCGCTCTTCACATCCTGCCAGGGTCAGTTTCACCTCTCCGGGCGGCGTATTTAATGACAGCGGCGTTTTATCACGCATCTGCTGTAAAGTCTGGAAGACCAGCGAAACCTGAATCCACTGGCTGTTATCGCTTAGCCGACGCCAGCGTTCAAACACCAGTTCACCACCTGGCGGCGTGTTATCCGGCTGACCGGGAAGCGTCCAGTTGAGCTCCAGTGCGCCGCCGAGATTTGCCAGATTAGTATCGTGTCCGGCGATAAACAGCACTGAAGTGGGTAATGTCACACCATACGCCTGTTTTTGCGGTGGATGGGGCGTCAACGCTGCCATGATCAAATCCAATAACGGGGTGGCGCGGCTGCGGGCAACCTCTGGCGTGCGTTGTAGCAAATAAAATTGCGCGTTATGCAAACTTAGCAAGGTGTTCCACTGGTGTGAATCGGTGATCCTTCCCCACCCCGGCTCCGGCATTCCCTGTGCTTGTTGCAGGAGAAATATCTCCGTCAGCATTGATGCGAGGCTTACCGCACCGGTTAATGAGACATTGTCGGCGCTCACCTTGAGTTCCGATGGTAATGCCTGCGTTAATGAACAGCTTTCGTCCTGTTTCTCACGTTTAAGGCACAAGTTTGATTGCGGAAAATTAAGCACCCGTTCCAGTTCGCGAAACGCCGTTTGCCGATGCCCGGTAAAGTCAGCAATTGACCCTCCTGCCCTGCTGAGGATCGCGTCAGTCACGTTCGCGTTATCCAGTTGGCAAACGCCAGTTTTTAGAGGATTAAATAACGGATCGGGACTGGACGTATCTGCCTGGGTATGTACGGTTATTGCACAGTCAGGTGCCAGCCCGGCGGCGAAGGCTTCGCCTGTTTTACGGGTACGCTCGTCGACATCAGCAATAATCGCGACCTGACCAGACTGCGGGCAGCCCTTTTTCGCCAGCAATCCGTCGGCTACCAGACGCTGGCGTTGGTAATGTCCGAGATAGGCGATTAGCTCACCACCGCGCGGTGTCAGCCAACCCAGTTTTACCGGCCAGGTTGGCCATGCGTCTGGGGTGACATCCTGCATCAGTTGCGTGGCCTTGGTTGGAGCACGCACACCATGACGACTGACAATCACCACACTTTCCAGCTTCAGCTCCGGCTCACTCTGAGCGAATGCAGATTGCGGGGTTAACGGAATCAGAAGAGATAAAAATGGGATTAAGATCGCTTTCATCGATATGTTTCCGCTTTTCATATCTGACATTATTGATTGCCTGATGCGATGCTAATGCGCCGCATCAGGCCTACGTTCGTTAACTTTTCAGACGCGGGTCCAGCCATACCAACACAAGGGTGGAGAGCGAACACATCAACAAAATGCCGACGAACCAAAGTAAATACCACATTGTTCCTGCTCCTTAGTACAACTCGTTTTCGTTACGGCGGAGAGTTTCTGTTGTCATGCGTCCCCACATTTTGTAGTAGCTCCAGAGAGTGTAGAGCAACACAATGGGCAAAAATATCAGCACGATTACCAACATAATGCTCAGCGTCAGCTGACTGGAAGTGCTGTCCCACAACGTCAGGCTGGAGATTGGACTCACGCTTGACGGCATGACAAAGGGGAACAGCGTGATGCCTGCCGTGAAAATCACGCCAAATTGCATCAATGACGCCATTAAAAATCCCCAACCCGGGCGACCACGATAAATCGCCATCACCGTCAGCAATGGGCAGAAGAACCCCAGCAGCGGGAAGATCCACAAAACGGGCGATTCGACGAAATTATTCATCCAGGCACCAGGTAGCACTGCCACCAGTTTCATTAACGGATTGGAAGGACCGTTAGCATCCTGGGCGAGCAGTACAAAGCCATCAATACCGACCCACAGCCAGTAACCCGCCAGCAAAAAGCACAGCATCACCAACAGTGCAGCGCGTTTGGTGGCCAGCTGTGAACGCAGATGAATCACACCAACAGTTTTCAGTTGTAACCAGACGCCACCTTGCAAAATCACCATCCCAAGGCTGAGCAATCCGCACAATAAAGGGAATGGCGTCAGCAGTTGCCAGAAGCTGCCAAGATACTCCACGCGTAATTGCGGTGTGAAGGCAAACGGCACGCCGAGCAACAAGTTGCCGAAGGCGATACCGAAGACTACCGGCGGCACCAGACTGCCGATGACCAGACCGGCGTCCCACATTTTACGCCAGCGTGCATCGGCGATTTTTCCGCGATAATCAAAGGCCAGCGGGCGGAAGAACAGTGAGCACAGCACCAGGATCATCGCCACATAAAAGCCGGAAAACGCCGCTGCATACACTCTGGGCCAGGCGGCAAATAATGCCCCACCAGCGAGGATCAACCAGACCTGGTTGCCTTCCCAGTGTGCACCAACGCTGTTTATCACTATCCGGCGTTCATCATCATTACGCGCCACCAGCGGCAGCAGACAGCCGATCCCCATGTCAAATCCGTCGGAGATCATAAAGACCACCAGGATCACGCCAATCAGCAGCCACCAGATGAAGCGCAATGTTTCATAATCAAACATGATTTTCTCCTTTACCCCTGTTGCTGCGTCGGTTGTTCACTCTGCATCGCGCTCGGCCCCAGACGGGCATATTTCTGCATCAGGTAGACTTCGGCGATTAAGAACAGGGTGTAAAGCCCTACGATCATGATCAGTGAGAAAGCCAGTTGTCCTGTGGTTAAAGCGGAGTGCGCGGAGTATGTCGGTAAGATGTCCTGTATCGCCCACGGCTGACGACCAAACTCGGTCATAAACCACCCGGCTTCAATCGCAATCCACGGCAACGGCAAACTCCAGAGCGCCATTTTCAGCACCCAGCGATGCTGGTCGATTTTGCCACGCAGCGTCTGGACAAGCGCAATCAGCATCACCAGTAGCAGCAGGGAACCACAGCCCACCATGATGCGGAAACTCCAGAATACCGGCGCAACCTGAGGTATCGCGCCACGCATCGCCGCCTGGTACTGTGCGGCTGTGACATGATTCATATCCGGCGCATAGCGGGAGAGCAACATGCCGTAGCCCAGGTCACCTTCCAGTTCCCGGAATGCCTGCAACACATGCGGCTCACGATTGCCTTGCGATATTTCCTGCATTAACAGCCAGGCCATACGTCCGCGTTGCAAGCGTGGGTAGGTTTCAGCCATCAAATTCTTCAGACCCGGCACGGGTTTATCTAATGAGTGAGTGGCGAGGATCCCTAGCAGCGCGGGAATTTTGATGGCAAAGGCGTTACGCTCTTGATCCTGTTCCGGCCAGGCAACCACATGGAACGGTGCAGGTGCAGGTTCCGTTTGCCACTCCCCTTCCATCGCCGCCAGTTTTACCGGTTGTACTTGCGCGACTTCATACGCAGAACTGTCTCCGAGTTGCAGGGTACCGATAATCGCCAGAGTACCGAAGACGGAACCGATGGCAAACGAACGTAATGCGACATCGCGCTCCCGTCCGCGCAGTAAATACCAGGCGCTGATCGCCATAATAAACATGGCCCCGGTCACGTAGCCCGCCATTACGGTGTGCACAAATTTCACCTGGCTGACCGGGTTAAAGACCAGCTCGCTGAAGCTGGTCATCTCCATACGCAGGGTGTCGATATCAAAATGCGCACCGGTCGGGTATTGCATCCAACCGTTGGCATTCAATATCCACAACGCAGAGAGATTTGAACCGAACGCCACCAGCCACGTCACCAGCAGGTGCTGGTATTTATTCAGCCGTTGCCAGCCGAAGAAGAACAGCCCGACAAAGGTGGATTCGAGGAAGAAGGCCATTAATGCTTCCATCGCCAGTGGTGCGCCAAAAATATCGCCCACATAGTTGGAATAGAATGACCAGTTAGTACCAAACTGAAACTCCATGGTCAGGCCGGTAGCCACGCCAAGAGCAAAATTGATACCGAAGAGCTTACCCCAGAAGCGCGTCATATCGCGGTAGATTGTTTTGCCGGTGACCACGTAAATGGTTTCCATGATAGCCAGCAAAAAAATCAGCCCCAGGGTAAGGGGTACAAATAAAAAGTGATACAGCGCGGTCAGAGCAAACTGCCAGCGCGATAAATCAATGACATCCCACATGCGCACTCCTGTAGGCGAAGAGAGAAAAATAACCCGATAATGGTAGATCTCCCTCTTTATCCTGAAACTCTACGACCAGAGGTATTCGCCGATTGCGATATTCATAAGACTGAAAGCGATACTTACCGTCTTTTTACGTCGGTGCAGCTTCCGCCAGCCACTGACATACCTCGCTAAGCCGCTGCGCAGAGTCGACCAAATCTTCTGGCGCTGCCAGCACCACTTCCGGTATTGGGCAGATTTCATAACTTTCCAGTAACGGGCCTTTTAAGGTGTCCGTACAGCGTAAATGCCAGACATGGCGTAACCCCGTGGCGTTGATATAGCTCTCGCCATAGCCAATGGTACGAATCTGAATATTTCCCGGCCCACAGAGACGTGAGAGAAAAAGCCGATCAGCCTCGCTGATGGGTAATTGCGTCAGATTAATGCTGTGCGGCTGCGCGTCGGGGTTACGTACATGTGCCAGTAACTCATGCGCCAACGGTAGGCCATTCATCAGGCCATCAATGGGCGGCGGTAACAGCGAATCTGTCGGCAAGAGATTTTGCGTTGCCGCCTGCCACAACGCCAGCGGCGCGCAGCCAGCCTCCAGTTTGTCCTCCAGCAACTTTTCGCCGCGACGTCTGCGCACCCGCCATAATCCGCAGAAGATCGCCTCCTGTATTTCACTTTCACTGTCGTCAGCCTGCTGAATGCGCACTGACACTTCCCCTTCCCCGAGAAGCGTATTGATAAAGTGACGATCGTCGGCGTTGAGATTTAACAGATCGACTGCCAGCACCTCGCCCAACGGCGGTTGGCGTTCGCTTAGTTGATGTTGTAACTCGTTTAACAGCGCAATCACCTGCGGGCTGTGAGCACATTGCTCCAGGGCCGCCATACTCGGTTCATCATTCACCTGACAGGTGATCGGCAGTGGATTCATGCTGAAACTGTCATCGTTCGGTTGCGTTCCTGGCCCCAGCAGATGGAAAAATGTTTCGCTCATGAGGCACGCTCCTGCTGCGGTTCGACAAGCCCGCGCATCAGGTTTATCAGTTCCGCCCACGGGTGAATACCATTCAGCACGCCGCGATAGTTTCCGCCGGTAAACACTAAAGTGGCAGGAAAGCGAAAGACGCCAAAGCGATCGCCGATGGCTTCGCTCTGCTCAAGGTCAGCAATCGCCACCTGCCATGTATAGTCGGGAAACTCGCGCAGTAATTCGCCAATCATTACCGGATTATCGCTGACCTCTGGCGTGCGTTTCGGGTCACTGCTTAATAACAGCACGCCGTCTGGCGCTTGCGTAAGCCAGTCGTCAAGACGGGATTCACTGACTGGCGTCCAGCCGCGCGCCAGCATTCGTTGCCACAACGCATCAAATGGCGTGTCGTTGCTCATCCCTGCTCCTCCTGTGTCATCCGGTACTGGCGCAAGCGAACGCCTTCGTAATTTTCCATCGACAGACAGTCATAATTGAGACAGCGCGATTCATTAGCCGGTTGCGGCACAATTCCCCACGCAGCCAGTTGCGCCAACGCCGATTGTTCCGCAGCGGGCAGTTGATCCCGTGCCAGTTCGCTCAGGCTGCCGCCGTAGTCGTCGAGCATAGCGGGTTGCAGACCGACGAGGGCAATATGTGCTGGCAGATGTCCGCGGATATCTGCCAGCGCCAGCACTTCGGAGAAACTGTTCTGATGCAGGCTCATTTTCTTCGCGCTGAGATAAGCCGGAATGCGTTCTCCGGCATAGGTTCGCAGCGTTCCAGGTTCCAGCCCGTAGTCAATGGCATCGAGAATCAACAGATGGCTGGCGCTTTCGACATACCCCAGCAAGTTCAGTCCCTGAGTACCGCCATCGACAATCTCCACATACTCGGGCCAGTGGTAATGGGCATACAGCCGTTCCGCCACCCGCACGCCGAAGCCTTCATCGGCCCACAGCAGGTTGCCCAGCCCCATGACCACCACGCGTTGCTCGCTCATGAACGCTCCTTGTTACTTATTTTGCCAAATTTGTGGCTACGGTAGCCGTTGACCATGGTGGAGATCACCGTGTCGTCGGACATGATGTCTTCACGCAGCGCCATGTAGACATGACCGATCACAAACGCGCCAATCAGCCACATCCCCAGCCGATGCCAGCTGTGAATGTCCATTGAGTTGCCACCCGTCCAGTAGAAAAATTCCACCACATAACGGAACGGCGCAAAAATAGCGTACTGGCTGTGTTCGCTGTACAGCGCAAAACCAGTGATGATCATAAAGACCGACATCAGGAAATAGCCGAACATCGCCGCCTGGGCGATGGGATTATGGCCTATATCGGCACTCGGACGTTTTGCCAGAAACAGATACCAGCGGATTTCATACCACACGCCCTGCCACCAGCTTTTACGCCATACCGGCACGATAAACAGCTCGCGGGAGTATCGATTGCCAACAAAAGCCCAGTAGATCCGCATCAGCAAAACCACGGTAAAAACCATCCCGGCGCTGAAGTGAATTAACCTGATGTAGCCCATATAGAACAGATACGTCGCCTCGCCGCTGACGGAAGGTAGCGGCTTGCCGATAAAGTATCCGGTGACCATCAACACCGCCATGCATAACACCGTCAACCAGTGCCAGATGCGGACTGGCGCTTCAAAGACATAGTGGCTGACAACGTTGTCGCTTTTCTGTTGCATGATGATTCTCCTTCGCTGTTAACGCACCTGCACGGAGATCAGCTCGCTACCGTCGTCGCCCAGCACGTGTGTTGAACAGGCGAGGCACGGGTCAAAGCTGTGCAGAGTACGCAGGATCTCCAGCGGTTGCTCGGGGATCGCCATTTTGGTGTTCATCAGCGCCGCTTCATAAGCGCCAATCTGCCCTTTGGGATCGCGCGGGCTGGCGTTCCAGGTGGTCGGCACCACGCACTGGTAGAGATCAATCTTGCCATCGCGAATGGCGGCCCAGTGGCCTAACGCCCCGCGCGGCGCTTCGGTAAAACCGACACCACGGCACTCTGTCGGCCAGGTTGCAGGTTCCCATTTTTCCGTGGAAGCAGTGGCGAGATTGCCGTTTTTCAGGTTGGTCATCAGCTTGTCGAAGAAATACTGCAACTTACCTGCGGCCCACTGCGCTTCGTGCGCGCGGCACAAAATGCGGCCTAACGTTGACTGGATACCGGAAAGCGGCAGGTTCAACGCCGACATCATGCGATCGACCGACTCAACGGTCGCAGCATCGCCTTTGTGATAAGCGATTAACGTGCGCGCCAGCGGCCCCACTTCCATCGCGTTACCGCGCCAGCGTGGCGCTTTGATCCACGAGTAGCGTTCCTGTTCATTCAGCTGCTGAATGTTGGTATCGCTGCCTTTGACATCGCCGGGGTTGTACCACGGGTCGGTGATGCCATCGAACGGATGACGCCCGACCTGATCGTTGGGATATCGATACCAGGCGTGGTCGACAAACTCCTGCACCTGCTGCGGATCAACCAAATCCACTGGCAGCACATTGTTGAAGTCGCCGTTAATCACCGCGCCGCCAGGCATCAGCAGACTTTTCTCGCCAAAGTCGTTGGCAATATCCGGGAATGCGCCGTAGCTGAGAACGCATTTATCAGAAAGACCAGTGCCGATTTCGCTCCACGGTTTGTTGAACTGACCGATGGCTAAGGCGTCGGGGATCATCACGTTGTTAATGAAGTCCGCCGTGCGGGTGATAATTGACTGCACCAGGTTCAGGCGTTCCATATTGACTGCCCCGACCGCGCCGCTTTCGTCAATGTTGATGGCGCAAGGCATCCCGCCGACAATCCAGTTTGGATGCGGGTTTTTACCGCCAAAGACCGCGTGGATTTTGACAATTTCACGCTGGAAATCGAGAGCTTCGAGATAGTGGGCAAAGCCCATCAGGTTAGCTTCTGGCGGCAGTTTGTACTGCGGGTGCCCCCAGTAGCCATTGCGGAAGATCCCCAACTGCCCGCCTTCAACAAATTTTTTCAGGCGGTTTTGTACGTCGAAGAAATAGCCAGGGGATGATTTCGGCCAAGAGGAGAGACTTTGCGCCAGTTCGGAGGTTTTCCGCGGGTCGGCTTTCAGCGCATCTAACACATCGATCCAGTCCATCCCGGCAAGCTGATAGAAGTGCACCAGATGATCGTGGCACCAGAGCGTTGCCAGCATAATGTTGCGGATGATATTGGCGTTGTCCGGCACTTTAATACCGATAGCATCTTCGATGGCGTAAACCGAAGCCAGGGCGTGTACGCCAGTACAGACGCCGCAGATACGTTCAACGAACGCCCACGCATCGCGCGGGTCGCGCCCTTGTAGGATGATCTCCAGCCCGCGAAACATGGTGCCGCAGGAGACGGCATTGGTGATCACATTCTGATCGTTAATATTCACTTCGCAGCGCATGTGGCCTTCGATGCGCGTAATCGGGTCGACCACCAGGCGGCGTCCGGCATTATTGATGGTGTATCCCTGAGTTTCGTACTGAGTGCTCATGCCTGTTTATCCTCATTGCCTGGCTGATGTTCGGTTTCTGTAGGTTGCTGGTTATGACGTCTGCGCTGGTCAACGGCGCTGGCGACTGCGTGCACACCAACAGCCGCTGCCACCACGCCAAGCGCGGTTAAACCGACGGTATCGGCGGTGGAATGAGTACCCATTTGCGGAATATCGACCACGCGGCTGTAGAACGAACCGCGATCCCAGAAACCATTTTCCGCACAGCCCAGGCAGCCGTGACCAGACTGGATTGGGAAAGAAACGCCATCATTCCAGCGTGTGGAGGAACAGGCGTTATAGGTGGTAGGCCCTTTGCAGCCCATTTTGTACAGGCAGTAACCTTTGCGGGCAGCGTCATCATCCCAACTCTGGACGAACTCTCCGGCGTCGAAGTGGGCGCGGCGATAGCATTTATCGTGGATTCGCTGACCATAGAACATCAGCGGACGGCCCATTCTGTCGACATCTGGCAAGCGATCAAAGGTCACCATGTAAGTAATGATGGCGCTCATCACATCCGGGATCGGCGGGCAGCCAGGTACTTTGATAATGGGTTTGTCGGTGATGACTTTGTCGATAGGCGTTGCCTGCGTCGGATTGGGCCGCGCGGCCTGCACGCAGCCCCAGGACGCGCAGGTTCCCCAGGCGATAATCGCGCTGGCTCCGGCAGCGGCACGTTTGAGTTTCTCAATAAACGGTCGACCGCTGCTGATACAGAACATCCCCTGCTCGCCCAGCGGCGGATTACCTTCTACTGCGAGGATATATTTGCCATTGTATTGCGTGATGATGTCTTCGAAGACTTCTTCCGCCTGGGTTCCGGCGGCAGCCATCAAAGTATCGTCATAATCGAGGGAAATCAGGGAAAGGATGACGTCCTTCGCCAGTGGGTGAGCGGAGCGGATAAAAGATTCGGTACAGCAGGTGCATTCCAGACCGTGGATCCATACCACCGGAATGCGGGGTTTGTTCTCCAGCGCCCAGGCAATCTTTGGTGCCATTCCCGCGCCTAATCCCAGCGACGTGGCAGCCAGACTACAATATTTGAGAAAGCTGCGCCGGGTAACGCCCTGACGCCGCATGGCCTGGTAAAATGTTTCCTCGTTATTCATATCGCACGTCTCTTCTCCTTGCGACACCGGCAGGACACCGGGCGCTTATGGTCGGCAAGCGACGTCCCTGTAGCAAGGCAAACCATCGCTTCACGTGAGATGCTGAAAACGAAAGCTCATCCTTCTGCACTGGCACACGTCGCCAGAAAGTATTGTTAATAAAGCGTAGTGAAACTTTTGCACAAAACAATACAAACTGTGTGGATTTATCTTTTAGCGATAAAAATGGACCTATTTTTCTTTTGGCCGGGCGGTGGGGATGTTTAGCCGGTTGCTAAACGAGTAAAAGAGAAGGAATTCATGGTGATGAAATGATCAATCTGCTGTTATTTCACGCTATCAATGCACTTTTGGCTGTTTTTCAGGCAAACAAACAAATTAGGGGTTTACACGCCGCATCGGGATGTTTATAGTGCGCGTCATTCCGGAAGTGTGGCCGAGCGGTTGAAGGCACCGGTCTTGAAAACCGGCGACCCGAAAGGGTTCCAGAGTTCGAATCTCTGCGCTTCCGCCAAATAAGATAAGGGGTTAGCTAAATGCTAACCCCTTTTTCTTTTGCCTGTCGAAATTCTCAGGGCGTTATATTTGCTTAATGACCTGATAATCCGCTGTTAAACCTGTTCCAGATCAAATGCGTAAAGATGGGTAAAACTTCTGGGTGCCCTTACGCATTATCATTATGCTGCTTAATTAATTACATCTGTCATAGAGAGTGACTCAATGGATCGTATTGTTAGTTCTTCACATGACCGTACATCACTGCTTAGCACCCATAAGGTGCTGCGTAATACCTATTTTCTGCTGAGCCTGACGCTGGCCTTTTCGGCGATTACCGCAACTGCCAGTACGGTGCTGATGCTGCCATCTCCGGGTCTGATTCTGACGCTGGTGGGTATGTATGGTTTGATGTTCCTGACCTATAAAACGGCGAATAAGCCGACCGGGATTATCTCCGCATTCGCCTTTACCGGTTTTCTGGGTTATATCCTCGGACCAATTCTGAACACCTATCTGTCTGCCGGAATGGGTGACGTAATCGCTATGGCACTGGGCGGAACGGCGTTAGTGTTCTTCTGCTGCTCTGCATATGTGCTGACCACCCGCAAAGATATGTCGTTCCTCGGCGGTATGCTGATGGCGGGTATTGTGGTGGTGCTGATTGGTATGGTTGCTAATATCTTCCTGCAACTGCCTGCTCTGCATCTGGCGATCAGCGCGGTCTTCATTCTGATCTCCTCTGGCGCTATCTTGTTTGAAACCAGCAACATCATTCATGGCGGTGAGACGAACTATATTCGTGCCACGGTTAGCCTGTATGTTTCGCTGTACAACATCTTCGTCAGCCTGCTGAGTATTCTGGGCTTCGCTAGCCGCGATTAATCTCACCCGCTAACACTTTCATAGCCTCGCTTTATGCGGGGCTTTGTTTTTTGTTACACTGCCGCCAGTCTGATTAAGGTAGTAATAATTATGCTGATCTTCGAAGGTAAAGAGATAGAAACGGATACCGAAGGCTATCTCAAAGAAAGCAGCCAGTGGAGTGAGCCGCTGGCTGTGGTGATTGCAGAGAACGAAGGGATTTCGCTGTCGCCAGAACACTGGGAAGTGGTGCGTTTTGTGCGTGATTTCTATCTGGAATTCAATACTTCTCCGGCGATTCGTATGCTGGTAAAAGCGATGGCGAATAAATTTGGCGAAGAAAAAGGTAACAGCCGCTATTTATATCGACTGTTTCCGAAAGGTCCGGCTAAGCAAGCCACCAAAATTGCTGGCCTGCCAAAACCGGTAAAATGTATTTAACGGATACGAAAATCGGCTAATTCCCCCGAGGGATGATGCGGCTCGCTAAGCACCCGTTCCACACGCGCAGAACGCGGGCCGCCACTCTTTAACCACTGCATTAATTTTTCCACCTGCCCTTCTTCACCGCAGGCAACCACTTCCACGCTGCCATCGTCAAGATTTTTGGCGTACCCGGTTAAGCCCAGTTTTTTCGCTTCGTACTGCGTGGTGTAGCGAAATCCTACGCCCTGAACTCGCCCGTAAACCCAGGCAATTATGCAGACTTTCGACATTGCTGCTCTCCTTATCCTTAATGGACGCGTTGCAAATCCATGGAAAACTCCGGACAATGACGCCCATTTCTTTGCATCGACAGAAAAGTAAATTATGAGTGTACGTTTAGTGTTAGCCAAAGGGCGCGAAAAATCATTACTTCGTCGCCATCCGTGGGTCTTTTCCGGGGCCGTTGCCCGCATGGAAGGTAAAGCCAGCCTCGGTGAAACCATCGATATTGTTGATCATCAGGGAAAATGGTTAGCACGCGGCGCTTATTCGCCAGCTTCGCAAATCCGGGCGCGCGTCTGGACGTTTGACCCGTCTGAGTCTATCGACATTGCTTTTTTTTCCCGCCGTTTGCAACAAGCACAAAAATGGCGTGACTGGCTGGCGCAAAAAGATGGCCTCGACAGCTATCGTTTAATCGCCGGAGAATCTGATGGCCTGCCGGGTATTACTATCGATCGTTTCGGTAATTTTCTGGTGCTGCAACTGCTGAGTGCTGGGGCAGAATATCAGCGCGCGGCATTAATTAGTGCCCTGCAAACGCTGTACCCGGAATGTGCGATTTACGATCGCAGCGATGTTGCGGTACGTAAAAAAGAAGGGATGGAGCTGACCCAGGGCCTCGTCACCGGCGAGTTGCCGCCTGCCCTGCTGCCGATTGAAGAACACGGCATGAAGCTGCTGGTGGATATTCAGCACGGACACAAAACGGGCTACTACCTGGACCAGCGAGACAGCCGCCTGGCTACCCGCCGCTACGTTGAAAATAAACGTGTGCTGAACTGTTTCTCCTATACCGGTGGTTTCGCCGTATCGGCACTGATGGGCGGTTGCAGCCAGGTTGTCAGCGTTGATACCTCCCAGGAAGCGCTGGATATTGCACGGCAGAACGTTGAGCTGAACAAACTGGATCTGAGCAAGGCTGAGTTTGTCCGTGATGATGTCTTTAAATTGCTGCGTACTTATCGCGATCGCGGTGAAAAATTTGACGTTATCGTGATGGACCCGCCGAAGTTTGTTGAGAATAAAAGCCAGTTGATGGGCGCGTGTCGTGGCTATAAAGATATCAACATGCTGGCGATTCAGTTGCTGAATGAAGGCGGTATTCTCCTGACTTTCTCCTGTTCCGGTCTGATGACCAGCGATTTATTTCAGAAAATCATCGCGGATGCCGCAATTGATGCCGGCCGTGATGTACAATTTATAGAGCAGTTCCGTCAGGCAGCCGATCATCCGGTGATCGCTACCTATCCGGAAGGGCTATATCTGAAAGGGTTTGCCTGTCGCGTCATGTAACTTGAAATGTGGAATTTTACCCTTATATCAAAGGTAAAGATTTCCCGGGAGGGGACTATGATTGCCAGCAAATTCGGTATCGGCCAGCAGGTCCGCCATTCCCTGTTAGGTTATCTCGGAGTGGTCGTGGATATCGACCCGGTTTATTCGCTCTCTGAACCGTCGCCTGATGAGCTGGCGGTGAATGACGAGCTTCGCGCCGCTCCGTGGTATCACGTGGTGATGGAGGACGATAACGGCCTACCGGTTCATACCTACCTGGCTGAAGCCCAGCTAAGTAGCGAATTGCAGGATGAACATCCTGAACAGCCATCCATGGATGAGCTGGCGCAGACCATCCGCAAACAACTCCAGGCCCCGCGTCTGCGTAACTAATCCCTGAACGAATCCCCGGAAGGTTTTTGCCTTCCGGGGATTTTTTATTTGGCCAGGCCCAGGCGAGGGATCTCAATAGCCGGGCAGCGATCCATCACCACATTTAACCCGGCATCCCGTGCCAGTACTGCCGCTTGCTCATTAATCACCCCCAGTTGCATCCAGAGGGTTTTCGCGCCAATGGCAATAGCTTCCTGTGCCACGCCCCACGCCGCTTCTGAATTACGGAAAACATCGACCATATCGACCTTTTCCGGAACGTCTGCCAGCGTGCCATACCCCTGCTGGCCCAGCAGCGTTTTGCCGGCAACTTTTGGCGAAACCGGAATGACGTGATACCCCTGGTCGAGTAGATATTTCATCACGCGATAGCTGGGACGATCGGGTTTGTCGCTTGCCCCCACCAGCGCAATGGTGTGAGTGGACGTTAAAATGCCTGCAATATCGGTTTCTTTCATTATTTCCTCCAGACTGTTTAACAAAGTGTACGACAAAGCCGACATGCCAACCATGCAGCTAATACGAATGAATGAGAGCAAAAGCGGGAAATATGTCTATATGTTAGTAAGTATGATTAAAGAAAAATTTTGACACATTATTATTCGGGCGGTCTTTTGACAGGAGCTACCTATGAAAACCGGCATCGTGACCACCTTGATTGCATTATGTTTGCCGGTATCCGTTTTTGCCACCACGCTGCGGCTTTCAACCGATGTCGATCTTCTGGTACTCGACGGCAAGAAGGTTTCCAGCTCTCTGCTGCGCGGTGCGGACAGCATTGAACTGGATAATGGACCGCATCAGTTAGTGTTTCGCGTTGAGAAGACGATTCATCTTTCCAATAGTGAAGAACGGCTGTATATCTCCCCACCGCTGGTGGTCAGTTTTAATACCCAGCTCATCAACCAGGTCAATTTTCGCCTGCCTCGCCTGGAGAATGAGCGGGAAGCTAACCATTTTGATGCCGCGCCGCGCCTTGAATTGTTGGATGGCGATGCGACGCCGATTCCGGTAAAGCTGGATATTCTCGCCATTACCTCAACGGCAAAAACGATTGATTATGAGGTCGAGGTTGAACGCTATAACAAATCCGCGAAACGCGCTTCACTACCGCAATTTGCCACGATGATGGCAGATGACAGTACGCTGCTCTCGGGTGTTTCCGAGCTGGATGCTATTCCACCGCAGTCTCAGGTGCTCACAGAACAACGGCTGAAGTATTGGTTTAAACTGGCTGACCCACAAACGCGAAATACTTTCCTGCAGTGGGCGGAAAAACAACCATCTTCCTGAGATTTTTGTGCCTGTGCGCAGGCTTTTTCGGTCTTTATCTTGCAGCGATAAGTGCTTACAGTAATCTGTAGGAAAGTTAACTACGGATGTACATTATGGAACTGACGACTCGCACTTTACCTGCGCGGAAACATATTGCGCTGGTGGCACACGATCACTGCAAACAAATGCTGATGAGCTGGGTGGAACGGCATCAACCGTTACTGGAACAACACGTACTGTATGCAACAGGCACTACCGGTAACTTAATTTCCCGCGCGACCGGCATGAACGTCAACGCGATGTTGAGTGGCCCAATGGGGGGTGACCAGCAGGTTGGCGCATTGATCTCAGAAGGGAAAATTGATGTATTGATTTTCTTCTGGGATCCACTAAATGCCGTGCCGCACGATCCTGACGTGAAAGCCTTGCTGCGTCTGGCGACGGTATGGAACATTCCGGTCGCCACCAACGTGGCAACGGCAGACTTCATAATCCAGTCGCCGCATTTCAACGACGCGGTCGATATTCTGATCCCCGATTATCAGCGTTATCTCGCGGACCGTCTGAAGTAATATTGCACAGGTGGCAAACGCCACCTGTTTCTTACGGTTTTCTCGCCACCGGCACATCCAGATTTTTCAGTATTTCCACAAAGGGAGAGGGATTCTCTTTGTTAAACAGTGCCCATACCCGATGGCGTGCCCGGGTCAGCGCCACGTACATTAACCGCCGTTCTTCAGCGTCCGGGAAATCCTCAACCGGTGGCAGTAGCGCCTCTTCCATAATCGACTCCCGCGCCGCAGCCGGAAAACCATCACTTCCCTCCTGCAAGCCAACGATGATGACGTAATCCGCCTGTTGCCCTTTGCTGGCATGAATGGTCATAAAGTCGATTTGCAACTTCGGCCAGCGTGTTGCCGCTTTTTCCAGGCTGGCAGGCCTCATGTGATGGTAACGCGCCAGGATAAGAATGCGCTCTTCCGGTTTGGCATAACCAGAGAGCTTATCCAGCAAAGCGTCAAGTTGACTCTCATCCAATAACGTGACGGCTTTTTCGTCTCCATTGGTTAAGCTGTTTAGCGGCTTTTTCAACTGGCCTGGGTTCTGCTGAATAAACCGGTTTGCCACCTCACCGATACGACTGTTAAAACGGTAAGTCGTGTCTAAATCACAGCGATCGCCTTCACCAAAGTTTTCATGGAAAGCGGTGGTGAGCGACATTTGCGCACCGCTGAATCGGTAAATCGCCTGCCAGTCATCACCAACGGCGAACAACGTCGTCTGACTGTTTTGCTTGCGTAATGCCGCTAACAACGCTGCCCGCTGCGGCGAGATATCCTGAAATTCATCAACCAGAATATGCTTCCACGGGCTGATAAAGCGACCTTTCTCCAGAATCACAATCGCCTGATGAATAAGGCCCGAAAAATCGACAGCGTTTTCTGCCTTCAGCGCACCTTTCCAGGCTTTTAATAACGGGGCCATCAACTTGATACGTTTACTGAACAGATCGCGAATCTCTTCGGGTGCACTGGCAATCATTTCTGCCTGTGCACCACCGTGCATCCGCATCAGACTTACCCAACGATCGAGGCGTGATGCAAGACGACGCTGTAATTTTTCATCATCCCAGAAGTTACCTTCTGGCACTGACCACTGCATTTCTTCCGTCAGCCATTGCCGCCAGCCCTTCGCCTGCGCTTTCTTTTCGCTGCATTGCTTGCGCCACTCAGCAATAAAGAGTTCATGACGGGCAGCGGTATCATTTTCCAGTTTGCTGACTATCGGAACTTTTTTGCTGCCCTGCTGAATAATATGCAGCGCCAGCGCATGAAACGTGCGTGCGGTAATGTCTTCGGTATGTAGCCGTTCGCGAATACGCTCGTCCATCTCTTCAGCGGCTTTGCGACCAAACGCCAGCAATAAAATTTGCTCAGGGGACGCTTCACCACGCGCCAGCAACCAGCCTGCACGGGCCACCAGCACCGACGTTTTTCCGCTTCCTGCACCTGCCAGCACTAACAGAGAATGCTCGCCATTAACGACTGCCCGGGCCTGCGCCGGATTCAGCGGTGAAGACTCGACCTGGCGGAAAAAATCCGCATACTCGGTAAGCATGGCTTCGGTATACGCCTGGTTATGCTGCAACCGAGCGCTTTCAATATCTTTCAACCAGGCCTGACATTTACGCCACGCCTCACGGCAGTTATCGAATTCTTCCAGTCGGTTAACCGGCAACGGCAACGCCGACAAAGCCTGGCGGATTTGTTGCTGAACGCCAGAGGTTTGCTCACGCGTCAGCCATTTATTTTCTCCAGTGCGCGTGGCAATCAAATCCAGTTGCTGGCGTAAAACACCAGACGCAATTTCGCTCATCTCGCCACTCCACCGCCGCCAGTGAGCATCAAGATGATGGTAAAAACGCTGCGTCTCGCCCCATTCGGTGCCGTGCAGACGCACCACTTTTTCGTCCGGCAGTACAAATTCCAGCTCGCCCCATACCAGACCGCGCTTACAGTGAATCGCCAGTAATTGATTGAAAGGAATAAGGTATTCGTGGCGATCGCCGGAGACTTTAATCCCGGCATTGAGGATCACCGCCCGATCGTAAGGGTGCTGTGCCAGACGTTTTCCAAGCGTTGTCGCTTTCAGTTCCATGACTCTGTAGATCCACACGAAATTATTTCTTATCAGTGTAACCGTCAGAGAAAACGTGCTCCAGCCCAAAAAAACGTTACAATTGCCGCCCATTACTGAAAACCACAGTAAAGCGAGGTTTTATGCGTACCGTTTTGAACATTCTGAACTTTGTGCTTGGCGGATTTGCCACCACTCTGGGCTGGCTGTTGGCGACTCTGGTCAGTATTGTGCTGATTTTTACCTTACCGCTGACACGATCCTGCTGGGAGATCACTAAACTGTCTCTGGTGCCTTATGGCAATGAAGCTATTCATGTCGATGAACTGAACCCGGCTGGCAAAAATGTACTGCTGAATACTGGCGGTACGGTATTGAATATTTTCTGGCTGATTTTCTTTGGCTGGTGGTTATGCCTGATGCACATTGCAACGGGCATCGCACAATGTATTTCAATCATTGGCATTCCTGTCGGCATTGCGAACTTTAAAATTGCCGCTATTGCACTATGGCCGGTTGGTCGTCGCGTGGTATCGGTAGAAACAGCGCAAGCTGCGCGTGAAGCCAATGCACGTCGTCGTTTTGAATAATCCACTAATATGGCCTTTATGCTAAGTCCTTTGCTCAAACGCTATACCTGGAACAGCGCCTGGCTGTATTACGCGCGTATTTTTATTGCGCTTTGTGGAACCACAGCGTTTCCGTGGTGGCTGGGTGATGTAAAACTGACGATTCCGCTAACGCTGGGGATGGTGGCAGCGGCGCTGACCGATCTCGATGACCGACTGGCGGGACGTTTGCGTAACCTCATCATTACGCTGTTCTGCTTTTTTATCGCCTCGGCCTCAGTAGAATTGCTGTTTCCCTGGCCCTGGCTATTTGCGATTGGCTTAACGCTCTCTACCAGCGGCTTCATTTTGCTCGGCGGTCTGGGTCAACGCTATGCAACAATTGCCTTCGGTGCATTGCTGATCGCCATTTACACTATGTTGGGAACATCACTTTATGAGCACTGGTATCAGCAGCCGATTTATCTGCTGGCCGGTGCCGTCTGGTACAACGTCCTGACACTTATTGGTCATCTGCTGTTCCCGGTCCGCCCGCTGCAGGACAACCTGGCGCGTTGCTATGAACAACTGGCGCGTTATCTTGAGCTCAAGTCGCGCATGTTTGATCCTGATATTGAAGATGAAAGCCAGGCACCGCTGTACGATTTGGCTCTCGCCAACGGACAACTGATGGCGACATTGAATCAGACGAAACTCTCGCTGCTGACCCGCTTACGTGGCGATCGTGGTCAACGGGGAACGCGTCGCACGCTGCATTATTACTTTGTCGCGCAGGATATTCACGAGCGTGCCAGCTCTTCTCATATTCAGTATCAAACATTGCGTGAACATTTTCGCCACAGCGACGTGCTGTTCCGTTTTCAGCGGCTGATGTCGATGCAGGGCCAGGCGTGCCAGCAACTGTCACGCTGTATTTTGCTGCGTCAGCCTTATCAACATGATCCGCATTTTGAGCGCGCTTTTACGCATATTGATGCTGCGCTGGAGCGGATGCGCGATAACGGCGCACCCGCCGATTTACTCAAAACACTGGGATTTTTGCTGAACAATTTACGCGCCATTGATGCCCAACTGGCAACAATTGAATCAGAACAGGCCCAGGCACTACCCCATAATAATGACGAAAATGAGCTCGCTGATGACAGCCCGCACGGGTTGAGTGATATCTGGCTGCGTCTTAGCCGTCACTTCACGCCGGAATCCGCCCTCTTCCGTCATGCGGTAAGAATGTCGCTGGTGTTGTGCTTCGGCTACGCCATCATTCAAATAACCGGAATGCATCACGGGTATTGGATCTTGCTGACAAGTTTGTTTGTCTGCCAGCCAAACTATAACGCCACGCGCCACCGCCTGAAGTTAAGGATTATTGGTACGCTGGTAGGTATCGCCATTGGCATTCCTGTGCTGTGGTTTGTGCCATCACTGGAAGGGCAGCTGGTGCTGCTGGTTATTACCGGCGTGCTCTTTTTTGCCTTCCGTAACGTGCAATACGCTCATGCAACGATGTTCATCACACTTTTGGTGCTACTGTGTTTTAACTTACTGGGTGAAGGTTTTGAAGTAGCGTTACCTCGCGTAATCGATACGCTGATTGGTTGTGCCATTGCGTGGGCGGCAGTGAGCTACATCTGGCCTGACTGGCAGTTTCGCAATCTGCCGCGCATGCTCGAACGCGCCACAGAGGCCAACTGTCGGTATCTCGATGCCATACTGGAGCAATACCATCAGGGGCGTGATAACCGTCTGGCGTATCGTATTGCCCGCCGCGATGCACACAACCGTGATGCTGAGCTGGCGTCGGTGGTATCAAATATGTCCAGCGAGCCGAACGTTACCCCGCAAATTCGCGAAGCCGCGTTTCGGTTGCTGTGCCTTAACCATACGTTTACCAGCTATATCTCAGCCCTCGGTGCTCACCGGGAGCAGTTAACTAATCCTGAAATTCTGGCGTTTCTTGATGACGCAGTTTGCTATGTTGATGACGCGTTACATCATCAACCTGCTGATGAAGAACGCGTCAATGAGGCATTAGCTAGCCTGAAACAGCGGATGCAGCAACTTGAACCACGGGCAGACAGCAAAGAACCTCTGGTCGTACAACAAGTTGGATTATTGATTGCATTACTGCCTGAGATTGGTCGTCTGCAACGCCAGATTACTCAAGTTCCGCAGGAAACTCCTGTTTCGGCGTAAGAGAGTCAGCCCATTCTGCAAGCTCCTGGCGGCGTGCCACCGGGAGCGCAGCTTCATGAATGCCGATAATGGCACCTTCAAGCATAAACAGAATCTTTTCTGTCACCAGACTGTTTTGCTGCCGCAGTCGCAACCAACACATTTTTGCCCCAAGTATACGTAACGCCCGTACATCCTTAATCCCCACCTCCCCGAGAATCGCTTCCAGATGAAAAGACATATTGGGCAAATCTTTCAGTCTTTCCCGGGTATTGCGCGTGCTTTTCTCTTTCAGCGCTGCATCGAGAGAATATTTCGACAGACGCACCAGCTTCAGTTGATTTCGCCATAGACTTTCATCAACCCGATAGTAATTGAGGGTAACGGATCGGCCACACTTTTTATATGTCAGCCAGACAGGCGGATGTTTTACACAGTACTGTGCACTTTGCTCACAAGCCCGAAGATACAACTCACCATCAGAAACCATCGCAAACACCGTGTCGTCAACGGTCAGGCTGTAACTGCCAAACAATGATCGGTATTCAATTGTGCCCAACGTTGCCAGGTATTCTTGTGATTTATAGATCCGCTTATAGGAGAGGCTTTTCATAAAATTCCTTTTAAAATCATAACATAAAAGAATGATTCACATTAACGGATCCGTTAACTACGAAAATAGGCAACTTATTCTTAAGGGGCAAGATTAATTTATGTTTTCCCGTCACCAACGACAAAATTTGCGAGGCTCTTTCCGAAAATAGGGTTGATCTTTGTTGTCACTGGATGTACTGTATATCCATACAGTAACTCACAGGGGCTGGATTGATTATGTACACTTCAGGCTATGCACATCGTTCTTCGTCGTTCTCATCCGCAGCAAGTAAAATTGCGCGTGTCTCTACGGAAAACACTACAGCCGGGCTTATCAGTGAAGTTGTCTATCGCGAAGATCAGCCCATGATGACGCAACTTCTACTGTTGCCATTGTTACAGCAACTCGGTCAGCAATCGCGCTGGCAACTCTGGTTAACACCGCAACAAAAACTGAGTCGGGAATGGGTTCAGGCATCTGGGCTACCCTTAACGAAAGTAATGCAGATTAGCCAGCTCTCCCCTTGCCACACTGTGGAGTCAATGGTTCGCGCTTTACGCACGGGCAATTACAGTGTGGTGATCGGTTGGTTGGCAGATGATTTGACTGAAGAAGAGCATGCTGAACTTGTTGATGCGGCAAATGAAGGTAACGCTATGGGGTTTATTATGCGTCCGGTAAGCGCATCCTCTCACGCCACGAGACAACTTTCCGGGCTAAAAATTCACTCTAATTTGTATCATTAAGTAAATTTAGGATTAATCCTGGAACTTTTTTTGTCGCCCAGCCAATGCTTTCAGTCGTGACTAATTTTCCTTGCGGAGGCTTGTCTGAAGCGGTTTCCGCGATTTTCTTCTGTAAATTGTCGCTGACAAAAAAGATTAAACATACCTTATACAAGACTTTTTTTTCATATGCCTGACGGAGTTCACACTTGTAAGTTTTCAACTACGTTGTAGACTTTACATCGCCAGGGGTGCTCGGCATAAGCCGAAGATATCGGTAGAGTTAATATTGAGCAGATCCCCCGGTGAAGGATTTAACCGTGTTATCTCGTTGGAGATATTCATGGCGTATTTTGGATGATAACGAGGCGCAAAAAATGAAAAAGACAGCTATCGCGATTGCAGTGGCACTGGCTGGTTTCGCTACCGTAGCGCAGGCCGCTCCGAAAGATAACACCTGGTACACTGGTGCTAAACTGGGCTGGTCCCAGTACCATGACACTGGTTTTATTCCTAACAATGGTCCGACCCACGAAAACCAACTGGGTGCAGGTGCTTTTGGTGGTTACCAGGTTAACCCGTATGTTGGTTTTGAAATGGGTTACGACTGGTTAGGTCGTATGCCGTACAAAGGCGACAACATCAACGGAGCATACAAAGCTCAGGGCGTTCAACTGACTGCTAAACTGGGTTACCCAATCACTGACGATCTGGACGTATACACTCGTCTGGGTGGTATGGTATGGCGTGCAGACACCAAGGCTAACGTACCTGGTGGCGCATCCTTTAAAGACCACGACACTGGCGTTTCTCCGGTTTTCGCAGGTGGTGTTGAGTACGCGATCACTCCTGAAATCGCTACCCGTCTGGAATACCAGTGGACCAACAACATCGGTGACGCAAACACCATCGGTACTCGTCCGGACAACGGTCTGCTGAGCCTGGGTGTTTCCTACCGTTTCGGTCAGGGCGAAGCAGCTCCGGTAGTTGCTCCGGCTCCAGCTCCGGCACCGGAAGTACAGACCAAGCACTTCACTCTGAAGTCTGACGTTCTGTTCAACTTCAACAAAGCAACCCTGAAACCGGAAGGTCAGGCTGCTCTGGATCAGCTGTACAGCCAGCTGAGCAACCTGGATCCGAAAGACGGTTCCGTAGTTGTTCTGGGTTACACTGACCGCATCGGTTCTGACGCTTACAACCAGGGTCTGTCCGAGCGCCGTGCTCAGTCTGTTGTTGATTACCTGATCTCCAAAGGTATCCCGGCAGACAAGATCTCCGCACGTGGTATGGGCGAATCCAACCCGGTTACTGGCAACACCTGTGACAACGTGAAACAGCGTGCTGCACTGATCGACTGCCTGGCTCCGGATCGTCGCGTAGAGATCGAAGTTAAAGGTATCAAAGACGTTGTAACTCAGCCGCAAGCTTAAGTTCTCGTCTGGTAGAAAAACCCCGCTGCTGCGGGGTTTTTTTTGCCTTTAGTAAATTGAACTGACTTTCGTCAGTTATTCCTTACCCAGCAATGCCTGCAGATCCTGCTTCAGAGAAGACATTTTATTCGCGTATTTCTCTTTGTTTTCCGCATCTTCAATCAGCTGAACAATCGTTTCAGAAAGCGTTTTACCGCGACGCTGCGCAAGACCAGCCAGACGTTGCCAGACAATAAATTCCAGATCGATCGATTTTTTGCGCGTATGCTGGTGTTCCGCATTAAAATGGCGCTTTCGTCTTGCCCGAATGGTTTGCTTCATGCGATTGACCAGTTCCGGATTCATATGCTTGTCAATCCAGCCATTTACCAGCACGGGTTCATTTTCCAGCGAGAGCAACACATCGACGGCTTCCTGGGCGGCACTGGCTTCTATGTAACGGGTGATTAACTCCCCTTCGCGATGCTTCTTCACCAGATACTTCCATTTCCAACCGCTTTCAAGATTTTCAAGTTGTTGATATTTCATAGCGATCTCAATGTTACCGTGTAACTCTTTACAGAATATCAGCTTTTTAGGCCAGTGAAGAAAAGAATCTCCATCCTGTGAGCTTTAACGCCCATGCCAGGAGTATTGTCGGTGCTTTCTACGTGTGCTGTAGTGCCGGTTACGGTATAATCGCGGCTTTGACAACAGACTAAAAAACATCAACTTTGACCATTACGAAACTTGCATGGCGTGACCTGGTTCCTGATACCGATAGCTATCAGGAAATATTTGCTCAGCCACATTTGATTGACGAAAACGATCCTTTATTCAGTGATACTCAACCGCGACTGCAATTCGCACTGGAGCAGTTGCTGCATACGCGAGCATCCTCCTCTTTTATGCTGGCGAAGGCCCCGGAAGAGTCTGAGTATCTGAATCTTATTGCCAATGCCGCGCGTACGCTACAAAGCGATGCAGGCCAACTGGTGGGCGGTCACTATGAGGTTTCCGGCCACTCCATCCGCTTACGTCACGCAGTGAGTGCAGATGATAATTTTGCGACTTTAACGCAAGTTGTCGCTGCCGACTGGGTAGAAGCGGAGCAACTCTTTGGCTGCCTGCGCCAGTTTAATGGCGACATTACCCTGCAGCCTGGTCTGGTGCATCAGGCAAATGGCGGTATTCTCATCATCTCTTTGCGTACACTGCTGGCGCAACCTCTGCTGTGGATGCGGCTGAAAAATATCGTTAACCGCGAGCGTTTTGACTGGGTTGCGTTTGATGAGTCGCGCCCTCTCCCCGTCTCTGTGCCTTCGATGCCATTGAAGCTGAAAGTCATTCTGGTAGGCGAACGCGAATCATTGGCTGATTTCCAGGAGATGGAGCCAGAGCTTTCAGAGCAGGCTATTTATAGCGAATTTGAAGATACTCTGCAGATTGTCGATGCAGAGTCAGTAACCCAGTGGTGTCGCTGGGTGACATTTACCGCCAGACATAATCACTTACCTGCACCGGGAGCGGATGCCTGGCCGGTACTTATCCGCGAAGCAGCACGCTACACCGGTGAACAAGAAACACTTCCGCTTAGCCCGCAGTGGATCCTCCGCCAGTGTAAAGAGGTCGCCTCCCTGTGTGATGGCGACACCTTCTCCGGCGAGCAGCTAAACTTAATGCTGCAGCAGCGTGAATGGCGCGAAGGTTTCCTCGCTGAACGTATGCAGGATGAGATCCTTCAGGAGCAAATCCTGATTGAAACCGAAGGCGAACGCATCGGGCAAATTAACGCCCTTTCGGTCATTGAATTTCCGGGTCATCCACGCGCTTTTGGCGAACCTTCTCGCATTAGCTGCGTTGTGCATATTGGCGATGGTGAATTCACCGACATCGAACGCAAAGCGGAGCTTGGCGGCAATATCCATGCGAAAGGGATGATGATCATGCAAGCGTTCCTGATGTCGGAACTACAGCTTGAGCAACAGATCCCCTTCTCAGCATCGCTGACATTTGAGCAGTCATACAGTGAAGTTGATGGAGATAGTGCCTCGATGGCTGAACTCTGCGCCCTGATAAGCGCCCTCGCCGATGTGCCGGTGAATCAGAGTATCGCTATCACAGGTTCAGTCGATCAGTTCGGTCGCGCCCAGCCGGTCGGTGGTTTAAATGAGAAAATCGAAGGCTTCTTTGCTATTTGCCAGCAACGTGAGTTAACCGGGAAACAAGGTGTCATTATCCCCACAGCTAACGTTCGCCATTTAAGTCTTCACAGTGAACTGGTGAAAGCGGTAGAAGAAGGCAAATTCACCATCTGGGCAGTAGACGATGTGACTGACGCACTGCCGTTATTATTAAATCTGGTGTGGGATGGCGAAGGCCAAACGACGCTGATGCAAACCATCCAGGAACGTATCGCGCAAGCATCGCAACAGGAAGGACGTCACCGTTTTCCATGGCCATTACGTTGGCTGAACTGGTTTATTCCGAACTGATCGGACTTGTTCAGCGTACACGTGTTAGCTATCCTGCGTGCTTCAATAAAATAAGGCTTACAGAGAACATGGTAGATAAACGCGAATCCTATACAAAAGAAGACCTTCTTGCCTCTGGTCGCGGTGAACTGTTTGGCGCTAAAGGCCCGCAATTGCCAGCACCGAACATGCTGATGATGGACCGTGTGGTCAAAATGACCGAAACGGGTGGTAACTTCGACAAAGGGTATGTTGAAGCAGAACTGGATATCAATCCGGATCTGTGGTTCTTCGGATGCCACTTTATTGGCGATCCGGTTATGCCGGGATGCCTGGGCCTGGACGCAATGTGGCAGCTGGTAGGGTTCTACCTCGGCTGGCTGGGCGGCGAAGGTAAAGGCCGCGCGCTGGGCGTTGGCGAAGTGAAATTCACTGGTCAGGTACTGCCGACAGCGAAAAAAGTGACCTACCGTATTCACTTTAAACGCATTGTTAACCGTCGTCTGATTATGGGCCTGGCGGATGGCGAAGTGCTGGTTGATGGTCGTCTTATCTATACCGCCAGCGACCTGAAAGTCGGTCTGTTCCAGGATACGTCTGCCTTCTGATTATAATCAGACAGAGTATCAAAAGGCGAAACCTCCGCAATGCGGAGGTTTCTTTTTAAAGAGACAGAATCAGGCCATTACTACCCTGTCCGCCATGGCTTCTCGCCAGCCTCCCAGCCATTGTGACCTTTGATTCAGCGTCTGATAGGGACACATTTCTTTTGAGCGTCCGGCGATGCCGGCCTGATAACCACGTTGATGTGCCCGTTCCAGGCGATCTCGTTTTTGTCTCTTCATGCCTCGTTTCCCTCATACTGGTTTCTGGTGGAAAAGAAAACAGTGATTACTAAATGTGCAATCACAGTTAAGCAATACCGCGAATCATAACTGCCGTCAATGCGCAAAATTCACGCCACTGTCATATTTGTGAGCTACACGGGCATGTCGGTTGTACAAAAAATGTGAAGAGGAACAAATTTTTCCGCACGTTAGAAACAAAAAAACCGCCTCAGGCAACATACCGGAGACGGTTATATTTACAAATCTTTATAATTAAGGTAGACGCTTTATCTCTTGCGCAATAGAAGCGGCTTCCTGACTCCAGACACTGGCCAGTACTTTAACCATCTCATCGTAACCATCCTGAGTTTGCACTCCTTCCAGACGGAACGGACGTTTGATCAGTTGTCCCTGGTGGTTCAACAGCCACTCACCACTGACAATGACCTTGCCATCATAGCGACCGTTAAACTCCGTTACGGTAACATTGAGCGTGTCCTGGGCGCTTCCCAGAGGCTGGGAGGCAACCACCCAGCCGGGCAGTTGCGTACTCAGGTTGGCAACCAGGGTGTTGCGCAACTGTTGATCCAACGGGCTGGCCCACAAGTTGTTGTTGGCAATCACATACTTCACATCACTGGTTTGATAAACCACACCATTCCCCGCCAGATAGTCAGGAACAGTGACCTGCTCTACCCATAACAGACGATTGCCCTGGCTGGCGGTACTTTGTGTACCGCTCTGCACCACAGGTAACTGGTAATAGTTTTTATTAATTTCGCCGGAGCTGCATCCGGCCAGCCACAGTGCTGCAATCGTCACTAGCCACTTTTTCATTGTTTCGCCCTCTTCGGCTCTGGATCTTTTTTGTCCTTCGCTTCAAATACCAGCGCGTTACTCTTCTCATTGAGCGTTTTCAGCACCGGTTGCAGTTCTCGCAACACCTGATCAAGGCGCTGCATATCCGCCACCATCTTGTTGTAGGCTGCGGAGCCAGGCTGGAAGCCCTGCATGCTGCGATTCAATTCACGCAACGTTGACTGCATATCCGTCGGCAACTGCTGCATCGACTGGCTAGCGAGGATCTTGTTCATGCTATCCAGCGTCGTTTGCAGGTTTTTCATTGTGCGCTGACTTTCAGAAAGCGTACTGGTTGCCTGTTCAATCATCGGATTCAATGGCAGTTTGTTGATCTTATCCAACGCTTCCATCAGTCGTTGCTGGATTTGCGCCAGGCCGCCGCTAACGGTCGGGATAATCTGATAACCATTAAATTCACGAATACCGGTTATTGCAGGCGTATTTGGATAGAAATCGAGATCAACATACAGTGCACCAGTGACCAGGTTTCCGGTTTTCAGCGATCCGCGTAAACCACGTTTCAACAATTCGCCAAGGTGCTCAACAACATCCGCATTTTCGCCAAGCTGCATTTTCAGCCGCTCTGGCTCGATACGAATCAGTACCGGAATACGGTAATCATCGTTAAATGTCTGACGCATATTCGGCGCAAAGAATGGCACTTTGCTTACGGTACCCAGGCGAATACCCCGGAACTCTACCGGAGCTCCCGGTTGCAGACCGCGTACCGAATCTTTAAAGAACATCAGATAATCAATGTGATCGGTGTACAACGAATCCTGAATGCTCTTCTGATCATCATACAAAACGAAAGCTGTTTTCGGTGCCACTGGCTGCCCTAAATCCAGACCTTCCGGCACATCAAAGCTGACACCGCCACTCAGCAGCGTTGTCAATGAGCCCATCTCCACACGCATCCCTGCTGACGTCAGATCAACCGCAATGCCACTATCTTTCCAGAAGCGAACATTGTTGGTCACCAGTCGGTCATAAGGTGCATTGATGAACAGTTGATAGCTGATATTGCGTTTTTGTGTATCGAAGGTGCTGGTTTCAACCGAACCTACCCGATAGCCACGGAACAGCACCGGATCTCCTGGCGAGAGCTGCCCGGCTTTTTTGCTATCGAGAATCACACGGATACCTTTCGCATCAGGCGGGGCCAACGGTGGCGAGTCCAGCAAATCGTATTTATCCATTTTGCTGCCTTTCGCGCCTGGCTGCAGTTCGATATAAACTCCAGACAGCAGCGTTCCCAGGCCGCTAATCCCTTCGCGACCAATCTGCGGTTTCACCACCCAAAAGACGGTGTCTTTATGCAGCAATTTTTCCATACCGGAATTCAGCCGCGCTTTGATTTCAACGTGCGTCAAATCATCAGCCAGTGTGGCGCTTTCAACCACGCCGACGTCAACGCTACGGCTTTTAATGGTGGTTTTGCCACCTTCAATTCCTTCCGCATTCGCGGTGATCAGGGTCACTTCCGGTCCCTGATGGCTGTAATGATAAAAAAGAACCCAGGCCCCAATGAGCGCCGTGACGATAGGAAATATCCACACGGGAGACCAGTTCTTCACTTTCTGGATTTTGGCTTCCCCATTATTAGATTCCATACTGTCAGGACTCCTCATGCTCTGATTCAGGTTGACGATCCCACGACAAACGCGGGTCAAACGTCATAGCAGAAAACATTGTCATTATGACGACTAAAGCAAACATTAATGCACCCATTGCCGGATAAATACTCATTAAACCTCCCATACGCACCAGCGCCGAGAGCACCGCGATAACGAAAACGTCAATCATCGACCAGCGGCCTACAAACTCAACAACTTCATAAATCAAATGCATTCTTTCACTGTCGCGCTTGCCATGCCCTTTGGCATCCCAACACAGCCACGCGATTGCGATCATCTTTAACGTTGGCACCATAATACTGGCCAGAAAGATCACCGCAGCGACGGGATAAGAGCCTTCGCTCCATAACAGAATGACCCCAGCGAGAATCGTCGACGGCATCTTCGAGCCTAATAAATCCGTCACCATGATGGGCAAAATATTAGCCGGAAGATACAGCATGATGGACGTTACAAGCAGCGCGAGTGTCCACTGCAGGCTGTTTCTACGCCGAACGTACCCTTTGGTACTACAACGCGGGCACACGGGTTCATCAGCAGGAAGGATTGCCGTACAACAGGAGCACGAACGCAGCCCCTGACGTATCCCCGTGACGCCTGGTTTTAGCGGCTGGCGCAGTTCTGGCATCGGGGCGATGTCGTCCCATAACCAGCGACGATCAACGCACTGAAAAGCGCGCAGTTGCAGGACACAAAATAAACACCAGGGGAGAAAGCTGCTGCCTACCCCAATGCTGCCGTAAGCCATCAGTTTAACGAAACTGACCAGCACACCAGCGAGGAAAATCTCCGCCATTCCCCAGGTTTTGAGTTGAAAAAGCACCCGTGCCAGTTGCTCTTTTAAACGGACCGGTAATTCCGCGCGATTCACCAGTAACAGAATGGTTATCAGACAAAACGCGGGAACCAGTTGCACAAACAACAGGAAAAAGGTGCCGAGGCTGGCGTAGTCCTCAGAAAAAAGCACGCCGGGAATTTCCAGTAATGTAATTTCACTGGTAACTCCTGCAACGTTCATATTCACAAAAGGAAACAAGTTGGACAGCAACAGCATGAACAGTGCAGCCAACGCATAGGCGGTGGGACGCTGCCGAGGGGCATCCCACGCCACGGTTAACGTTGTGCCACACCGGGGACATGCCGCTTTCTGACCATGCTCAAGGCGCGGTAACGCCACCAGCATGTCACACTGCGAGCACAGGATGTGCTTCGCGGCATGATGATGTTCGCACATTGGTACTCCTTAATGATGCGCTATTTTACAGATGACTAACAAAGTGTTGGTTTTCATGCCTGATAAACCCAGTTCATCAGGCAATTTTACCGTTGTCAGCTGTCTCTGTTTAAATCGACTATTTTGCGATCAGCCACCATTTTTTAACGCTTCAAGATACTCCCAGCGTTCAAAGGCTTGCTCCAGCTCCTGCTCTGCAGCAGCCATATCGGCGAGCACTTTTTGTGTCTGCTCATGTGGCTGACTGAAGAAGGAAGCATCCGCCACCTGCGTCTGTAGGGCTTCCAGCTTCGCCTCCAGATCTTCGAGCAATTGCGGTAGCTGCTCCAGTTCGCGCTGCAATTTATAGCTTAGTTTGCTACTGCTGCGTTTTACAGTTTCTGCTTTTGCCGCGGCGGCTTCTTCGGTTTTTTTCACCGCAGGCTGTTTGAGCGCCACATACTGCTCTTGCTGACCACGGGCATCATGATAACCGCCGACATAACGACCAATTTTACCGCCGCCTTCGAAGATCCAACATTCTGTAACGGTGTTATCGACAAACTGACGATCGTGGCTAACCAGCAATACCGTGCCCTGATAGCTGTCGATCAGTTCTTCCAGCAGTTCCAGCGTTTCGACATCAAGATCGTTGGTCGGTTCGTCAAGAATCAATAAGTTGCTTGGTTTGAGGAACAAACGCGCCAGCAGCAAGCGGTTCCGCTCACCGCCAGAAAGCGCACGTACCGGCGTCATCGCCCGTTTCGGATGGAACAGAAAGTCCTGCAAATAGCCCAATACGTGGCGTGGCTTGCCGTTAACCATCACCTCTTGCTTACCTTCGGCAAGGTTATCCATCACCGTTTTATCGGGATCCAGTTCCGCGCGGTGCTGATCGAAATAAGCCACTTCCAGTTTGGTGCCAACGTGAATACGCCCGCTGTCCGCTTGAAGCTGACCGAGCATCAGTTTCAGCAGCGTGGTTTTGCCGCACCCATTCGGACCAATCAGGGCAATTTTGTCGCCACGTAGAACCTGGGCCGAAAAATCTTTCACCAGTTGCTTACCGTCAACCTGGTAGCAAACGTCTTCCATTTCGAAAACGATCTTACCGGAGCGGCTGGCCTCTTCCACCTGCATCTTTGCGGTACCCATCACTTCGCGACGTTCACCACGCTCGCGACGCATCGCTTTCAGGGCGCGTACGCGGCCTTCATTACGGGTACGGCGTGCTTTGATCCCCTGGCGGATCCACACCTCTTCCTGCGCCAGTTTGCGATCGAACTCGGCATTTTGTAATTCTTCCACGCGCAGGGCTTCTTCTTTTTCCAGCAGGTACTGGTCGTAATTCCCTGGATAGGTCACCAGCTTGCCGCGATCGAGATCAACAATGCGCGTCGCCATATTGCGGATAAACGAACGGTCGTGGGAGATGAAAATAATCGTCCCGTTGAAAGTTTTCAAAAACCCTTCCAGCCAGTCGATGGTTTCAATATCCAGGTGGTTTGTCGGTTCATCAAGCAACAGCACGCGCGGATTACTCACCAGCGCGCGTCCTAATGCCGCTTTACGCAACCAGCCGCCGGAAAGCGACGACAGCGCAACGTTAGGATCTAACCCCAGTTGCGCCAGCACTTCGTTGATGCGGTTTTCCAGCTGCCACAGGTTGTGGTGATCCAGCTGTTCCTGAACCTTCGCCAGTTCGTTGAGATTTTTCTCGCTCGGGTCGTTCATCACCAGGCGCGAAATATCGTGATAGCGTTTCAGATATTCCGCTTGTTCTTCAATGCCTTCGGCAACGAAATCATAAACGCTACCCTCAACGTTACGCGGCGGATCCTGTTGCAGACGAGCTACAATCAAATCTTGCTCGTAAATAATGCGACCGTCATCCAGCCCTTGTTCACGGTTGAGGATTTTCATTAACGTCGATTTGCCCGCGCCGTTGCGGCCCACCAGACAAACACGTTCGTTATCTTCGATATGCAGTTCTGCGTTATCGAGAAGCGGCGCGTCGCTGAACGACAGCCATGCGCCATGCATACTGATTAATGACATTACTATTCCTTTAGGCTGCGGTAATCAGCCAGCAGTTGTGGATCTGGCGGTTACGGGCGAAATCCTGGGAGAGCGTTTTTTGCGTAATTTCTTGTGCTTTCAGTCCCAGTTTTGCCAGGCCGTCGAGATCCATACGGAAGCCACGTTTATTGTTCGAGAACATGATCGTCCCACCTGCACGCAGCAGACGTTTCAAATCTTTCATCAGCGCCAGATGATCGCGCTGAACATCAAACGCATCTTCCATTCGTTTTGAGTTAGAGAAGGTTGGCGGATCGATAAAGATCAGATCGAACTGTTCATTTGCCTCACGCAGCCACGCCAGGCAATCGGCCTGAATCAGGCGATGCGCACGCCCGGTCAGGCCATTCAAACGCAGGTTGCGTTCTGCCCACTCCAGATAAGTACGCGACATATCCACGGTGGTGGTGCTGCGTGCACCGCCTAATCCCGCATGCACGGTGGCGCTGCCGGTATAAGAGAACAGGTTGAGGAAATCTTTGCCTTTGCTCATCTGACCGAGCATACGACGGGCGATACGGTGATCGAGAAACAGACCGGTATCGAGGTAATCCGTCAGGTTCACCAACAAGTGAGCGTTATATTCGGTAACTTCAAGAAACTCGCCCTTCTCGCCCAGTTTCTGGTACTGATTTTTGCCCTTCTGGCGTTCACGGGTTTTCAGCACCAGTTTGTTTGGCGCAATCCCCAGTACCGAAATGGTTGCAGCGATAATATCGAACAGACGCTGACGCGCTTTGTGAGCATCAATAGTTTTTGGCGGCGCATACTCCTGCACCACCACCCAGTCGGCATAACGGTCAACGGCAACGTTATATTCCGGTAGATCGGCGTCATACAGGCGGTAACATTCAATTCCTTCCTGGCGAGCCCACTTCTCGAATTTTTTGAGGTTCTTACGCAGGCGGTTGGCGTAGTCTTCCGCTACCATCGCCGGTTTGCTGTCTGGAGTGCTTTCGGCAACGTGGTAATTTTTCTGTACGCAGTCCAGCGGGCCGTTTTTCGCCTTGTACTGTTTGTCTGCACGCAGCTGCAAGCAGCTTAGCAGATCCGGCGAGGCACTAAACAAAGAGAGATTCCAGCCACCAAACTGGTTTTTCATGATCCGACCCAGCAGGCTATGCAGCGCAATCAGCGCCGGTTCGCTGTCCAGACGTTCCCCGTATGGCGGGTTGCTCAACACTGTGCCGTACGGCCCTTTCGGCAGCGGATTGGTCAGTTGCGCGACATCTTTCACCTCAAAGGTGATCAGTTCACCAATCCCCGCAAGACGGGCGTTAGTGCGCGCACGTTGAATCACCCGTGCGTCGCTGTCCGAACCGTAAAAATGAGAGCTATACTCAGCCAGGCCTTTACGGGCACGAGTTTGCGCTTCCGCTTTCACTTCCTGCCAGATATCTTCATCATGCTGCACCCAGCCGCTAAAGCCCCAACGCCCACGGTGCAAGCCTGGTGCGCGATCGGTCGCTAGCATCGCCGCTTCAATCAGCAACGTACCGGAACCACACATCGGATCGAGCAGCGGTGTTCCTGGCTGCCAGCCGGATCGCATCACAATAGCGGCTGCCAGGGTTTCTTTGATCGGCGCAATACCAGCACGATCGCGATAGCCACGCAGATGTAAACCATCACCACTCAGATCAAGAGCGATACTGGCGGTTTCTTTATGCAGCCAGACGTTAACGCGGATATCCGGCGCATCGCGATCAACATTTGGACGCGGCAGATTTTTCCGCGTGAAAGCATCGACGATCGCGTCTTTCACTTTCATCGCGCCGTACTGACTGTTGCGGATGGTGTCATTCAAACCACTGAAGTGGACAGCGAAGGTCGCGCCAGGATTAAACATCTCTGTCCAGTTGATCGCCTGAACACCGAGATAGAGGTCTAAATCGCTGTAAACCTTACACTCGCCCAGCGGCAACATAATACGCGAGGCCAGGCGGCTCCACATCAGGCTCTGGTAAACAAGCCGTGTGTCGCCCTTGAAATGGACCCCACCCTGAACCACCTGGCATTCAACGGCCCCCAGGTTTTCCAGTTCAGTTTTTAACAGCTCTTCCAGCCCACGGGCCGTACTGGCAAACAGAGAATTCATATCGTCACTTTTACTCTAAGAGCCTACCGCAGTAGGCGTAATTGTTGCAGTCAGTCTGGACATGGACAGCGCGGAGAAACCGGAGCGTACACAAGTACGTGAGGATTTCGAGCACAACCCAGGGCCAAACTGACAAATAAAATAGCCTAATGGGACAGGCGCTAAGAAAATTGTTGCGCATTATAGCTAATAAGCGCGTCATGTCATAAAGTTGAGGGCTTATTTTCATTTGAGGACCGCACCGTGGCGACATTAACCCGGCTTTTTATTCATCCTGTTAAATCGATGCGCGGCATTGGTCTTACACATGCTCTGGCTGATGTCAGTGGTCTGGCCTTCGATCGCATCTTTATGATCACGGAACCTGACGGTACGTTTATTACCGCTCGCCAGTTTCCCCAGATGGTACGGTTTACTCCTTCACCTGTGCATGATGGCTTGCATCTCACCGCACCAGATGGCAGTAGCGCATATGTTCGTTTTGCTGATTTCGCCACACAAGACGCACCAACCGAAGTTTGGGGCACACATTTTACCGCGCGAATTGCGCCAGACGCGATCAACAAATGGCTAAGTAGATTTTTCTCCCGCGAAGTGCAATTACGCTGGGTGGGGCCACAAATGACCCGGCGCGTGAAACGCCACAACACTGTACCCCTGTCATTTGCTGATGGCTATCCTTACCTTCTTGCTAACGAAGCCTCGTTACGTGATCTCCAACAACGTTGTCCGGCCAGTGTAAAAATGGAGCAATTCCGCCCCAATCTGGTGGTTTCCGGCGCGTCAGCCTGGGAAGAAGATAGCTGGAAAGTGATTCGCATTGGTGATGTGGTGTTTGATGTGGTTAAACCTTGTAGCCGCTGTATTTTCACCACCGTCAGCCCAGAAAAAGGGCAAAAACATCCGGCAGGCGAACCATTAAAAACATTGCAATCTTTCCGCACTGCCCAGGATAACAGCGATGTCGATTTTGGTCAGAATTTAATTGCCCGTAATAGCGGCGTGATTCGCGTTGGCGATGAGGTGGAAATTCTGGCAACGGCTCCGGCAAAAATTTACGGCGCAGCTGCCGCTGATGATACCGCCAACATCACGCAACAACCGGACGCAAATGTAGATATTGACTGGCAGGGACAGGCATTTCGTGGAAATAACCAACAGGTGTTGCTGGAGCAATTAGAAAATCAGGGAATTCGTATCCCTTATTCTTGCCGCGCGGGCATTTGTGGAAGTTGCCGTGTTCAGCTTTTAGAAGGCGAAGTCACGCCGCTGAAAAAATCAGCAATGGGCGATGATGGCACCATTCTTTGCTGTAGCTGTGTGCCGAAGACTGCACTTAAGTTGGCGCGTTAGACAGCCTGTTCGAGGCTGAAGCTGTCAACATTAACCTGCGGTTTCAGCCTGTCGTTCATGATTTTAATGGCGTCGCCCAACTGCATCGCGCGACCCGCAATAACAACGCAGGGTTGTGCCAGCAGGCATAGTGCGGCATTTTCGCCAGATTCAACGACCAGCAAATTGACCTGCTCGTGAGTATCGCTCAACCAAACGCAGGCCGCATCGCCCGGCATGGGCACCCACATTTCACCATGGGAAACAAAATGCCAGCTTTTCGGCATTTGCGGTTTGAGATAGCGAATTGCTACCAGTGCATTCAGCACCAGTTCGGCTTTTTGTTCTTTAGATAAATTAAAATCGCGGCACTTTTCTTCAAAAGAGAAATAGAGCGCGGCGTCGTCAACGCAAAAGCCTGCGGGAGAAAAGGCATCTGGAGTCAACATCTTGCGCGCAAAACGTGAGCGAAATAGCATACCATTGGCTAAATCGAGCATCATTCGATCGTGCTCTTCATCGTAATACCAACGCCAGTTATCGTCTGGTTTAATTCGCATCTGCCTCTCCCCTACCCTATAAAACCGCAGCAACACAATCCATTGTCGCTTCGCTTAATAACCTCAACAATAAAAGTACAAAATGTCTAAATAAGCAACAGCGATGAATATAAAACAACCAGGGCTGAAAATAAAGCCCTGATTATCTTATAAAGAGGAATTCGAAGAAATAATTAGATATGGGTAACGATTTCTTTAATCAGCGGCGGACCTTTAAAAATAAAACCAGAATAAATTTGCACCAGTGAGGCACCCGCAGCAATCTTTTCACGCGCAGCGATAACCGAGTCGATGCCGCCAACACCGATGATCGGTAAGCGACCGTTTAATTCCAGTGACAAGCGGCGAATAATTTCGGTGCTTTTTAACTGAAGCGGACGACCACTTAAGCCACCGGTTTGATCGCAATTTTTCATTCCCTGAACAAGAGAACGATCGAGTGTGGTATTGGTTGCAATAACGCCATCAATATTATGGCGAACTAAACTATCGGCAACCTGGATCAATTCTTCTTCAGAAAGATCCGGCGCGATCTTCACTGCGATCGGCACATATTTATGGTGCATCGCTTGCAAATCATTTTGCTTATTTTTAATCGCGGTTAAGAGATCATCCAGCGCTTCACCATATTGCAGCGTGCGTAATCCTGGGGTATTCGGCGATGAAATATTGATGGCGATATATCCCGCATAGGCATAGATTTTTTCCATACAAATCAGATAGTCATCTTTGCCCTGCTCCACTGGCGTATCTTTATTTTTGCCGATGTTAATACCCAGGACGCCGTCATAATGGGCCTTTTTTACGTTCTCTACGAGGTTATCAACGCCAAGATTATTAAAGCCCATACGGTTGATCAAACCTTCGGCATCTACCAGACGAAAGAGACGCGGCTTGTCATTACCTGGCTGTGGACGTGGCGTGACGGTACCGATCTCGATCGATCCAAATCCCATCGCGCCTAACGCGTCAATGCACTCCCCGTCTTTATCAAGACCGGCTGCCAGACCAAGCGGATTTTTAAACGTCAGGCCCATGCAGTTAACAGGTTTCGCAGGCACTTTCTGCCGCACCAGTGCTTCAAACGGCGTTCCTGTAATACGGCGTAATTGCTGAAAAGTAAACTCATGAGCGCGCTCTGGATCGAGCTGGAAAAGGGCTTTACGAACGAAGGGGTAGTACATGAACTCTCCTGGATTCCCGGTGTGCAAACCGGGGGCGTATTATGTGCGAGTTCGGACCAAAAGGGAATTGACCTGCGGCAAAAAAAACGCAAACGTTTTCCGAACCTGTTTCAGGGCAGATTTTGCTCCTTCTTTGCACTCAACCCGCCGTAATCATTTATCGCCCGCCAGGCGACATGACACGGTGCGATTGCCTGACACCAGCTTGTCTGACGCTGGCTTTTAGGCGGCACAACTCCCGCATTACTTAACGCTTTACCATTTACGCTCAACTGAATCAGGTTAATGTAGTAAGGCGTTGGGTTAGTGAGTTGTACACCCTGCGAATTCCGTGTCCAGCGTAATTGTTGATAAGCTTCCAGCGGGTCGCCCGGCAAACCTTCGGGTCGCCAGAACAGTTTAAATACCGAGCGCATCGCCACTTTTACGCTCTGATTTTCAACTTTGCCGGATGGCACGCTGGCAATGCTTAACTCAAATAGCGTTTCGCGATCCACAGGCAAGATGTCGCTTTCCGTTCTCAGCAAGCGCAACGTGCCTGTAGTACCGGGCTTCAGGAGAATAAGTGGCGGAGCGGCCAGTAATGGTGCTGGCACTGTCGACGCTTCCCCCCCGGCCCAACGCGTTGGGCGGTTGATTTTACTGTTAATAAGCCAGGATTCCTGACTGGTATTAGTCAGTAAAATAGATATCGATTCTCTGTCTGCCGGAAAGATAAATCGCGTTCCGCCGACCACCACTCCTGCCCGCAATTCACCCGCCACCAGCAGCGATAAAACGGCGAAAATCAAGAGCGCCAATCTGTTCCACGTATTAGTCATAATGAAGTACAAATGTCGCGCTGGCATTCACTTTACCCGACTGCACATCGCTATTGACAGGTCGCAATTGCGCATAAAAAGTTAATGGCACCTTACCGCTATGTAGGCTGTAGTCTTTACTCGCCTGGTTAAGCGGAATCAATATCTTCGCATCATCCAGAATCGCAATTGCCAGCCCGCTGGCTGCATCCGTACCACTTTCAATGGACAGCATTTCGCTCTGCACTCCGTCGGGGGTTCCTGAAAAGGTGACGTCAACCGTGCTGACATCTGTTCCGCAATCCTGCAAATTAATGATGAAAGATTTCTCCGGGCCATAATTCCCATGAAAAAAACGTGTCAGCGAGACATCGCCTAACTGCACATTGATTTGCTTGCTATCCTGTGCCAGCACGCATGTATTACGGCGAAACGATCCGCTAATGTTGACTGTGCCATCATGGGCAAATAGCTCACAGCCCCCCGTTAATCCCAGTAAGAACAGAATCCAGATTATCCGTTTCAACATCACTCCTTCACTGGTAAACCAGATCAAAATAGAGAACCGCCGTCGCATTACCGCCCGTTGCTCCCGCCTTTGTGGACTTATAACGAAGTTGATATTTGAGTGTGTTATCCCCGGCTTTTAAGGGCGTAAGAGGCTGGACCTGATTGAGCGGGATTTCTTGCTGACTTTGCGCATCAAGAATTTGCACGGCAATCCCCGTTGCCATACCACCGCTTCCGCCTGTGTCAGTTAGTTTGAGCAGTGTCGGCGCAAGGGTGTCAGCCTCGCCGCTAAAAAGGACGTCCGCGCCAGTAATACCAGCGGCACAACCGGTGATATCGATATTCAAATCAGCAGCAGTGCTTACGGTATTCGCGGCCTGAAAATCACTGATATTAAAATCACCAATATGAATATTTTGTAATGCACTTTTGGTGGCGACATCACAGCCCTGATCGACCACATTCCCATAAATATGCATACTAACTTGTTCAGGCCCAGCCATCCCGACATGGATGTTAAGAATGCTAAAGAACAAGATAACGCACTGAAATATCGTTTTTTTCTTCATACGTTCACGCGTTAATCAAAATTTATTCTCACCGTTGCCGTGGCTTCAAATCGCCCGGTTTCTGGTGGTACACCTGTCGTGCTGACTGGATAGACATTCATTCGCGCGATACTGTCTGCATCATCAGGAATAGAGAGCGGTAATGTTCCACCAGCAGGGGAAATAATGTTGTTCTGGCTATCGGTCACCACCACGCCCACGCCAGGACGTGACGTCTTAATCGCCTGGGGATAGCTGGGGTCTGTGGTTGCCGTCAGACTCAGGTTGACGTTAACTAACCCCGCGTTTCCCGTGTTACACCTGACTGGAATTGCGAGTTCTGCCGTTCTGGCCCCAAGGGGTTTATGCCCTACAACACGAAAGTTAGCCGCAAATACGTCGCCCAGATCGACCTCGATAGTCTCTCCGGCATTGACGGAACATGAGCCAAGTGAATTGATCGTACCAGACAGGTAATACACTAAAACCGATGTACCTGTAGTCGTGCAGGAATCACCTGCGGGTATGTTGTAGCATTCAAATAATCGCGCCAGCGCCATAGGAGGAATGACGACCGAACCAACGAACGGCTGCAATATTTTCAGGGAAAAGCTACCGCTATTACCGCTAGCCCCCTGGCCACCTAAACGTTGACCGCCGGGATCGCAAATATGCCATCGTGTATCTGCCCCTGTGCCCACGTTTTCGAAAGGAACCGCAGTAGGAGAACTGCCTTTAACCTGCAATAAAACTTTGGCGGCAAGATAGTCATTAATTTTGTACCAGTTGTCGCCTAAATAGACTAACGGTGAATCCGCGGCGAATGCCCATCGGCCACTTCTGACATTGTCTTTATCGCAATCACAGGAAACATAATAATCATTCGATTCGTTCCACTGATAAAATTTGTCTTTAACTACTCCAGCCGTATTTTCTTCTTCCTCCAGGGTTTTAACGCCAAAATTGACGCCAATATACGGATTCCCCTGAGTGGTATGACACTGCCCGCTATAAGCAGCAGTTTGAGCGCACCATAGCATTAAGACGGCGGCAAAAAATAGTCGTAGTAATAACACGCATTTTTCTCCAAAGATTATCTGCATATGGCATCCATTCGCGTAATCGCAGAGTTAATTTGTTGTTCGGTAAGCTGGTAACTGATATGACAAATTTGATCGGGAGCTTCGCCCCAGCGTACAGTTATCGCTCCCTGAGCGGGCAAACCGGACATATAGAGCGAGCCATCATCATCAATAATGCCGCTATTAGTCTGTATGCCGTCCAGCGTCGCTATCGCGCCAAAACGCAGCGGTATACCCTGCTTTGATGTTTTCATTAATACCCTTGCTCCCGCATGGGCATTGAACTCCGCCAGAACCAACGCCCCTTTGGTGGGAACCACGTTGACTACTGCATTTTCAAGATCCACGTTACGTTTTAACGATGCCGCATCAAGTGCGATTCGATTTTCCCGATAAGAAGTGGCATAGGGGACAACGGTATATCCGCGCCAGTCAGTTTTCAGCCCGGTGCTGTTCGCCACACGAGTATTCTCTGCGCCTGGTGCTGCAATCAGCACGTTAGTTTCCCCCAGCGATTGCCCCAGGGTAATGCCCTGTGAATGGGCAACTAAACTGCCTGAAAGAGCGTAGTTCAGTTGTTGTTGACTGCCGTTATCGCTGTAGTTGTAGCCCACTCGGGCATCTGCAAACGCCCCTTTGTAGTCCATGCTGGCGCTACCATTAGCCGTTTTCCCCTCGCTGTTATATCCCTGTTGCACGCTGTAGCTCAGGTTACCGTCATCGAGTAGTGTCTCCGTTAAACCCAGGTTTTGTGTAATGTGCCCTTCGTTATCGATACTGGTGTTAGAGGTCATCCAGGCGTAATTTTTTTTCCTGGTATAGCTATCATTACTTCTGGGGAGCAACAGATTGAGCGGCAGGGAAAAATTTAGTGCAAACACCTGATCAGCATCAGGTTGACCACGGGACTTACTGTAGTTCCAGGAAACCCCCAGCGAGAGATCTTTAATTTGCGTGTTGTAGCCAAACTGTAATAGCCGATCCTGTTGATCGGTATGCCAGTAAGTTTGCTGGCTACCACTTAAATAAAACGAACCGTACTCGCCTAATTGCTGGGAGATATTGACCTGCAGTTTGCCACGTTTGGTGTAAAACAAATTGTAATAACGCGACCACATCGGCGTATCTTCATCATCACCGTCATTAAATTCGTAGCCATCCATATGTTTATACATGGTGTCGGAAAGGGTGTAGAAACCCGACGTCGAATAGCGATAGCCCATCAATTGAAAATTAGTGCCCAATTGGTTGAGCGTTTTGGCATACAGAAAACGATATGACTGACCTTTATGTTCGCTTTGGTCTGCCAGCGTACTCTTCGCCTGGGTCGCATCGAACGAAATTGCTCCGAAATCGCCAAGGTTAAATCCCAGACCAAACATGGCGGCACGGTAATATTCAGCATATTGTCCACCACCATACCATGTCGTTCCCCACGGTCCGCCCCACTGCAACGTGGCCTGGGCAAATTTGCTCTCCTGCTGTTCATTACTATTGGTTCTGTATTTCGCCAGTGTCACCGCGTATTTGATTCGCCCCTGACGCTGGAGTAATGGCACGCTGGAAAACGGTACGCTGTAGCTATTGACGCTGCCGTCCGCTTCTTTGATTTCAACTAACAAATCACCGCTCGACGACGTGGAATAGAGATCACTAATTTCAAAAGCACCATGCGATACATAAGTTTGGTAAATGGTGTAACCATTTTGCTTAATCGTTATCTGGGCATTGCTTTTGGCGATACCACGCACCACAGGCGCAAACCCTTTCAGGCTGTCTGGCAGCATGTTGTCATCTGACGCCAGCTGCACACCACGAAAGCTGACACTATCGAAAAAATCGCCTGCAGTATAATCATCACCAACGGTCAGTTCGCCTTTTAGTGGAATAACCGCCCGCTGCAAATAGCTGCTGAGATTCTTCCATTCTGCGGTTTGGCCACTACTGCGACTCCATGTTGAATTGTTGCGCAATCTCCATGGGCCTAAATTAACGCCACTGTTTAAATTCAGAAAATAGCTGTCGCCAGAATCACTGTCTGCGCTGCTATGAATACTGTTAGCCCCGCTAAACGAATATCCCAGTAATAGCGCGTTGATCCCTTCATCCCAACGTTCAGGGGGGACATAACCACGGGCATTACTTTTGATGGCGATTTGCGGTACTGAAATTTCCAGACGGAGTTTATTCACATTAAACGTTACGCTGGCATCCGGAATAATCTCCGCCAATGGCACACACGCTTGTTTGTCCAGTTGTTTAAAAGCCGGAAACGCATCAGTATTAACACCCATTGCATCCAGGCTTTCAGTCGTCAAACAGGCGGCAATCCCCTTCTCTGGCGTTATCTCAACAAAATTGACGTTGCGCGTATCTACAATTGTCTGATTCAGAACAATATCGACACGATAAACCCCTGGCGTTATTTTTTGTCCTTTTTCGAAACGAGACAAATCGGCCACCATTGAGGGATCATCTTTGAAAAAAGCAGGATCGAACCAGGTTTCAGCTTGTGCATTGAACGCTGCCGACACAAACACCACCAGCCCACCAATAAACGATGGCACTCCACCAGAGCTTAACAGGCTGTGTTGTCGATGAGTTCTATACATCTCGCTCTCTTAACTGAAGACGGCTTACGATTTACAGTTGAGTTGCGGCGTTTCCGCCCCGTAGTCATTGATGGTTCGATACGTTACGCTGCTATTTTTGGCCCCCTTTGGCAGAGAAAATTGGTATTTATCAAAGGGGGAAATCATTTGATTTTTAACTACTTTTCCACCTATTTTCAGGTCTGTCAGGGTAATGAAATAAGGTGTTGGGTTACTGACCGTAACCATGTCAGCTGACGAAGTGCAACTCAGTTTCGCCGGAGCCTCGCCTAAGGGATACGCTAAACCTTTTGGTCGCCAGAAAAGTTTGATGACGCTTTGTGTGGCAATCTTCAGGGTATTTCCCTCTTCCCGCTTCGTTGTTGAAGGGACTGCCCGTACGCTAGTGAAGAAAAGGGTTTCTCTGTCTTTCGCCAACGGCGCACCAATGTACATAATGCGTAACAGATTCTCATTAGCCGGATTCAGCACAAATAGCGGTGGTGTAATAATAAAATCTGCTGATTTTTTATTATCTGGGGTCATCACCCATGACTGAATAAGATAAGGAACATCCGGACTGGTGTTACGTACACCCAGTGAAATTTGCTCTTCACCTTCTGAATAAACAAGACGTGTTGCTGCAAGTCCAATCCCGCCTTTACCTGCCGCCCATGCGGATGAGCAGCTGAGTAATATTGCCGTTAAACTTACGGTCACAATTCCCTTTGTTATGCAAGTTTTCATAAATAGTCACTCTTAAAAAATATGAATATCCCCTCCAGAACACTAGAGGGGTACTAATTAATAAAACAATTAATGAGTTCTATTAATAATAGTTAATATGGAAATTTGTTACCGCATTCACATTACCAGAAGTCGCTTTCCCCGTAGCGATATAATCAACTTTAAAGGTCACTGTTTGCTCAGCAGAATCCGCTAACTGAATATTCGACGTTTCGGTACCGGGAGTTACCGATGTAGAACCATCTGGCAGATACATTTGTAGAGCAACATTCGTCGCTGCATCGGTGGTAGCCTGGTTGGCAAATGCTGTAGGTTGCACGCCGTCAGCCGTACCACTAAAGGTAAACGTCGCATTTTTAGTTACAGTAACATCACAGCCTTCTAAGGCAATTGGTACATCAGTTTTAACGCCAGAGACTGCTCCATTAGTTTGCAACTTGGTGGCGCTGACATTTGGCAATGTGACTACTGAATCTTTCGTCGCAGCTACCAGGGTACAAGCTGGAGCAATAACTTTACCATTAAATGTTACTTTGCCATCCGTGATAGCATTATCATCAGCTGCCATAACGCTGGACGTTGCACATACCACAGTTATAAACGCCGTCAATACACTTTTTTTCATCGTCATCATCCTGATCTCTTCGTAAATATGATAATGCCTTTAAATGACATTAGACTTAATAATAACAATAATTGACCGCCATTTAAATCAAGCATACTAAATCCAATAAGTGACAAATCTTTAATTTATAGATTTCATGAATATTTAAATATTAACTGAACGAGTAATTCATTGATTCAACATCTAATGACTATCCAACAAATAAATATGCGTGATATATAAAGCCCTTTCTTTAGTTTATTTTCAGAAAAAGATACACAAAATTTATATTTGGCATTTTCTTGTCTCTCCGACAGACTGACCGAATTGTTATCAATGTTAACAAAAAAAGAACAATTGGTTATAAGGAGAGAGTATGCGTGTCATCACCCTGGCGGGTAGTCCTCGCTTTCCTTCTCGCTCCAGCTCCTTGCTGGAATATGCGCGGGAAAAACTAAATGGCCTCGATGTAGAGGTTTATCACTGGAATCTGCAAAACTTCGCCCCGGAAGATCTGCTTTATGCTCGTTTCGATAGTCCGGCACTCAAGACCTTCACCGAACAGCTGCAACAGGCTGATGGACTGATAGTCGCTACACCTGTGTATAAAGCCGCCTATTCCGGCGCGCTGAAAACCCTGCTCGACCTGCTGCCAGAGCGCGCTTTGCAAGGCAAAGTGGTGCTACCGCTGGCGACGGGCGGTACCGTGGCCCATCTGCTGGCGGTCGATTATGCCCTTAAACCAGTTTTAAGCGCACTGAAAGCTCAGGAGATCCTGCACGGCGTGTTTGCCGATGACTCACAAGTAATTGATTACCATCACAGACCCCAGTTCACGCCAAATCTGCAAACCCGTCTTGATACCGCGCTAGAAACTTTCTGGCAGGCATTGCACCGCCGCGATGTTCAGGTTCCTGACCTTCTGTCTCTGCGAGGTAATGCCCATGCGTAACATCATTAAACTGGCGCTGGTGGGATTGCTTAGCGTCTCTACGATTGCGGTTGCTGCAGAATCCTCGCCTGAAGCGTTACGTATAGGCTATCAGAAAGGCAGTATTGGTATGGTACTGGCAAAAAGCCACCAGTTACTGGAAAAACGCTATCCGCAATCAAAAATCTCCTGGGTGGAGTTCCCCGCGGGTCCGCAAATGTTGGAAGCGTTAAACGTTGGCAGTATTGATCTCGGCAGTACCGGGGATATTCCGCCAATCTTTGCCCAGGCTGCCGGGGCTGATTTGGTATATGTGGGCGTCGAGCCACCGAAGCCCAAAGCCGAAGTGATTCTGGTGGCAGAAAACAGCCCGATCAAAACCGTAGCCGATCTTAAAGGTCACAAAGTTGCCTTTCAGAAAGGTTCCAGTTCACACAACCTTTTACTGCGTGCACTGCGTCAGGCCGGACTTAAGTTTACCGATATCCAACCCACTTACCTGACGCCCGCTGATGCCCGCGCCGCGTTCCAGCAAGGTAACGTTGACGCCTGGGCTATCTGGGATCCCTACTACTCTGCTGCATTATTACAGGGCGGCGTGCGGGTGCTGAAAGACGGCACCGATCTCAATCAAACTGGATCGTTTTATCTGGCAGCTCGTCCCTATGCAGAAAAAAACGGCGCTTTTATTCAGGGCGTACTCGCAACCTTTAGTGAGGCCGATGCGTTAACCCGCAGCCAGCGCGAGCAAAGCATCGCTTTACTGGCAAAAACGATGGGCTTACCGGCACCGGTGATTGCCTCTTACTTAGATCATCGCCCTCCTACCACCATCAAACCGGTTAACGCCGAGGTTGCCGCCTTACAGCAGCAAACGGCAGATCTGTTTTATGAAAATCGTCTGGTGCCGAAAAAAGTCGATATTCGCCAGCGCATCTGGCAGCCCACTCAACTGGAAGGAAAACAATTATGAGTCTGAATATGTTCTGGTTTTTACCGACCCATGGTGACGGGCATTATCTTGGAACGGAAGAAGGTTCACGCCCGGTTGATCACGGCTATCTGCAACAAATTGCGCAAGCGGCGGATCGTCTGGGCTATACCGGTGTGCTGATCCCAACGGGGCGATCGTGTGAAGATGCGTGGCTGGTGGCGGCGTCGATGATCCCGGTGACGCAGCGGCTGAAGTTTCTTGTCGCCCTGCGCCCCAGCGTAACCTCACCTACCGTTGCCGCTCGCCAGGCCGCCACGCTTGACCGTCTCTCAAATGGTCGTGCGTTGTTTAATCTGGTCACAGGCAGCGATCCACAAGAGCTGGCAGGCGACGGCGTGTTCCTTGATCATAGCGAGCGCTACGAAGCCTCGGCGGAATTTACCCAGGTCTGGCGGCGCTTATTGCTGGGGGAAACCGTCAATTTCAACGGTAAACATATTCATGTGCGCGGAGCAAAACTGCTCTTCCCGCCGATTCAACAGCCTTATCCTCCGCTTTACTTTGGCGGATCGTCAGACGTCGCCCAGGAGCTGGCGGCAGAACAAGTTGATCTCTACCTCACCTGGGGCGAACCGCCAGAACTAGTAAAAGAGAAGATCGAACAAGTGCGGGCGAAAGCTGCCGCGCATGGACGCAAAATTCGTTTCGGTATTCGTCTGCATGTGATTGTTCGTGAAACTAACGACGAAGCGTGGCAGGCCGCCGAGCGGTTAATCTCGCATCTTGATGATGAAACTATCGCCAAAGCACAGGCCGCATTCGCCCGGACGGATTCCGTAGGACAACAGCGAATGGCGGCGTTACATAACGGCAAGCGCGACAATCTGGAGATCAGCCCCAATTTATGGGCGGGCGTTGGCTTAGTGCGCGGCGGTGCCGGAACGGCGCTGGTGGGCGATGGTCCTACGGTCGCTGCGCGAATCAACGAATACGCCGCGCTTGGCATCGACAGCTTTGTGCTTTCGGGCTATCCGCATCTGGAAGAAGCGTATCGGGTCGGCGAGTTGCTGTTCCCACATCTGGATGTCGCCATTCCGGAAATTCCCCAGCCGCAGCCGCTGAATCCGCAAGGCGAAGCGGTGGCGAATGATTTTATCCCCCGTAAAGTCGCGCAAAGCTAAGGAAGAAATAATGGCAACGCCAGTGAAGAAGTGGTTATTGCGCGTTGCCCCCTGGTTTTTACCGGTGGGCATCGTGGCGGTGTGGCAACTGGCCTCCTCAGTTGGCTGGCTGTCGACGCGTATTTTGCCCTCACCGGAAGGGGTGGTGACGGCGTTCTGGACGCTCTCCGCCAGCGGCGAACTGTGGCAGCATCTGGCGATCAGTTCCTGGCGGGCGCTGATTGGCTTTTCAATTGGCGGATCGCTGGGGTTGATTTTGGGACTGATTAGCGGGCTATCTCGCTGGGGAGAACGGCTGCTGGATACCTCAATTCAGATGTTGCGCAACGTACCGCATCTGGCGCTGATCCCGCTGGTGATTTTGTGGTTTGGCATTGATGAATCCGCAAAAATCTTTCTGGTGGCGCTCGGCACGCTATTCCCCATTTATATCAACACCTGGCATGGCATCCGTAATATCGATCGCGGTCTGGTGGAAATGGCGCGTAGCTATGGATTATCCGGCATACCGCTGTTTATCCATGTGATCCTGCCTGGTGCCCTGCCCTCAATTATGGTCGGCGTGCGTTTTGCGTTGGGCCTGATGTGGCTGACGCTGATTGTTGCCGAAACCATTTCTGCCAATTCAGGCATTGGTTATCTGGCGATGAATGCGCGGGAGTTTTTGCAAACGGACGTGGTGGTAGTCGCTATTATTCTTTACGCCCTGCTCGGCAAACTTGCTGACGTCAGCGCGCAGCTGTTAGAGCGCCTCTGGTTGCGCTGGAACCCGGCTTATCATTTGAAGGAGGCCACGGTATGAATACTGCTCGTCTGAACCAGGGCACACCATTGTTGCTCAATGCAGTAAGCAAACATTACGCGGAAAATATCGTCCTGAACCAACTGGATTTACATATTCCGGCAGGTCAGTTTGTGGCGGTGGTGGGCCGCAGCGGTGGTGGCAAAAGTACCCTGCTGCGCCTGCTGGCCGGGCTGGAAACGCCAACCGCAGGCGATGTGTTGGCAGGCACCACACCGCTGGCTGAAATTCAGGAAGACACGCGAATGATGTTTCAGGATGCGCGTCTGCTACCGTGGAAATCGGTGATTGATAACGTTGGGTTAGGCCTTAAAGGCCAGTGGCGCGATGCCGCGCGTCGGGCGTTGGCTGCGGTAGGACTGGAGAATCGCGCCGGGGAATGGCCTGCCGCACTTTCAGGCGGGCAGAAACAGCGAGTGGCGCTGGCAAGAGCGTTGATTCATCGACCGGGTTTATTGTTGCTTGATGAACCGCTCGGGGCACTGGACGCCTTAACGCGACTCGAGATGCAGGATTTGATTGTGTCACTTTGGCAGGAGCACGGCTTTACCGTACTGTTGGTGACGCATGATGTGAGCGAAGCGGTAGCAATGGCTGACCGGGTGTTGTTAATTGAAGAGGGAAAAATTGGTCTGGATTTGACAGTGGATATCCCCCGTCCGCGTCGATTAGGGTCGGTGCGATTAGCGGAGCTGGAAGCGGAAGTATTGCAACGGGTAATGCGGCGTGGGCATTCTGAACAACTGATTCGGCGTCATGGTTAATATGCCGGATGTGGCGCACAAAACCAGCATTTTCAACGGACTAGTAGGCCTGATAAGACACGTCAAGCATCGCATCAGGCAGTTGGGCACGGCTGCCGGATGCGGCGTGAACGCCTTATCCAGCCTACAAAACCAGCAATTTCAACGGAGTTGTAGGCCTGATAAGACGCGTCAAGCGTCGCATCAGGCATTTTGGCTCAAAAGTATCAAGCCAGTGCTTTGGTGATCTTCTCGTACAGATCGCCAGAGAGATTTTCCAGCCCTTTCAACTGTTCCAGCGCCGCGCGCATTTTCTCCTGACGTTTGGCATCATAACGTTTCAGGCGAATCAGCGGTTCAATCAGACGTGAAGCTACCTGCGGGTTACGGCTGTTGAGGTCGGTAAGCATTTCCACCAGGAACTGGTAACCGCTGCCATCTTCGGCATGGAACGCTGCCGGGTTGCTGCCCGCAAACGCACCAATCAACGAACGAATACGGTTCGGGTTGCTCATGGTAAATGAGCGATGCTGCAACAGACCACGCACCGTCTCCAGCACATTCGCCGCCGGGCTGGTGGCTTGCAGGATAAACCATTTATCCATCACCAGACCGTCCTGATGCCACTTATCGTCGTACTCCTGCATCAGCGCGTCACGGCAAGGCAGCTGTGCAGCAACCGCCGCAGAAAGCGCTGCCAGCGCATCGGTCATATTGTTTGCTTCATGGTATTGCTTGCTCACCAGCACGTCAGCCAGATGCGTTTCACCAAAAGCAAGGAAGCGCAGGCAGGCATTACGCAGAGTGCGTTTTGCAATATCTTCATGCTCAACACGGTACTCGCTCTGGTAATTCGCGTTGTAAATAGCCAGCAGCTCATCCGCCAGTTCAGTCGCCAGAGTACGAGTGAGTGCTTCGCGTACTTCGGCAATAGCAATCGGGTCGATGATATCGAACAGTTCAGCCATTTCATTGACAGAAGGCAGCGTCAGGATTTCTGCCGCCAGCGCCGGATCAATCTTCTCATCGAGCAGCACCGCGCGGAAAGCGTCAGCCACATGTACCGGCAGAGACAGCGGCTGCCCTTGCTGATGACGGGCGACGTTCAGCTTGATGTAGGTTGCCAGCAAACTTTGCGCCGCATCCCAACGGGAGAAATCATTACGCGCATGACGCATCAGGAAGGTCAGTTGCTGATCGCTCCACTTATATTCCAGTTTCACTGGCGCAGAGAATTCGCACAGCAGCGCAGGCACCGGCTGGAAGTAGACATTATCAAAAACAAAGGTCTGTTCCGCCTGGGTGACGTTCAGCACGGAATTCACCGGATGACCGCCTTTCTGCAACGGGATCACTTTGCCTTCGTTGTCATACAATTCGATGGCAAATGGAATATGCAGCGGCTGTTTTTCTGCCTGATCCGGCGTGGCTGGCGTGCGCTGGCTGATGGTCAGGGTGTACTGCTCGGTTTCCGGATTGTAGTCGTCTTTGACGGTCACAATCGGCGTGCCGGACTGGCTGTACCAACGGCGGAAATGGGAGAGATCGACATTCGACGCATCTTCCATCGCCTGCACAAAGTCGTCGCAGGTTGCCGCGCTGCCATCATGGCGCTCGAAATAGAGTTGCATCCCTTTCTGGAAGTTTTCTTCGCCCAGCAGGGTGTGGATCATGCGAATCACTTCCGCGCCCTTCTCGTAAACGGTCAGGGTGTAGAAGTTGTTCATCTCAATGACCATATCCGGGCGGATCGGGTGCGCCATCGGGCTGGCGTCTTCCGCAAACTGCAATCCGCGCATGGTGCGCACATTATTGATACGGTTTACCGCGCGGGAACCAAGGTCAGAGCTGAATTCCTGATCGCGGAAGACGGTTAAACCTTCTTTCAGGCTGAGCTGGAACCAGTCGCGGCAGGTCACTCGGTTACCGGTCCAGTTATGGAAATATTCATGGCCGATAACGCGTTCAATATCGAGATAATCTTTGTCGGTGGCGGTGTCGGTGCGGGCCAACACATATTTGGAGTTAAAGATATTCAGCCCCTTATTCTCCATTGCGCCCATATTGAAGAAATCCACCGCGACGATCATATAGATGTCGAGGTCATACTCCAGGCCAAAGCGTTCTTCATCCCATTTCATGGAGTTTTTCAGCGAGGTCATCGCCCACGGCGCGCGATCAAGGTTGCCGCGATCGACGTACAGCTCCAGTGCTACTTCGCGACCAGAACGCGTGGTAAAGGTATCGCGCAGTACATCAAAGTCGCCTGCCACCAGCGCAAACAGGTAGCACGGTTTCGGGAACGGGTCCTGCCACTGTACCCAATGGCGTCCGTTTTCGAGTTCGCCTTGCGCAACGCGGTTACCATTGGAAAGCAGGAAGGGATATTTGATTTTATCGGCAATAATTTTGGTGGTAAAACGCGCCAGCACGTCCGGGCGGTCGAGATAATACGTAATATGGCGGAAACCTTCGGCTTCACACTGGGTGCAAAGCGCATCGCCTGACTGATAAAGCCCTTCCAGCGCCGTATTCGCCGCCGGGCTTATTTCATTAATGATCTTAAGCGTAAAACGCTCCGGCAAATTACTGATGACCAGTGCGCCCTCTTCTTCTTTCCAGGCGGTCCACGGCTCATCATTAATATGAACAGAAACCAGTTTGAGGTCTTCGCCGTTGAGACGAAGCGGAGCATCTGATGCACCATGACGGACAGCCTGGCTGACCGCGGTAACGACCGTCTTTTGCGCGTCGAGGTCAAAGGTCAAGTCAATATCAGTAATCTGGTAATCCGGCGCACGATAATCGTGACGGTATTTGGCTTGTGGCTGTTGAGTCATAAATAACCTTTAGCATCTTTTATAGAGTCTGGTGTTCAGTCTATTCCTGTTGCGTAAATCGCGCTATGCAGAATCTTCATCTTTTCAGGTACAAACGCCTTTATTGCTACATTTTTATAACATACACCGCGTAATGCCATCGACCAGAAAGGTGGCATATGATGTGATCGGGGTTCAATAAATTGCGAAACAAGGTATACTCCAGCAGTTCCTGAAGATGTTTATTGTACTAAACGCTCCTGTACGAGGACGCTACTGCGCACCTATGACACAATTCGCTTCTCCTGTTCTGCACTCGTTGCTGGATACAGATGCTTATAAGTTGCATATGCAGCAAGCCGTGTTTCATCACTATTACGATGTGCATGTCGCGGCGGAGTTTCGTTGCCGAGGTGACGATCTGCTGGGTATTTATGCCGATGCTATTCGTGAACAGATTCAGGCGATGCAGCACCTGCGCCTGCAGGATGATGAATATCAGTGGCTCTCTGCTCTGCCTTTCTTTAAGGCCGACTATCTTAACTGGTTACGCGAGTTCCGCTTTAACCCGGAACAAGTCACCGTATCCAACGATAATGGCAAGCTGGATATTCGTTTAAGCGGCCCGTGGCGTGAAGTCATCCTCTGGGAAGTTCCTTTGCTGGCGGTTATCAGTGAAATGGTACATCGCTATCGCTCACCGCAGGCCGACGTTGCGCAAGCCCTCGACACGCTGGAAAGTAAATTAGTCGACTTCTCGGCGTTAACCGCCGGCCTTGATATGTCGCGCTTCCATCTTATGGATTTTGGCACCCGTCGCCGTTTTTCTCGCGAAGTACAAGAAACCATCGTTAAGCGTCTGCAACAGGAATCCTGGTTCGTGGGCACCAGCAACTACGATCTGGCGCGTCGGCTTTCCCTCACGCCGATGGGAACACAGGCACACGAATGGTTCCAGGCACATCAGCAAATCAGCCCGGATCTAGCCAACAGCCAGCGAGCTGCACTTGCTGCCTGGCTGGAAGAATATCCCGACCAACTTGGCATTGCATTAACCGACTGCATCACTATGGATGCTTTCCTGCGTGATTTCGGTGTCGAGTTCGCCAGTCGCTATCAGGGCCTGCGTCATGACTCTGGCGACCCGGTTGAATGGGGTGAAAAAGCCATTGCACATTATGAAAAGCTGGGAATTGATCCACAGAGTAAAACTCTGGTTTTCTCTGACAATCTGGATTTACGCAAAGCGGTTGAGCTATACCGCCACTTCTCTTCCCGCGTGCAATTAAGTTTTGGTATTGGGACTCGCCTGACCTGCGATATCCCCCAGGTAAAACCCCTGAATATTGTGATTAAGTTGGTTGAGTGTAACGGTAAACCGGTGGCGAAACTTTCTGACAGCCCTGGCAAAACTATCTGCCACGATAAAGCGTTTGTTCGGGCGCTGCGCAAAGCGTTCGACCTTCCGCATATTAAAAAAGCCAGTTAATATCATCAGGGAGCTAATCGGCTCCCTTTTTTTACCTTTAATTCCGAAATCTTTCGCTGCATTTGCGAATTCTGCTTGTCTGATTGCAGATGCCAGGTAACATAGGTATCCCCCCATTTACGGGTGGACAAGTGTTTATTTTTTCCGACTATTAACAGAGAGAATATTATGAGCGTTGTGCCTGTAGCCGACGTACTCCAGGGCCGCGTAGCCGTTGACAGCGAAGTCACCGTACGCGGATGGGTACGTACCCGCCGAGATTCAAAAGCTGGCATCTCCTTCCTCGCCGTTTATGACGGTTCCTGCTTTGATCCTGTACAGGCTGTCATCAATAATTCTCTGCCCAATTACAATGAAGACGTCCTGCGTCTGACCACCGGCTGCTCGGTCATTGTGACGGGTAAAGTCGTGGCGTCGCCGGGCCAGGGGCAACAATTTGAAATTCAGGCCAGCAAAGTTGAAGTTGCTGGTTGGGTTGAAGATCCAGACACTTACCCGATGGCGGCAAAACGCCACAGCATTGAGTATCTGCGTGAAGTCGCTCACCTGCGTCCGCGCACAAACCTGATTGGTGCCGTCGCGCGCGTTCGCCATACGCTGGCGCAGGCGCTGCATCGCTTCTTTAACGAGCAGGGATTCTTCTGGGTTTCAACGCCACTGATTACCGCATCTGATACCGAAGGTGCAGGCGAAATGTTCCGCGTTTCTACGCTGGATCTGGAAAACCTGCCGCGTAACGATCAGGGCAAAGTGGATTTCGACAAAGACTTCTTTGGTAAAGAGTCTTTCCTGACCGTATCTGGCCAGTTGAACGGCGAAACCTACGCTTGCGCATTATCCAAAATTTATACCTTCGGCCCGACTTTCCGTGCTGAAAACTCCAACACCAGCCGTCACCTGGCGGAATTCTGGATGCTGGAGCCGGAAGTGGCGTTTGCTAACCTGAACGATATCGCGGGTCTGGCTGAAGCCATGCTGAAATATGTCTTCAAAGCGGTTCTCGAAGAACGCGCAGACGACATGAAATTCTTCGCTGAACGCGTAGATAAAGATGCCGTTTCACGTCTGGAACGCTTCATTGAGGCCGATTTCGCGCAGGTGGATTACACCGACGCAGTGACCATTCTCGAAAACTGCGGCAGGAAGTTTGAAAACCCGGTTTACTGGGGCGTCGATCTCTCTTCTGAGCATGAGCGTTATCTGGCGGAAGAACACTTTAAAGCACCGGTAGTGGTTAAAAACTATCCGAAAGATATTAAAGCGTTCTATATGCGCCTCAACGAAGACGGTAAAACCGTTGCGGCTATGGACGTTCTGGCTCCGGGCATCGGTGAGATCATTGGTGGCTCCCAGCGTGAAGAACGTCTGGACGTTCTGGACGAGCGTATGCTGGAAATGGGCCTGAATAAAGAAGATTACTGGTGGTATCGCGATCTGCGTCGCTACGGTACTGTTCCGCATTCAGGTTTCGGTCTTGGTTTTGAACGCCTGATTGCTTACGTAACTGGCGTGCAAAACGTGCGTGATGTGATTCCGTTCCCACGTACTCCGCGCAACGCCAGCTTCTGATTTTCTTCCTCAAAGAGCCAGCGCCTGCTGGCTCTTTTTTATCCTTTCTGTCAAGTTATCTGTTTGTTAAGTCAAGCAATCTATTTGCAACCCCGCCATAACGATCATCCTGTTACGGAATATTACATTGCAACATTTACGCACAAAAAATAACCCGCATTCTTATTGCGGATTAGTTTTTTCTTAGCTGATAGCACAATTTTCATACTATTTTTTGGCATTCTGGATGTCTGAAAGAGGATTTTGTGCCAGGTCGATAAAGTTTCCATCAGAAACAAAATTTCCGTTTAGTTAATTTAAATATAAGTAAATCATATAAATAGATAAAAATTGCTGTAAATATCATCACGTTTCTATGGAAATATGACGGTGTTCACAAAGTTCCTTAATTTTTACTTTTGGTTACATATTTTTTCTTTTTGAAACTAAATCTTTATCTTTGTAGCACTTTCACGGTAGCGAAACGTTAGTTTGAATGGAAAGATGCCTGCAGACACATAAAGACACCAAACTCTCATCAATAGTTCCGTAAATTTTTATTGACAGAACTTATTGACGGCAGTGGCAGGTGTCATAAAAAAAACCATGAGGGTAATAAATAATGATGAAGCGCAATATTCTGGCAGTGATCGTCCCTGCTCTGTTAGTAGCAGGTACTGCAAACGCTGCAGAAATCTATAACAAAGATGGCAACAAAGTAGATCTGTACGGTAAAGCTGTTGGTCTGCATTATTTTTCCAAGGGTAACGGTGAAAACAGTTACGGTGGCAATGGCGACATGACCTATGCCCGTCTTGGTTTTAAAGGGGAAACTCAAATCAATTCCGATCTGACCGGTTATGGTCAGTGGGAATATAACTTCCAGGGTAACAACTCTGAAGGCGCTGACGCTCAAACTGGTAACAAAACGCGTCTGGCATTCGCGGGTCTTAAATACGCTGACGTTGGTTCTTTCGATTACGGCCGTAACTACGGTGTGGTTTATGATGCACTGGGTTACACCGATATGCTGCCAGAATTTGGTGGTGATACTGCATACAGCGATGACTTCTTCGTTGGTCGTGTTGGCGGCGTTGCTACCTATCGTAACTCCAACTTCTTTGGTCTGGTTGATGGCCTGAACTTCGCTGTTCAGTACCTGGGTAAAAACGAGCGTGACACTGCACGCCGTTCTAACGGCGACGGTGTTGGCGGTTCTATCAGCTACGAATACGAAGGCTTTGGTATCGTTGGTGCTTATGGTGCAGCTGACCGTACCAACCTGCAAGAAGCTCAACCTCTTGGCAACGGTAAAAAAGCTGAACAGTGGGCTACTGGTCTGAAGTACGACGCGAACAACATCTACCTGGCAGCGAACTACGGTGAAACCCGTAACGCTACGCCGATCACTAATAAATTTACAAACACCAGCGGCTTCGCCAACAAAACGCAAGACGTTCTGTTAGTTGCGCAATACCAGTTCGATTTCGGTCTGCGTCCGTCCATCGCTTACACCAAATCTAAAGCGAAAGACGTAGAAGGTATCGGTGATGTTGATCTGGTGAACTACTTTGAAGTGGGCGCAACCTACTACTTCAACAAAAACATGTCCACCTATGTTGACTACATCATCAACCAGATCGATTCTGACAACAAACTGGGCGTAGGTTCTGACGACACCGTTGCTGTGGGTATCGTTTACCAGTTCTAATAGCACACCTCTTTGTTAAATGCCGAAAAAACAGGACTTTGGTCCTGTTTTTTTTATGCCTTCCAGAGCAATCTCACGTCTTGCAAAAACAGCCTGCGTTTTCATCAGTAATAGTTGGAATTTTGTAAATCTCCCGTTACCCTGATAGCGGACTTCCCTTCTGTAACCATAATGGAACCTCGTCATGTTTGAGAACATTACCGCCGCTCCTGCCGACCCGATTCTGGGCCTGGCCGATCTGTTTCGTGCCGATGAACGTCCCGGCAAAATTAACCTCGGGATTGGTGTCTATAAAGATGAGACGGGCAAAACCCCGGTATTGACCAGCGTGAAAAAGGCTGAACAGTATCTGCTCGAAAATGAAACCACCAAAAATTACCTCGGCATTGACGGCATCCCTGAATTTGGTCGCTGCACTCAGGAACTGCTGTTTGGTAAAGGTAGCGCCCTGATCAATGACAAACGTGCTCGCACGGCACAGACTCCGGGGGGCACTGGCGCACTACGCGTAGCTGCCGATTTCCTGGCAAAAAATACCAGCGTTAAGCGAGTGTGGGTGAGCAACCCAAGCTGGCCGAACCATAAGAGCGTCTTTAACTCTGCAGGTCTGGAAGTTCGTGAATACGCTTATTATGATGCAGAAAACCACACCCTTGACTTCGATGCACTGATTAACAGCCTGAACGAAGCTCAGGCTGGCGACGTAGTGCTGTTCCATGGCTGCTGCCATAACCCAACCGGTATCGACCCTACGCTGGAACAATGGCAGACACTGGCACAACTCTCAGTTGAGAAAGGCTGGTTACCGCTGTTTGACTTCGCTTACCAGGGTTTTGCCCGTGGTCTGGAAGAAGATGCTGAAGGACTGCGCGCTTTCGCGGCTATGCATAAAGAGCTGATTGTTGCCAGTTCCTACTCTAAAAACTTTGGCCTGTACAACGAGCGTGTTGGCGCTTGTACTCTGGTTGCTGCCGACAGTGAAACCGTTGATCGCGCATTCAGCCAAATGAAAGCGGCGATTCGCGCTAACTACTCTAACCCACCAGCACACGGCGCTTCTGTTGTTGCCACCATCCTGAGCAACGATGCGTTACGTGCGATTTGGGAACAAGAGCTGACTGATATGCGCCAGCGTATTCAGCGTATGCGTCAGTTGTTCGTCAATACGCTGCAGGAAAAAGGCGCAAACCGCGACTTCAGCTTTATCATCAAACAGAACGGCATGTTCTCCTTCAGTGGCCTGACAAAAGAACAAGTGCTGCGTCTGCGCGAAGAGTTTGGCGTATATGCGGTTGCTTCTGGTCGCGTAAATGTGGCCGGGATGACACCAGATAACATGGCTCCGCTGTGCGAAGCGATTGTGGCAGTGCTGTAAGCATTAAAAACAATGAAGCCCGCTGAAAAGCGGGCTGAGACTGATGACAAACGCAACATTGCCTGATGCGCTACGCTTATCAGGCCTACGCGTCCCCTGCAATATTTTGAATTTGCACGATTTTGTAGGCCGGATAAGGCGCTCGTGCCGCATCCGGCATAAACAAAGCGCACTTTGCCAGAAATCCAGGCCCGCATTAAAAGCGGGCTTTTTTATGTGCCTTACCAGACGGGCATTTCGTCTTGCAGGAAGGGATTATGCAGGCGTTCATAACCAAGTGTGGATAATGGTCCGTGACCCGGAATAAATGTCACGTCATCCCCCAGTGGCAGCAATTTATCTTTGATTGAAGAAATCAGTTGATTATGATCGCCACGCGGGAAGTCACTGCGCCCTACTCCGCCTTTGAAAATAACATCGCCAGAAATCAGCAGCTTTGCCCGATCATCAAAAAACACGACATGACCCGGCGTATGCCCAGGGCAATGTAACACCTGTAAAGTCACATTCCCTATGCTGATGGTATCGCCTTCGTTCAGCCAACGATCTGGCGTCAGCGGCTGGCACTCTTCCAGACCAAACATACGACTTTGCGCAGGCAAGCCTTGCAGCCAGAACTCATCTTCTTTTTCCGGGCCAAAAACCGGCACGCCGTAATGTTGCGCCAGTTCCGCCGCTGCGCCAACGTGGTCCAGATGACCATGCGTCAGCAGGATCTGCATCAGTGTCAGGCCGCTGTCATCAACTTCCTGTTTGATTTTTTCCGCATCGCCGCCAGGATCGACCAGTGCGGCCAGACGGGTTTGTTCACACCAGATTAATGAACAGTTCTGGGAGAATGCGGTGACCGGAATAATACGATAGTTCATACTGCCCCTGTTTCGTTAAGCAATTACTACCAGTGCCGTGCTGGCCCGGTATCAATATGCACAAAGTTACTACGTGGATAATATCCTACACCACCTGCGCGCATAGATAACGCGGCTTTGCGAATATTGCTTAACGCGATACCTTCAATATGGAAATCCATCGCCTGGCCTTTAGTGTGATAGCTTTTCTTCGCTACTCCACGGCTGCGGGCGCGTAGTTCATTGTTGGTATCAATAGAACGATAACCGGAAATGAGTTGCACCGGTTTGCGCGTGCCTAACAACCCTTGCAGGCGATACAACTGGTCGAATAATCCTGGGTCGATGGACTTTATTTTGTTCGCGCGGTAATCGCGGAAAAAATGGTTAAGTTTTGCCAATTCTTCCTGAATATAGCCTCTGCCATCGAAAAACTCCGCTTTGATTGACTCTCCGGTATGAAGATTATTGAGTGTCAAAATGCGCGGGCGTGGGGTAGAGAGTGTTGCAAACGCAGGGGTCGGCAGGATGGCGGCACCGAGTGCAACGCCACCAAGCGCCAGCAATTTGCGGCGATTAGCGTCGAATTTGTCCATGATAATCAAGTCTACAGGTCAATGTTATCGTTTATATGCACTTCTGGCGCACAAGAGGCACCTTAACCGCCCGTAAAGCAGACGTCAAGATGACTCAACCCCAGCAGTGACGGGGGCTGCAGAGAATCGCCCCCAATCATGCTAATTATTACGACAACTGATTTCCCCGAACTACTTCATTTACCTGATTAATTGTTCCGCTTTCGATACGATTTGCGAGCTGGATCGCGCAGGCAGATCATAATTGTAAATATCTGTACGATATTGGGTACGACCATCTGCACCAACAAAGGCCGTCAGGTAGTAGAGATTCACCGGAATCGACTGCCGAATATTGACGTAACGTGTATCACCCTGCTTCAGCGCATCAGAAATACGTTTGTCATTCCAGCCTGCATCCTGCAACAGCATATTCGCCAGATCGGAAGCTTTATTCACTCGTACACAGCCTGAGCTCAATGCGCGTGTATCACGCTTGAACAGATTGTGGTTCGGCGTGTCATGCAAATAAATGGCCTCTGAACTCGGCATATTGAATTTATAGCGCCCCAGCGAGTTCCGTGGGCCTGGAGCCTGCTGGAAGCGGAACGGTAAATTCGAGGCCGTGATTGTAGACCAGTCAACCTGCCAAGGGTCAATCGCTTCTCTGCTGTTCCAGCCGCGCATCACCGTATAGCCATGGCTTTCGAGATATCCCGGATCGTTGCGCACTTTTGGCAGAATATCTTTGCGTGCCAGAGTTGGAGGTACGTTCCACGGCGGGTTTACCACTACGTTGTTAAGGGCACTGCTCATCATCGGCGTTTTGCGATCGGGGCGACCGACAATGACTCGCGAATCCAGCACCTGATTGCCGTTCTGATAGTAGACCAGCGAATAGGCCGGAATGTTAACCATGATCCCGGTAGAAAGCTCTGTTGGCAGCAAGCGCAATCGCTGGATGTTGAGAGCCAACACGCCAGCACGCTGGGCGGGCGTTACGTTTAACCAGTCACGTGTTGCCGGGCCAATAGCACCATCTGCCCCCAATCCTTGCCATGCCTGAAAACGTTTAACGGCTTCCACCAGTTCATTATCGTAGGCGGCGCGAACGGCAGGCGCAGGTTTACTACGAGATGTCGTTTGCTTGTCCATCGGCTTAGTTTCTGCTGTTTCAACAGTAACAGCGGATGGGCTGACTACCGCGTCAGTTGGCGTGTCATCGCCAGGTAGAGTAATTTTCGGCCCCCCGTCCAACATGCCTGTGCGTTGCAATATTTCGCGCAACGCCGGTACGTCGTTACTCCACTGCCCTGGGCGCAACGTTGCTTTGCCGGTCAGTTGGGGCCACGGTTTGGTGTCACTGAGTAAGGCCAGTAACGATTCATGCATCGCCGCATATTGCGGATGCTGCGGTGCCAGTCCAGCAACAAACGTAGGCAATTGACCTTTATCCAGCGCCAGCTGCCATTGGTTAATCACCGAGAGCGGCGGCGTTGCAAGTGCATAAGGTTTACTGCTATATAGCCAGCGAGTGCCTTTGACCGGAATATTTGCAATGAAATGGAGATAGCCCATCATCGCATCAGAGAGCACTACGTCGCGTGCCATCCCGTTAACACCAGGATCGGTCAGTAACTCTACCCATTTATTAAACTGCGGCTGGAAACCGGCAATCGCCACCTCTGCCAGCTGTTGCTGGAAGGCTTTAACAGCATCACGGTTTTCCCACATGGGTTGCATATCGCGTGCGGCATACAACAGTTGAAGCTGGTTAAGATAAACCGGCTTGTAACCTGCGGGTAATTGAGATTCGATTTGCGTGCGGGCTTTTTCTGCCGCACCTTCAGGCAATGGCTGGATCCCCGCCATTATTGCCGTGGCTTGCGCCTGCGGCAGTGCCTCGCCCTGTTCACTGACAGCCACCGGGCTGTCGCCAGGGATTACTTCAGACTCATCGGCCTGCGCATTGAACAGTGGAGCGAATGTTACGGCCAGGCACAAACTGATTGCCGACAGCCGACGACCACACATCATATTAAGCAACATCCCTTGCCCCCTGTTTTTATCATACTCTGAATAGCCAGGCTGTTATTTTACGACTTGCCTGTACAACGCCAATACTCACGAAAGTATGACGAGCAAGCCTGTTACTCATCAGGCTTATCTTCAGTATATAAACGCCGATACGTTTTTACATAACCTAATGTAAAGAAGTTTAAAGAAAAGCGCGCCGTAATGTGCCACTTTTTTAGTGCAGAAACGGAGTTTTCGGAAAAAGAAAAGGCGGCATTGCTGCCGCCTTAATTTTAACTCGCCTGAGAAGGCGCTTCGTCACTTCCTGGAAGCGTTTCAGGGAGTTGCGGCGCAAATCCTCGCAGGCCGACGACGTGAACGTGTTCGGTATTCTGGAAGACTTTACGCACCAGTTTATAGGTGGTGCCTTTCTCCGGGCTGATATTTTCCGGCGCTGCGATGATGAGCTGCATTTGCAAACGTTCACACAATTCAAACAGCGTGGCGATAGAACGAGCATCCAGTCGCGCTGCTTCATCGAGGAACAGCAGGCGGCAAGGAGAGATATCTTTACCGCGCAGGCGGCGAGATTCATCTTCCCAGCTTTGTACCACCATCACCAGAATCGACATACCGGTACCAATCGCCTCACCGGTCGACAATGCACCAGACTCTGCGCGCAACCAGCCATCGGAACCACGGTTAACCTCAACTTCCATTTCCAGATAGTTGCGGTAATCCAGCAGTTCTTCGCCAATGGTCTGCGGCGTGCGCTGCCCCATATCAATCTGCGGATTAAGACGCTGATACAATTTCGCCAGCGCTTCCGAGAAGGTCAGACGGTTGCTGTTAAACAGATCCTGATGCTGCTCGTGCTGTTCAGAGAGCACATCCAGCAGCATGGCGTGCGTTTCACGCACGTTCACGTTCAGACGTACGCTGTTCACCTGACCAAACGATACGTTCTGCAACCCCTGGTTGAGCATACGGATACGGTTCTGCTCGCGCTGAATGGTTTTGCGAATGATGTTCGCCACGCTGCGGGAACTGATCGCCAGTTTCTGTTCGCGGGAGGTTAACTCCTCGGTCAGTCGGCTAAGTTCGATTTCCATCTGCTCGATGGCTTCCACCGGATCATCGGTACGAATAATATCCTGACGAATACGTTCACGCAGATGCTGATAAACCGCCACGAAGAACTGAATTTTACGTTCCGGACGTTTTGGATCTTCCGACATGCGCAGCACGTCGCGCAGATGTTCGTTATCCGCCACCGCCAGACGCAGCGCACCCAATGCCTTATCCGACATAGAGCGCAAATCATCAGCGGAGAGATAAGCCAGCTCGCGACGGTGTAAGCGCCGTTCAACGCCGTTATCTTTCACCATGCGCATCACTGCACACCAGCCCGCTTTGGCGGTCACTACCTGCTCGCGCATCTCAAAGTAATCCCGCTCCAGCTTGCGCAGTTTGCGGGTCAGATTGTCCATCTCCGCTTCGCAGAAAGTCAGTGCTTTTTCCAGCTGGTTGCGGCGGGACCGGTTATTACTCAGTTGCGCATGCAGCTCGTCACGGCGAATTCGCGCCCGCTCTTCTGCCCCGCTATCGGCGCGCACGCCGATATCCTGCAATTCACGTTGCAGATCGTTGAGTAGCTCTTTTTTGGTGTCGTAAGAACTTTTCAGCGAAGCCAGCACCTGGTTGTACTGACTCAACTGCGCTGCGTGACCACGCAACGCTTCACGAGCGCGAGTACGCTCCGCTTCCGCCTGTTCCAGACGTTCACGCAGCTTTTCGTTGAGATCGCTATTACCGCTCAGCATTTCTGCCGAGTCAGAATAGCTAAAGTGCGCACGACGCTGCACCACTTCCGTCAGGGCAAACGCCTGCTGACGGGCATCGCGCTGCATCTGCTGAGAGTACGCGTAATCTTCTTTTAGCTGTTCGAACTGTTCCGGGTCGCTCTGCAATACCGAAACGATCGGTTCCAGTTTCGCCAGTTGATTGCCAAACTGCTGAACAAAACGCGCGGCTTCCTGGGCTTCATCCAGACGTTCGCGGATTTCATCGACGCGATCCGCCAGGCTGTCATCAGCCAACAGGTTGAGACGCGGCAGAATGCGGTTCAGCGCCGTAACGCCTTCTTTCGCCTGCTCAAACTGAATACGCTGCTGCTGGTTATCATTTTCATGATTACTCAACGCCCGCTCCAGTTCGACGCGACGGCTGTTCAGTTGACGGATTTCTGCTTCCGGGTCAGACTCAAACGCAACCGCCAGATGACTGCCGATAAAGCGGCTGAACGCCTGATGCAGACGCTGAGTTTTCTGTACATCAAAGGAGAGCGTGGCGAAGCGTTCGGAAAGCACTTCACGCTCGGCATGGAGGCTTTCAATACGGCTTTCACGCGCAGCACGACCAAACAGCGGCACTTCCGGGAAACGTGAATAACGCCACTGACGATCGGCGATTTTCACCACTACCGCTTTTTCCAGCTCATCAACGCTGAACACGCTGTCATCGAATGACTGCGGATCTCCTTCGATCAGATAGAGATCTTCCGGGCAATCGGTCAAGCCTTCCAGGTGTTCAGTTACCTGTGACAGATCTGGCACCACGATGGCGTGGCGTGACGGGCCATACAGCGCTGAGAAGTACGGCGCATCTTCCAGGCTAACGTCGTCATAAATTTCTGACAGCAGCACGCCGCCAAAACGCTCCGCCAGCGCGTTCAGACGCTGATCTTCAGAGCCGCCAGGCTGGCTTAAACGTTCGATCTCTTCATCGACAGCGTTTTTGCGCGCGCCCACTTCATCGCGTTCAACAATCGCCTCTCGCTCACGCTCCAGCAACTGTTGCAGATATTCGGTGACGTCCTGGCTGGAGGTAAACTCTTCACCGCACTGCTCGCTCAACTGGTTGAGACTGTTTTGCGCTGCCAGCCAAACCGGCGCACGCTGCATCAAACTCTGAATGCGAGACTGCAGCTGTTCCTGTTCCTGGCTCAGTGCCATGCGCTCTTCACGGGCGTTAGACACGCTATCGGAAAGAGAGGCAATGCGCGCTTCCAGCTCCTGATGCAGAGCTTCCAGTTCATCAATATCAAAATTCTTGCCCTGACGTTTGCAGAAGTCTGCCAGCAGGCGTTCGGCTTCTTGCTGCTCGCGCAGACGCTGTTCCAGTTCACTTAAGCGCATCCGCAACGGTTGAACCTGCTCTGCCAGGTGACGCTGATCGACCCCTTCGCGCAATAGTTCGCGAGCGACATCCCACGCCTCGTTACGCGCCAGCGGGCCGTTGATTGCCACCACCAGCTGATAAGCCTGCTCAAACTGGCTGTGCGCGGTTTGCGCCATGCTCATTTTCTGCTCAAGAGAGAGCATTTTTTCAGTCGCTTCCAGCTCTTTCGCCTGGAAGGTTTCCAGCCATTCGGCGGCGCTGTCGGCGGTTAAGTCCGGCAGATGGCACAGTTCTTTGGCGCGATTAAGCGCAGCAATCGCCTGGTTATACTGGATCGCGCGCGTTTGCTGGACGTCCAGCGCCTGCTGGTAGTCAGCAAGCTGGCTTTTCAGCTCGTCCACTTCCAGTTCGGCAGCTTCCGCGCGAGCCTCGTTCTCTTCCTGGCGTTCGATGGCTTCTGCCACCACTTCGTTTTGCTCTTCCAGACGGATCTGCAGCTCATCGAGATCCGCTTCGTAGCGTTCGATCTTCTCCTGCTGACGCAGTGCGGTTTGCACCAGGTTCAGGTGATCGCTGGCCGCCTGATAATCCGCTTCCAGATCGCCTTCGGCACCGTTGTGCTCTGCCAGCTCACGCGCCATATCGACGTGTTTGTACTGCTCAGCCGCCAGTTGCTGACGCGAAGTATGTAACTCGCGACGAAACTCCAGGGCTTTGTCGAGATGGACACGGCGCTCGTTGGCGTGACGCATGTAGTCCGCCGCCACGTAGTTGGTAGCTTCGCTGATCAGATGCTTAAACAGGTCACGGTCCGACTGGGTGACACGAATCGCTTCCAGCGTCATACGGTTTTCACGCAGCGCCGCTTCCATGTCCTGGAACGCTTTACGCACGCCGCTGTTTTCCGGCAACAGGTAGTCGCGCAGAGAACGGGTAATGGCACTGGAGATCCCGCCATACAGCGAAGCTTCGATCAGACGATAGAATTTGCTACGGTCAGATGCGGAGCGCAGACGACGCGCGATGATGCCCAGATCGAACATCAGCGAGTGGTAATCAGTAATGGAGTTGAACTGTTTAAACTGCACGCCTTCCATCGCCTCGAGCTTGTCTTTCAGCTCGTTAAGCGGCAGCACGCGCGCCTGGCGTTCGTTCAGGGTTTCGGTCACCAGCTGTGTCGGCTGCACCGACATCGGCAGTCCCTGAATGGCAAACGGCTTGATATCCACTTTACGATCGCGTCCGGCAACCTGTTGCAGACGCACACCGACCACCACGCGCTGGTGGCGCGAGTTAATGGTGTCGAGCATCGAATAACAGACACCCGCTTTCAGCTTACCGTGCAGACCTTTATCGCGCGAACCGCTGGTGGCCCCGGCTTCCGTAGTGTTACGGAAATGCAGCAGGGTCAGGTCGGGGATCAGCGCCGTAACGAACGCCGCCATGGTGGTGGATTTACCCGCCCCGTTACCGCCAGAAAGCGTCGTGACCAGCTCGTCAAGGTCAAAAGTTCGGGCAAAAAAGCCGTTCCAGTTAATCAGCGTCAGTGAGCGAAATTTACCGCGTTCAATCATTATTCTTCCTCTCCGCTATCTGGCTGATTCTCTTCGGTTTCATCGTTGAGTTGCAGATGATTTTCAATCGGCATTGCTTCGCCATCACGAATCAGGCGACGCTGTGCTTCACGGGGATCGTCGCCAGCACGCACATCGGCTCCGAAGCGGAACACCGATTCGGTAATGCGAAACTTGCTGCTGTCGTGGCCCATAAACCACACCATGCCTAAACGACGCAGACGGTTGAGCGAAGAACGTACTTTCTCCTGCAACTTCTGACGGTCAACGTCTGAACCGGTTGAACGGTTGTTCACCAGTTTCAGCAGTTTTGCTTCATCGGCCAGGGTGAGCAGTTCGTCGTACAGTTCCTGCTGGGTGAAAATCCCCTCATTCGCCAGCCGTTCCGGGCTGAGATAGAGATAACAGAGGATTTTCCCGACCATCATATCCAGTTCCGACAAGACGGAACGAGGGATCAGCGTGGTGGAACGTGGGCGTAAATAGAAGAACCCTTCTGGTGCGCGAATAAGCTCAACGTTATAACGCGCGTAAAACTCTTCCAGATATTCCTGAAAATCCATCAGGAATGCATGATTATCCAGTTCGTCGAGGCCAATATGGCGGCCTGAACGTAAGGCGCTGTCCAGCGCCGGAAATAACGGATTCGCCAGCGCCTGCGCCAGCTTAACCGGCATCACTTGTTCAATATTTGTCGATGACATGCGCCTGTACCTTGGCTCCGTAATCATTAATCGGCTGCCATTTCGCTGGCAGTCCGGTGAAATCTGCTTGCGCTACGCCAAGACGTACCGCCTGATCAATAACAATGCGCGCAACGTCAAAGTGACGTGCACGCGGATACTGTGACAGATATTCGCGTACCACCAGACCAAGATCCAGCGGCACTTGTCTGGTTTTGTACACGGCAAGTTGTTCTTCGATGATCGCCGCCAGCTGTTCGCGGATCTCGTTAAACTCTTCGTATTCCAGATCCTCAGGAAGTTCCCCAGTCACTTCTTCATCGCGCAGTGCCATCTCTTCGTCACGCATATCCAGCAGACGATCGGCATTGGCATAAGTTAGCGCCCACGGCTCATCAAAATAGGTTTGTACCGACTGACGTAACCGCTGAGCAAAGACGCGGTTTTTATCCATATCGATCGCGGTACGAATAAATTTGTGTACGTGGCGGTCGTAGCCAATCCACAAGTCGATGGATTGCTGGCCCCAACTGATAATACGATCGAGTTTGCTCTGCAGATCGAACACCAGACGATCGACGAAATGCAGATCGTCATGGGTCATCGTCGCATCCTGAATGCGCAACAGATTAGCCTGCAATTTGTCGCCTGCCGCTTCCAGCGTATCCTGCAATTCACGCAGCGTTCCGGAAGTTTCCGAAAGCAACAATTCACAGCTGGAAATCGCCGCCCGCCAGTCTTTGTTCAGCAACTGGGCGATATCGTCCTTCACCTGCTGCTGCTGTTCGTCCATCAGACGTTGCGTCAGGTCGATACTGTCGAAAATTTCTGCTACCGAATATTTCAGTGGCGCATAGACATTACGGTGCCAGTGAAATTCATCACCGCCCTCTTCGGCGGCATCTGCTGCGCGTTTGAGCTCACCCGCCACAATCGACAACTGCATAGAAAGACGCAGCGTAGAAAACTCGCGCTGACGGATGTAGTAGTCAGTAATGCCGATGCCGAGCGGCGTCAGACGGTAAATTGCGTTCCCTTCCGCCTGCTCGCTGGTAAAGCGGTTCAGCAGACGTTGACGCACCATGTCGTTGATCGCGTTGTTGGCGCGCACGCCGATGGTTTCGCTGGTTTGCTCAAACGCATCACTCACATGGCGGAATGCATCCACCAGCTCGCCTTCACTCATCTCACCATCCAGACGCTCGCCGTTCAGCGTGGCAACCGCCAGCAGAAAAGAGAGTCGGTCTACCGGCAGCGAGATGGAGAAGTCATTTTTTCTGGCCCAGGCAACCAGTTCGGGGACTGTCTGGGAAAATTCACTCATACTTTATCCTTGCTCTGCGGTTTGCGCGCGGTGACATGAATATAACGCCCCAGGGTAATATACGGTTCCTGACGGCAATAACGCGTTTCTAATTCAAGTAATGCTTCATAGCAGTCGCGCTGCTGGTGCTTCTCGCGCAGATAATCATGAAACACGCGAACGCCTGTCTTACCCATAATTTGCCAACCAGCTTCTTCCAGCCACAGATAAACCTGCGCCGGGTCGCGTGGATAATCTGGCGAAAGCGTCCGTTTTTTCTTTTTCGGCATTCCCGCCTGCACGTAATCAAAATTCCCGGCGACCATGTTATGCATCAACAAACCATGCGCATTGTAGAACATTAACGACAACACGCCGCCTGGACGCAACACTGACCACAGGGTCTGCAATACACTGCGGGGATCGGCCACCCACTCGAGCACCGCATGGAACAATATCAGATCAACGGGCGTTTCCAAATGCGAAGCAACATCCTGAGCGGCGCAATGTATAAATTGCATGTTGTCGCTCACACCTTTTGCTTCTGCCGCCTGTTTTGCGCGGTCGATCATCTGCGCAGAAAGATCGCATAAAATGACCTGATGCCCACGCTCGGCCATTTTGATTGCGGTCTGCCCTTCTCCACCGCCAGCATCCAGCACACGCAGTTTTTGCGGGCCCATTTCCGCCAGCACGTGATCGAGATCCTGCCACAGAATAGCCTGTCGAAGCTGCCCTTTGGTGGTGCCGTAAATGTTACGGGAAAACTTTTCCGCAATATCATCAAAATTGCGATCCTGCATTGCTTTCTCCACCGGTTGGCTAAGACGTTTTCTGATAAAGACGCTATTTTGTCACAGCCACGGCGAGAATGAACCCGTCTGGTGTAATATCGCTGGCGATCCCTTGCTATATGGTTAAAAAAGGAACCAGAAAGGATGCTTTTTACACTGAAAAAAGTGATTGGCAATATGTTGCTGCCACTTCCGCTGATGTTGTTAATTATTGGCGCTGGCCTGGCGCTGCTGTGGTTTAGCCGTTTTCAAAAAACCGGGAAGATTTTTATTAGCATTGGGTGGCTGGCACTCTTGTTATTGAGTTTGCAACCGGTAGCCGACCGCCTGCTGCGTCCCATCGAAAGCACCTATCCGACATGGAATAATTCGCAAAAAGTGGACTATATCGTGGTGCTCGGAGGTGGTTATACCTGGAACCCGCAGTGGGCACCGAGCTCTAATTTAATCAATAACAGTCTGCCACGCCTGAATGAAGGTATTCGCTTATGGCGCGAAAATCCGGGATCAAAACTGATCTTCACGGGAGGCGTAGCAAAAACCAATACGGTGAGTACAGCGGAAGTAGGTGCCAGAGTTGCGCAATCGCTGGGCGTGCCGCGCGAGCAAATTATCACCCTGGATTTGCCAAAAGATACCGAAGAAGAAGCTGCGGCAGTGAAACAGGCGATTGGTGACGCCCCTTTCCTGCTGGTGACCTCCGCATCACATCTGCCGCGGGCGATGATCTTTTTTCAGCAGGAAGGGTTAAATCCGCTACCAGCCCCGGCGAATCAGTTGGCCATCGACTCGCCGCTTAACCCGTGGGAACGGGCAATCCCTTCTCCGGTCTGGCTGATGCATAGCGATCGTGTTGGCTATGAAACGCTTGGCCGCATCTGGCAGTGGCTGAAAGGTCCGTCAGGCGAGCCACGGCAAGAGTGATTTTGATGCCAGATCGAAGTTGCGCCGACTAAATCGTCCGGTATTAACCAGTTGCGCAACTTCATCCCATAACACATACAACCAACGCCGCCAGATGAACGACTCCGCCACTGGCGCGCGTTGCAGGTAACTCCAGAGCAAATCTTCCGCCAGAGAATTATCCATTAGTCGGAACAGTTCGTATTCTCGCGGTGCCCAAAGCATTAGTCCCGGCCCGACCATCGCCAGTAACTGATCGCTGCGCGAATCTTTCAGCATGCTGCGTAAACAGAAGTTACCGTGAATCAACACACAATTGTCGTTAAAGCCTTCAAATAATGCCGGGAGACATTCGCGAGTGCGAAACAGGATCCGCTTATCCTGCATCGTCAGACCGGTGTTATTGAACTGATTGAGCGTGGTCCATAGCACTTCAACATGTTGCCGGTACCATGAGGGCCAGAAATTTTCCTGAGTATTGTCGACCGCGCCGACGCAACCGCGACTGTCCTGACGGTGCCAGGCCAGTAAGGCTTCAACGATTTGGTCTTTGAGTTGTTCCCAGCGTTCTGGTGTTCGGGCTGGTGCCTCCACCGAAACACCACGCATCCGCTCCAGTAGCAGGACATCGGGGCCGGGGTGTTCTTCATGCGTCATCACACCATAAATAGTCGGCATACGGACAGTCCCACTTCTTGCCAGCATGGTGGTTTTCCATGCCAGTTGTCGGGCTTTTCCGGGCGTACTAAAGCTTCTTGCCATTAACGGCATTGGGTTTCCCTGGCTGTCATACAAAGCCCACAACGCCGTATCCGCTTTTTCATTGACGCACTCAATACGACTGAGTTTTTCGCCCAGTAAATGGCTTAATTCGGCACGCAGCTGTTCCATTCAGATTACCCTCATAAAAGCTACTGCTTTCATAATGAGCGCCAATATAAAAGATGTCACCTGAATGAGATCAATTGTTGAAAAGAAAAATTGAGGAAAATCGTAACGGTACGACACTCCTCCCAAAATTGGCTGAAGTGTCGTGAAGTGAAATTAGCGCATTTCAGCGCGAACGCGCTCAAGATCTTCAGGGGTATCCACACCTGTGCCAGGAACTTCCTGAGCAACAGCAACATGGATTTTTTCGCCGTACCACAGAACACGAAGCTGCTCTAACATTTCGATGTGTTCTAACGGACTTGCCTGCCAGTTGACGTAACGACGGATAAAGCCTGCACGGTAGCCATAAATACCAAGATGACGCAGGAAGTTATCGCCAACGGTTTCAAGGCCTTCTGCAAAACGATCACGATCCCAAGGAATGGTGGCGCGAGAGAAGTACAGTGCATACCCTTCAGCGTCGAGAACCACTTTCACCGCATTCGGGTTAAACGCTTCTTCCGCATTGTGGATTGGCACCGCCAGAGTCGCCATACCCACCTGACGCTGAGCGAGGTTATCAGCAACCTGACGAATGATTGTCGCAGGGATCATCGGTTCATCACCCTGCACATTAACGATCACCGTGTCGTCGCTGAATGCGCATTTTTCGACAACTTCCGCCAGGCGTTCTGTCCCTGACTGGTGATCGGCGCGCGTCATACATACTTCACCGCCAGCGGCTTCAACGGCGCGGGCGACATCCTCATGATCGGTTGCCACGATGATGCGATCGGCACCTGATTCGCGAGCACGTTCAAGAACATGAACAATCATGGGTTTGCCATTAATATCAACCAATGGTTTACCGGGCAGACGCGTTGACGCGTAGCGCGCGGGAATAATGACCACAAAACTCATGATTTACTCTCATCAGCAGTCAGCACGCGGGCTTCCGTTTCCAGCAACACTGGAATGCCATCACGCAGCGGGAAAGCCAGGTTGTCCAGTTTGCAAATAAGTTCTTGTTTTTCTTGGTTATACCAAAGTTTTCCGTTGCAAACCGGGCAGGCAATGATTTCAAGCAGACGATGATCCATAGTTCCTCCAGATGGATCGGGTTATGAATGCATAAATCTTATCATAATCATTTATGCGACGGGGTCTATTTCCCAGCCAGTGCGGCAATCAGTAAAGAGACCTTGCGGGCAGCGTCCTAATGTCACCCGCGTTGCCTGCTGCCAGCTCGCGAAATCAGTAATCGCCTGACGTAACCCTTTTTGCAGCATTGTCGTTGGTTTAATGCCTTCCTGTAACCACAGAGAGATAACTTCAAGGATGCCTGTCTGGCGATGCATTTTGGCATCCATTCGCCCAACTAATTGCCCACGATGTAATAATGGCAGAACAAAATAGCCATACTGGCGTTTCGGCGCTGGGGTATAGCACTCCAGCCGGTAGCTAAAATCAAAAAGCTGCTCTGCGCGTTTGCGATCCCAGACAACAGGATCAAAAGGCGAAAGTACCGCGCTGTGCGTTGCAGTGAGCTTTCCGGCCAGCGCACGCTCGAGTAGCGGCAGCAAATCAGCATGCAGCCAAAGATTGCCCAATTTTTCAACATGCACAGCAATGATTTGCTGCTGTTCAGCCCTCGCTTCGCGCCACGCCGCCAGTGCCGGACGTTTCAGCCGATAGTAATCTGCCAGCCACTGTTCGCGGAATATTCCCAGGCTACGCGCACTGTTATCCAGCATGATGATTTCTGCTTCTGTTTGCGAAACGAGATCGCGCTCATCATCCCAGTCAGGCATGACACGGTGGGTTAAATCATAAACGCGCTGGAAGTTGCGCCGTTCAATCACCATCACCTTTCCGGCAGTAAATAAACCTTCCAGATGCCGTTTATGCGGCTTCCATTCCCACCAGCCGCTTGCACCTTTACGAGGATGCTCAAAATCGGCTGAACGTACCGGCCCCTTATCATGAATATGCTGAATTAACTGTGCAATTTCCGCCTCATGTTCCTGCATCCAGGCGTCTTTGTATTTCCAGCCCATTTTTTCAGGTGCCAGCATGCGGTGGCGAATAAGACGAAAGTCGCTGCGTGGCATAAAGCAGGCTTCATGCGCCCAGTATTCCATTAATTCGCCACGCGCCAGAGACTCATCCAGCCACTGGGCAGGATAATTTCCCAGACGACTGAAAAGCACCAGATATGGACTACGGGCAACAATATTGATGGTATCGATTTGCAGCAAGGACATGCGGGAGATCGTTGCCGGAATATCCTCCAACGACGCTCGACGGCGGGGTTTGTTTAACAGGCCTTGTGCGGCAAGGTGAAGATTACGCGCATCAGCAAGGGAGAGGTGCGGCAGCGACATTCATGACTCCATCAATCGAACGCTGCCGCGGCGTAACTAGTTGCCAGAAGCCAGCGAGGTTAGTTGCGTAAGCAGTTTCGCTGGTTCATCACCTGAAAGCTGTGCGTCTACAGGCAAATACCACCAATTTTCTTCTGCAAAGGCCCGGCATTTCACCGCATCTTTTTCAGTCATTACCAGCGTTTGCCCGGTGCTTACCAACGCGCTGACATCCGCATGGTTCAAAGACTGATGATCGGCCAGCGGTACACATTTTTCCGGTTGTACGCCGCACATCTTCAGCGTGGCAAAAAAGCGCGGCGGATGCCCAATCCCTGCCATCGCCACCACATGTTCAAGCTGAGCAACATCACAACGCGTACCGGTACGTAAATTCACCGCCTGACCCGGCAGCAGATGCATGGGGATTTCACCGCTGCGGGGGACACCGCCGTTGACGATTACCGCATCAACTGACTTTAAGCGCCCCGCTCGCTCACGCATTGGCCCCGCCGGCAACCACCAGCCATTGCCAAAGCGACGCACACCATCAATAACGACAATTTCCACATCACGCGCCAGACGGTAATGCTGTAAACCGTCGTCGGTTACGATGATCTGCACATCAGGGTGTTGCGCCAGAATGGCTTTTACCGCATCAGAACGAACGGGAGAAACCGCAACAGGCGCATCAGTGCGTTGATAAATCAACACAGGTTCATCACCCGCCTGTGCTGTTGTGGTATCTGCCGACAATAACAGCGGATTAGATTCAGCCTTACCACCATATCCCCGCGATACGACCCCCACGCGAATTCCGCGCTGTTGCAACTGTTCCACCAGCCAGACAACGACCGGGGTTTTTCCGTTGCCGCCTGCGGTGAGATTACCAACCACGACAACCGGTACGGGGGCACGCCAGGCGCGCTTCAGTTTTAGTTTATAGCAAAGACGGATCGCGCCACTCACCAGGCCATACAACCAGGAGAGTGGCAGCAATAGCCGCCACAAAGGGGATTCACCAGACCAGATTTTTTCGATCATTGGCCAAACTGCATTTTGTGAAGTTGCGCGTAAACGCCGCGGTGCTCAAGCAAATCGTTATGCGTACCGCGTTCCACAATGACACCATCCTCGACGACCACGATTTCGTCTGCCTTTTCAATGGTAGACAAGCGGTGGGCAATCACCAGAGAGGTACGGTTTTTCTGCAACTCATCCAGTGCCGCCTGAATCGCACGTTCGGATTCGGTATCCAGAGCCGAGGTAGCTTCATCCAGAATCAGAATCGGGCTATCACGCAGCAAGGCTCGAGCGATAGCAATACGCTGACGCTGACCGCCAGAGAGCAGCACGCCGTTTTCACCAATCACTGTATCGAGACCGTTATCCATCTTATTGATGAAGTCCATGGCGTAGGCCATACGCGCCGCTTCTTCAATTTGCTCACGGCTGTACTGTTCAGTCCGTGCGTAAGCAATGTTGTTAGCAACCGTATCGTTAAACAGATGGACATTCTGCGACACCAGAGCAACCTGGTTACGTAACGACGCCAGGGTATACTCGCGCAGATCGTGACCATCCATCAGGATTTCGCCTTCATCAATATCGTAAAAACGAGTGATCAGGCTGGCGATGGTTGATTTACCTGAACCAGAGCGTCCAACCAGAGCAACCGTCTTCCCTGCCGGAATTTTCAGGTTGATGTTACGCAATGCAGGTACGTCACGTCCCGGATAAGTAAAGGTGACATTGCGGAATTCCACGTCGCCAGTCGCACGCTCGATCACGCGCTTACCTTCGTCTTTCTCCTGCTCACTGTCCAGAATGGTAAACAGCGTCTGACAAGCCGCCATACCGCGCTGGAACTGGGCGTTAACGTTGGTCAGTGATTTCAGCGGACGCATCAGTGCAATCATTGAAGAGAAAACAACGGTAATCGTACCGGCAGTCAGGCTATCCATGACACTTGGGAAGCTCGCCGCATACAGAACAAACGCCAGCGCCAAAGAGGCGATCAGCTGAATGATCGGATCAGAGATGGAAGAGGCTGAAACCATTTTCATCCCCTGAAGACGCATTCGGTTGCTGACTTTATCAAAGCGTTTCGTTTCCACTTCCTGACCACCGAAAATCAATACTTCTTTGTGGCCCTTCAGCATTTGTTCGGCGCTGGTGGTCACCTGCCCCATGGTGTTCTGCATGTTTTTACTGATGTTGCGAAAACGCTTCGATACTACGCGAATCGCAATCGAAACAATCGGTGCCAGCACAATCAAAATGATCGACAGTTGCCAACTGTAATAGAACATCATGATGAACAGGCCGATGATTGACGCACCTTCACGCACAACCGTTATCAGTGCGCCGGAAGAAGAAGAAGCAACCTGTTCGGAATCGTAGGTGATACGTGACAACAGCGTCCCCGTTGACTGTTTGTCAAAAAATGAAACCGGCATTCCCATCATGTGACCAAACAGGCGGCGACGCATGGTCATTACCACCTTTCCTGATACCCAGGAGATACAGTAGCTGGAGACATAGCTGGTGATACCACGTAAAATCATCAGCCCGATCACCACCAGCGGCATCCACACCAGCACGGAGCGATCTGTTTTACCAAAGCCATCATCAAGAAGTGGCTTAAGGAGCGATAACATGAAGGTATCGCTGGCTGCGTTGAGGATTAACGCTACGCCCGCCACGATCAGACCCGCTTTAAAAGGCGCAATGGTTGGCCACAGTCGGCGGAACGTCTGCCACGTAGAGAGATCTTTGTCGTTATGCATTCAAAAAACCAGCATTTGTTGAAATAGCCGCATATTCTACCCGTTATCCACTGGCACGCCAAACCACTGATGATACCAACGAGGTAAAATTTGCTCTCTGAGGCTGCTAATCCGCCAGCCTTGCGCTGAAAAATTGACCGTCACTTGACCCTGATGTGGAGTATCAAGCCATTGATATCCTTGCTGTTGATAGCGATGCTTAACTTTATTAGAGGGCAATCGCCATGCGTTATAGCGCGATGCCGATGCGAGTGCCACTTTTCCATTCACTCGCTGAATTAATGGCAACGATGATGAGGTATTACTGCCATGGTGAGGTACCTGAAGCAATGTTGTCTGCACTTGCTGCCAGTAACGGCTTAGCATCTTTTGTTCAGCGGGGACTTCAATATCACCGGTTAGAAGAATGCTATTCGTCCCGTCATCAACCTTAACCACACAGGAATGGTTATTTCCTTTATCGTTGCTAGCTTGTAAAGGCCAGTGCACGCTGAAACGCAATCCTTGCCATTGCCACGCTTCGCCACGCACACAGGGCTGATGATGTTCCCAGTTTAACGGACTTCTGATCCATAACATCGGCCATGTGTGCAATATTGAGTCCAGCCCTCCCCGGTGATCCAGATGTTCATGACTCAGAATAACGCCTTCCGGTTCAAGATTATGCCAGTGGAGCCAGGGGATAATCAGTTGTTGCCCACTATCCCCTTCGGGCCAGGCCAGTCCTGTGTCATAGAGAATCGCTTTGCCGTTTCTGGCTATCACCATTGCCAGCCCTTGCCCGACATCAAGCATGTACACCTGCCACTCGTCAGGTCGAGGTTTTTGCCACAGCGGCCAGCACATCAGCAAGCCTACAGCCACACACATTGCTGGCAACGTTCGCCAGGCGTTTAATCGCCATACCACCAGTAAGAACCATGGGGAAAATGATAGCCATTGCCAACGTTCAGCAATGTTGATCCACCCTTCTGGCAAACTCTTTAACCCCCAGAAAAGTAAAGCCAAAGACCGGTCGGCAAGAAACCATAACCCTTGCTCCAGGATTAACGGCCCGCTTAAATGCACAACCATCGCGGCGAGGATCAACGGAACCGTGATAAATGTCACCAAGGGAATTGCTAATAGATTTGCAATAAACGAGGTCAGACTAATGCCATGAAATATGACGATTTGCACAGGCATAAGCAGGAGTGTGATTCCCAGTTGCAAATGAATGAGGGAAACAACTGCACGCAATACCGGCGGCAGTTGCCACTCAGGACAGGGAAACCACTGGTACCAAAAAATCAGTGCCGCGACCGCAGCGGCAGAGAGCCATAAACTTTGCGAGAGAATGGCAACAGGATCCATCAGCAAAATTGCCGCCAGACAACATATCCATACATCCCAGCCACTCCACTGTCGCCCACTTAACTTAAGCATTCCCCACGTAGCAAGCGCCACCACGGTACGCAATGCAGGAGGTTGCATTCCCGTCAACCAGGCATAAAAAGCAGCACAGCAGATTCCACCAATTAATGGCATTTGCCAGTGGATCCAGCGCCCAGGCAGATAAACTTGCCCACCGCGAATGAGTCCGGCAGCCAGCAACGCCGCAAAAGCGATGTGCAATCCCGATATCGCCATTAAATGCGCCGTTCCAGTATCACGCATGATATTTTTGATTTCTTTGGGGACGGATAACCGTTCCCCCATACCTAAACCAAGAATAACCGCATTCCACATATAGGGTTACAGCGTTGTTTGTAGTGACGCCAGATACTGTGCACGCAGGCTACAATTCGGTTCAATGACACTTGCCTGCAGAAAGCGGCCGGTGAGCGGCTGATGCTGGGCAATGGCATAACGCTGGCTATCAAAGCCGCCATCATTAAGTTGGCCATGAACTGCACGAACTTTGAGTTTCATTGACCATTGTTGTCCAGCACAAACCGCTTGCGGAAGATATTCGCCATACAGCACAAGGCCTGGCGCAGGGAATATACGTCGACCTTGTAGATGAGTAATTTGACCGTAATGAGTGGTCATGCCGTCAGTTGCAGTGATCTCAACAATTGCATCCTGCGTCGCGCCAGTTAAGGTTTCTCCTGCCCACAAAATTTGCTTTGCTGATAATATGCCCCAAACGAAAAACAGCAACGTCAGCGCGATATAACGGACGGTTTTAACAGGGATAAATGCCAGTACGCAGGCGAAGAGAGTCAGAAACGCAAGGGTTAATGTCCCAGGCAATTGGGGCAAAATCAGCAACGGAAAAATTCCGCAAATTATGCATACGCCGACTGTCGTTATTTTCATACACCCCTCCCTGTTTATGGAAAGTGTGCAACTTTGTTGAGCGGTTGTCTGGTGGGAATTTTGCGTTCCCCGAGGCACATTCAGAAGAATTTAACGAAAGGGTGAAAACTGCTCAAAACTCTGCGAGGCAGCTTCCAGTTCCTGATTAGAGAAATGAAAAAAGCACCCGACAGGTGCTTTTCTCGCGTTCAAGTTTGAGTAAAAACTTAACCGTAAATATTGGCGCGATCGCGCAGTTCTTTACCAGGTTTAAAGTGAGGAACGTATTTTCCTTCCAGTTCTACTTTATCGCCAGTCTTCGGATTACGTCCGGTACGTGGTGCGCGGTAGTGCAAAGAGAAACTGCCGAAACCGCGGATTTCAATACGCTCGCCCTGCGCAAGAGTCGAGGCCATATGCTCCAGCATCTCTTTTACTGCATCTTCAACCGTCTTGGCGGGAATGTGCGATTGCTGGGTGGCAAGTCTTTCTATCAATTCTGACTTGGTCATGATTCCTCCGGTTCCTTAAAGGCAAATTAAGCGGCTGCTGTTGCTGCATTGATTAAGGGCGGCCGTAGCCGCCCTTAGTGCTTGATTACAGGACGAAACCTGCAATCTGTCAAGTAAACTCAACAAACTTCGGAATAAAAATCCCGAAGAGTCAGAGAATTACTCGCCTTTAGCTGCTTTGAAAGCTTCAGCCATTGCGTTGTTGGAGAAGTTTGCATCTTCCTGTTTGTTAACAGTTGCGATTGCATCTTTCTCGTCAGCTTCGTCTTTCGCACGAACAGACAGGCTGATTGCGCGGTTTTTACGATCAACGCCGGTGAATTTAGCTTCAACTTCGTCGCCAACGCTCAGAACCAGGGTAGCGTCTTCAACGCGGTCACGGGATGCTTCAGAAGCACGCAGGTAACCTTCAACGCCGTCAGCCAGTTCTACGGTTGCGCCTTTAGCGTCAACTGCAGTTACTTTACCGGTTACGATAGCGCCTTTCTTGTTCAGAGCAACCCAGTTGTTGAACGGATCTTCTGCGAGCTGTTTAACGCCCAGGGAGATACGTTCACGTTCTGCGTCAACCTGCAGAACAACTGCAGCGATTTCGTCGCCTTTTTTGTATTCACGAACTGCTTCTTCGCCTGCAACGTTCCAGGAGATGTCAGACAGGTGAACCAGGCCGTCGATGCCGCCGTCCAGGCCGATGAAGATACCGAAGTCAGTGATAGACTTGATTTTACCTTCAACACGGTCGCCCTTGTTGTGGGTTTCCGCGAACTGCTGCCACGGGTTAGCTTTGCACTGTTTCAGACCCAGGGAGATACGACGACGTTCTTCGTCGATATCCAGAACCATAACTTCCACTACATCGCCAACGTTAACAACTTTGGACGGGTGGATGTTTTTGTTGGTCCAATCCATTTCGGAAACGTGTACCAGGCCTTCAACGCCTTCTTCGATTTCAACGAAGCAGCCGTAGTCGGTCAGGTTGGTCACGCGACCAGTCAGTTTGGTACCTTCCGGATAACGTTTAGCGATAGCTACCCACGGATCTTCGCCCAGCTGTTTCAGGCCCAGAGATACACGGGTACGTTCGCGGTCGAACTTCAGCACTTTAACAGTGATTTCGTCGCCCACGTTGACGATTTCGCTCGGATGCTTAACGCGTTTCCAGGCCATGTCAGTGATGTGCAGCAGGCCGTCAACGCCGCCCAGATCAACGAATGCACCGTAGTCAGTGAGGTTCTTAACGATACCTTTAACTTCCATGCCTTCCTGCAGGTTTTCCAGCAGCTGATCGCGCTCTGCGCTGTTTTCGGATTCGATAACGGCACGACGAGAAACAACAACGTTGTTGCGCTTCTGATCCAGCTTGATTACTTTGAATTCAAGCTCTTTGCCTTCCAGGTGCAGAGTGTCACGCACCGGACGAACGTCTACCAGAGAACCTGGCAGGAACGCACGAATACCGTTCAGCTCAACAGTGAAGCCGCCCTTAACTTTGCCGTTGATAACACCGGTAACAGTTTCAGCATCTTCGTAAGCTTTTTCCAGCGTGATCCAGGCTTCGTGACGTTTAGCTTTCTCACGGGACAGCAGAGTTTCACCGAAGCCGTCTTCTACTGCGTCCAGAGCAACGTCAACTTCGTCACCTACCTGGATTTCCAGCTCGCCCTGGGCGTTTTTGAACTGCTCAGCCGGGATGGCGGACTCAGATTTCAGACCAGCGTCAACCAGTACTACGTCTTTGTCGATAGCAACAACAACGCCACGAACGATAGAACCCGGGCGGGTTTCGATTTCTTTTAAGGACTCTTCAAAGAGTTGAGCAAAAGATTCAGTCATGTTTAATCTTCAGGTTTATATTTAACGTCCACCTGGCTCCATGCCGGATGGGGTTGTTTAACATACCCGCTGTCATTCCATTGCAACGGGGGTACTGCAAATTCGGTCGCTTATGCGAGAGCCAATTTCTGGCGCGCGTATTGTAGCGCTTTTTCAATCACTTGCTCAATGCTTAAGGTGGTGGAATCCAACACTAAAGCATCGGCTGCCGGAACCAGTGGCGCTACCGCTCGGTTACGATCGCGGTCGTCGCGTTCTTTGATCTCGGCCAAAAGGCGCTCAAAGTTAACACTAAAGCCCTTCTCCTGCAACTGTAGCATGCGGCGATGCGCTCGTTCTTCCGAGGAGGCGTCAAGGAAAATTTTCACTGGCGCATCAGGGAATACCACCGTTCCCATGTCGCGGCCATCGGCAATCAGGCCTGGTAATTCGCGAAACGCGCGTTGGCGACGCAATAATGCTTCACGAACGCGTGGGAATGCCGCGACTTGTGAAGCTGCATTCGCCACTTCCTGAGTACGAATTTCGCCGCTGACATCTTCCCCTTCGAGGATCACTTCCAGATTGCCATTGGTTGACACAAAACGTACATCCAGATGGGATGCCAGCGGTACCAGCGCATCTTCTGACGCAACATCAACATGGTGATGTAATGCCGCCAATGCCAGTACGCGATAAATTGCACCCGAATCCAGCAGATGCCATTGCAATGCTTCCGCCATAGCCTTACACAAGGTGCCTTTCCCTGCACCGCTTGGGCCATCAATGGTAATAACCGGGGCAATTGCCGTCATCTTTATCTCCTTAAAACAGGCGTACCGTTAACATAACCGCGCGCATTATACGCGCCGACGCCACAAATCGTTAACGTTGTGTGCAAAAACCAGTTTTGTCTGTATTCAGATGGGGATTTATTGCGCAATTATAGCGGGCTGGCAGAAGACCAGCCCGAAAGATGACAATGATTTACTTACCAGAGGCGATACGATCACGGATGTGTTGCGCACGCTCTGTTGATGGTGGGTGAGAGTCAAACATGGACTGGGTGCGACCGCCATCCAGACTAGCCAGTTTTTCAAAGCTGCCAACCAGCCCCTGGGTGCTGATGCCACGTTTCTTCAACAGATCAAAGGAGAAATCATCTGCTTCGGACTCTTTATCACGGGAGTATTTAGCATTAATAGCGCCTTCTGCGATATCACCCAATTGTGAGCGGGAAAGCTGGGAAGCCACTCCGCTGGTAGCTGAAATGGCATCGCGTGCGGCAACGATCGCATAAGAAGCTTTCATTTCAGCCAGCGAGTGACCCAACGCGACGTGGCCCAGTTCATGGCCCAGAACACCTTCAATTTCGTTGTCATTCATCATGTCCATCAGGCCACTGTAGACACGGACACAGCCGTTCGCCATCGCCCATGCGTTGACGTCGCTGGTCATATAAACCTTATAGTTGACCGGCGTGCCATTAATATTGTTACCCAATGCTTTGGCGATTTTTGCCAGACGTTTACCGTACTTGCTGGATTTACTTGCGACTTGATTGCCGCTGTCCATTTCGGCACAGCCCTGATTGGCAATCGCTTTTGCATCGGCATCGCTTAATGTTGCTGCTTTATAGGCATTTAAACCGGAGCTGATAGCCATATTGGTATCAATACCGTGGGTATTTTGACACCCTGTCAGTAATGCTGCAGAGGTCGCAATCGCCAGCAGTAATTTAGTATTCTTCATGTGAATCATCCGTTGATTAATCATATATAAATATTATGTATCAACAACTTACATTGACAAGCGACGCTACCATTAATCAAAATGACTCACAAGGTCCGAAAAAAAACGCCGACAATGTGCCGACGTTTTGATAAAGAAAGATTTGGCTATTTATCGCCCGTTGTTCATTCAGGCTGCCTGGCTAATCCGCGCCAGCTGCTCGAAATAATCCGGAAATGTTTTGGCCGTGCATTTGGGATCAAGAATCGTCACTGGTGTATCTGACAACGCCACCAGCGAGAAACACATCGCCATCCGGTGATCATTGTATGTCGCGATCTCGGCAAAGTTCAGTTTTTCCGGAGGAGTGATACGAATGTAATCGTGCCCCTCTTCCACTTCCGCGCCGACTTTACGCAGTTCTGTTGCCATCGCAAACAGGCGATCGGTCTCTTTAACACGCCAGTTATAGATATTGCGCAGCGTGGTGGTGCCTTTTGCAAATAACGCCGCCGTGGCAATGGTCATCGCCGCATCAGGAATATGGTTCATATCCATATCAATAGCGTTCAGTTCACCACGCGTGCAGGAAATATAATCATCGCCCCAGCAAATGGTCGCGCCCATTTTTTCCAGCACATCAGCAAAGCGAATATCACCCTGCATACTGTTACGTCCAATACCGGTCACTTTTACAGTGCCGCCTTTGATTGCTGCTGCTGCCAGAAAGTAAGAAGCCGAAGATGCATCGCCTTCGACCAAATAAGTACCCGGAGACTGATAAGACTGCCCGCCTTTTACGACAAATTGTTGATAGTGCTGATTTTCAATTTCAACACCAAACGTCTTCATCAGATTGAGTGTGATGTCGATATAAGGTTTAGAAACCAGATCGCCTTTAATACGAATCACCGTATCTTCCGGCGCAAGAGGCGCAGTCATTAACAGTGCGGTGAGGAATTGGCTGGAAACGGAGCCATCAACGTCAACGTTGCCGCCAGTAAAGCCGCCCTGTAAACGCAACGGCGGATAATTTTCTTGTTCCAGGTAAGTGATCTTCGCCCCGCCCAGGCGCAGCGCATCCACCAGATGACCAATCGGGCGTTCTTTCATACGCGGCTCACCGGTCAGCACAATATCATTGCTACCCAGACAAAGAGCTGCCGCCAGCGGACGCATTGCCGTTCCGGCGTTACCGAGGAACAACTCCAGGGCACCTTCTGCGTGTAATGGACCGCCGTTACCGATAATTTCGCAACGCGTACGATCGGCTGAAAGCGTATAGCTTACCCCTAACGCTGTTAATGCATTCAGCATATGGCGCACGTCATCGCTATCCAGCAGATTGGTTAATACTGTTTTGCCGTGTGCTAATGCCGCCAGCAATAAAGCGCGGTTAGAAACGCTCTTGGAACCGGGCAGATTAATAGTGCCATCGACACGAGCGATGGGTTGTAACGTCAGGGATTCCATGAACTCAACTCTCTACAACAGAAATAAAAACCCCACAGGCTGGCTGTGGGGATTAAGCAAAATTTCGGCATTAACCGTGACGGCGTTCGAACTCAACCATGAAGTCTGTCAGCGCTTTAACGCCTTCCAGCGGCATGGCGTTATAAATAGAAGCGCGCATTCCGCCGACCACACGGTGACCTTTCAGTGCATGAAGGCCAGCAGCAAAAGACTCTTCAAGGAACAATTTGTCAAGCGCACTGTCCGCCAACTGGAACGGCACGTTCATCCGCGAACGGTTAGCTTTCGCCACGTCATTGCGGTAGAAATCGCTGTTATCAATCACCCCATATAGCAGTTCTGCTTTTTGCTGATTGATTTTATCCATTTCAGCTACACCGCCGTTCGCTTTCAGCCATTTAAAGACCAGACCAGATAGATACCAGGCAAATGTCGGCGGCGTGTTAAACATGGAGCCGTTATCGTTGAGGATGGAATAATCCAGAATCGACGGACACGCGATATTCGCTTTGCCCAGCAAATCTTCACGAACGATGACGATTGTCAGGCCAGCCGGGCCGATATTTTTCTGCGCGCCAGCGTAAATCACGCCATAACGGCTGACGTCAATCGGACGGGAAAGAATGGTTGAAGAGAAGTCGGCGGCGACCACCACATCTTTGCCGAAGTCTGGCGTTTCGTCGATGGCGATACCGTCGATGGTTTCATTCGGGCAGTAATGCATATAAGCAGCATTATCAGAGAGTTGCCATTCACGCATTGGCTTAACCGCGCGCAGACCATCAACAGTCACTTTGGCGTCAAAGACATTAGGCGTGCAGTATTTTTTCGCTTCTTTAATGGCACTTGCCGCCCAGTAACCGGCATCAACATAATCTGCGGTGGTTTTATCACCGAGAATATTCAGCGGTACCGCAGCAAACTGACCGCGACCACCGCCATGGCAGAATAATACCTTGTAGTTGGAGGGGACATTAAGAAGATCGCGAAAATCCTTCTCGGCTTCCTCTGCAACCTGAATGAACTCTTTGCCACGGTGACTCACTTCCATCACCGACGTACCAAGACCGTTCCAGTCGCGCAGTTCCTGTTGAGCCTGTTTAAGCACCTCTGCCGGTAGCATTGCCGGACCAGAACTAAAATTGAAGATTTGAGCCATTTCCCCTCACCACGTTGCGTTGCTATTAACCCGCGGTCAATCGATTGCGACCACAGGTAATACATTATTCCTGTGGCTATCGGTTTTATCATTCAGTGACACACATCGCAATGAGTAAAACCGTTGAGGGCAAAAATGTGGCTTGCATCACACAAAAGAATCTCTCGGATTATTAGCAAAAAGCCGATGTTTTTACTGTCAGGTCACCCGTTTTGCCCGACTTGCCTTCGTCCATTCTGGATTTGCACAGCGCGGACATAATTGTTTTTCCCCCGCTTTCATATGAATGATTTCACTACAACGAATACAGGCATAGTCCGCCGACTCCGGCACCACTTTGTAACGCTGCGTACAATCACTGGGTAAAATAAGTAAACCCGGTTTCACCTTGTCATCTTCAAAGAAATAGACACTGATTTGCCCGTTGGTTTCGAGAATCGCCAGACGTACCTGCCCCAGCTGCTCCACGCCACGCAATCGTAGCTCCATAAAGAACTCAAATTCCGTCATGTTGGAGTTATTGAGTTTCGACCAGGCCAGCTCGCCATCTTCAATAATAACAACCGGCTTACCTTCCAGTAAATCTTCCAGTTTTTCACTGTGCGCCATCAACCACATTACCAGGCGGTATAACAACGCCAGAGTGATAAAGACGATAAGTACCGGCACCATCGGCACATCATCATAAAACGCCACATCTCCCGCCGCTGAACCCAGCGTGAGAATGATTAACACTTCAAACAGCGACATCTGTCGCACACCGCGTCTTCCGGTCATTTTGAGGAACAAAAAAACCAGTACAAAGGTATAAAGACTACGTAGTGCAACTTCGCCAAGGAAATCAAAAGGCACTTTATCAAATGCCATACGGTGGAGATCGAACGCCTTCATTTTTATGCTCTTATCGTGGTTTATCCGCTAAAAGCATAGTCAACAGTTCATCGGCATGGCGGCGGTGATAGCGCCTTTGAGATAAAACCCGTATTATTGCGCGCTTTCCGTACGACTAAAGTGATTTTCATGACGCAAACATTTATCCCCGGCAAAGATGCCGCTCTGGAAGATTCCATCGCTCGCTTCCAGCAAAAACTTTCAGACCTCGGCTTTCAGATTGAAGAGGCCTCCTGGCTGAATCCTGTGCCTAACGTCTGGTCTGTACATATTCGCGACAAAGAGTGCGCACTGTGTTTTACCAACGGTAAAGGCGCAACCAAAAAAGCGGCGCTGGCTTCTGCACTTGGTGAATATTTCGAGCGTCTCTCAACCAACTACTTTTTTGCTGATTTCTGGCTGGGCGAAACCATCGCCAACGGTCCGTTCGTGCATTATCCCAACGAAAAATGGTTCCCACTGACCGAAAATGACGATGTGCCAGAAGGACTACTCGATGACCGTCTGCGCGCGTTTTATGATCCGGAGAATGAACTGACCGGCAGCATGCTGATTGACCTACAATCCGGTAACGAAGATCGTGGTATTTGCGGCCTGCCGTTTACGCGTCAGTCCGACAATCAGACCGTTTATATTCCGATGAATATCATTGGTAACCTGTACGTCTCCAACGGTATGTCCGCAGGTAATACCCGCAACGAAGCACGCGTTCAGGGATTGTCTGAAGTTTTCGAACGCTACGTGAAAAACCGCATTATTGCTGAAAGCATCAGCCTGCCAGAGATCCCGGCAGACGTGCTGGCGCGTTACCCAGCAGTAGTTGAAGCCATCGAAACGCTGGAAGCGGAGGGTTTCCCAATCTTCGCTTATGACGGTTCGCTTGGCGGCCAGTATCCGGTGATTTGCGTGGTACTGTTCAATCCTGCTAACGGTACCTGCTTTGCCTCTTTCGGTGCGCATCCTGATTTTGGCGTAGCACTGGAACGTACCGTGACCGAGCTGCTGCAAGGTCGTGGCCTGAAAGATTTGGATGTGTTTACTCCGCCAACCTTCGATGATGAAGAAGTCGCTGAACATACCAACCTCGAAACGCACTTTATCGATTCCAGCGGTTTAATCTCCTGGGACCTGTTCAAGCAGGATGCCGATTATCCGTTTGTGGACTGGAATTTCTCCGGCACCACGGAAGAAGAGTTCGCCACGCTGATGGCTATCTTCAAAAAGGAAGATAAAGAAGTTTATATTGCCGATTACGAGCATCTGGGTGTCTACGCTTGCCGCATTATCGTGCCTGGCATGTCCGATATTTATCCGGCTGAAGATCTGTGGCTCGCGAATAACAGTATGGGCAGCCATTTACGTGAAACGATTCTTTCGCTACCAGGCAGCGAGTGGGAAAAAGAAGATTACCTGAACCTCATCGAGCAACTGGATGAAGAAGGTTTTGATGACTTTACCCGCGTGCGTGAGCTGTTGGGTCTGGCGACCGGGTCGGATAACGGTTGGTACACCCTGCGTATCGGTGAATTAAAAGCCATGCTGGCGCTGGCTGGTGGCGATCTGGAACAGGCTCTGGTCTGGACCGAATGGACGATGGAGTTTAACTCATCAGTATTTAGTCCGGAACGCGCCAACTATTATCGCTGCCTGCAAACGTTGTTATTACTGGCACAGGAAGAAGATCGCCAGCCGCTGCAATATCTGAATGCGTTTGTTCGCATGTACGGCGCAGATGCCGTAGAAGCCGCCAGTGCGGCAATGAGCGGCGAAGCGGCGTTTTACGGCCTGCAACCGGTAGATAGCGATCTGCACGCGTTTGCTGCACATCAGTCGTTGTTGAAGGCCTACGAAAAGCTGCAGCGCGCCAAAGCAGCATTCTGGGCAAAATAAAATCAAATAGCCTACGCAATGTAGGCTTAATGATTAGTCTGAGTTATATTACGGGGCGTTTTTTTAATGCCCCGCTTTACATATATTTGCATTAATAAAATAATTGTAATTATAAGGTTAAATATCGGTAATTTGTATTTAATAAATACGATCGATATTGTTACTTTATTCGCCTGATGCTCCCTTTTAATTAACTGTTTTAGCGGAGGATGCGGAAAAAATTCAACTCATTTGTTAATTTTTAAAATTTATTTTTATTTGGATAATCAAATATTTACTCCGTATTTGCATAAAAACCATGCGAGTTACGGGCCTATAAGCCAGGCGAGATATGATCTATATCAATTTCTCATCTATAATGCTTTGTTAGTATCTCGTCGCCGACTTAATAAAGAGAGAGTTAGTGTGAAAGCTGACAACCCTTTTGATCTTTTACTTCCTGCTGCAATGGCCAAAGTGGCCGAAGAGGCGGGTGTCTATAAAGCAACGAAACATCCGCTTAAGACTTTCTATCTGGCGATTACCGCCGGTGTTTTCATCTCAATCGCATTCGTCTTCTATATCACAGCAACCACTGGCACAGGCACAATGCCCTTCGGCATGGCAAAACTGGTTGGCGGTATTTGCTTCTCTCTGGGGCTGATTCTTTGTGTTGTCTGCGGAGCCGATCTCTTTACTTCCACAGTGTTGATTGTTGTTGCTAAGGCGAGTGGGCGCATCACCTGGGGTCAGTTGGCGAAAAACTGGCTAAATGTCTATTTTGGCAACCTGGTCGGCGCACTGCTGTTTGTACTTTTAATGTGGCTTTCCGGCGAGTATATGACCGCAAATGGTCAATGGGGACTAAACGTCCTACAAACCGCCGACCACAAAGTGCACCATACTTTTATTGAGGCCGTCTGCCTTGGTATCCTGGCAAACCTGATGGTATGTCTGGCAGTATGGATGAGTTATTCTGGCCGTAGCCTGATGGACAAAGCGTTCATTATGGTGCTGCCGGTCGCGATGTTTGTTGCCAGCGGTTTTGAGCACAGTATCGCAAACATGTTTATGATCCCGATGGGTATTGTAATCCGCGACTTCGCATCTCCGGAATTCTGGACCGCTGTCGGTTCTGCACCGGAAAATTTTTCTCACCTGACCGTGATGAATTTCATCACTGATAACCTGATTCCGGTTACGATCGGCAACATTATCGGTGGTGGTTTGTTGGTTGGGTTGACATACTGGGTCATTTACCTGCGTGAAAACGACCACCATTAATGGTTGTCGAAGTACGCAGTAAATAAAAAATCCACTTAAGAAGGTAGGTGTTACATGTCCGAGCTTAATGAAAAGTTAGCCACAGCCTGGGAAGGTTTTACCAAAGGTGACTGGCAGAATGAAGTAAACGTCCGTGACTTCATTCAGAAAAACTACACTCCGTACGAGGGTGATGAGTCCTTCCTGGCTGGCGCTACTGAAGCGACCACCACCCTGTGGGACAAAGTAATGGAAGGCGTTAAACTGGAAAACCGCACTCACGCGCCAGTTGACTTTGACACCGCTGTTGCTTCCACCATCACCTCTCACGACGCAGGCTACATCAACAAGCAGCTTGAGAAAATCGTTGGTCTGCAGACTGAAGCTCCGCTGAAACGTGCTCTTATCCCGTTCGGTGGTATCAAAATGATCGAAGGTTCCTGCAAAGCGTACAACCGCGAACTGGATCCGATGATCAAAAAAATCTTCACTGAATACCGTAAAACTCACAACCAGGGCGTGTTCGACGTTTACACTCCGGACATCCTGCGTTGCCGTAAATCTGGTGTTCTGACCGGTCTGCCAGATGCATATGGCCGTGGCCGTATCATCGGTGACTACCGTCGCGTTGCGCTGTACGGTATCGACTACCTGATGAAAGACAAACTGGCACAGTTCACTTCTCTGCAGGCTGATCTGGAAAACGGCGTAAACCTGGAACAGACTATCCGTCTGCGCGAAGAAATCGCTGAACAGCACCGCGCTCTGGGTCAGATGAAAGAAATGGCTGCGAAATACGGCTACGACATCTCTGGTCCGGCTACCAACGCTCAGGAAGCTATCCAGTGGACTTACTTCGGCTACCTGGCTGCTGTTAAGTCTCAGAACGGTGCTGCAATGTCCTTCGGTCGTACCTCCACCTTCCTGGATGTGTACATCGAACGTGACCTGAAAGCTGGCAAGATCACCGAACAAGAAGCGCAGGAAATGGTTGACCACCTGGTCATGAAACTGCGTATGGTTCGCTTCCTGCGTACTCCGGAGTACGATGAACTGTTCTCTGGCGACCCGATCTGGGCAACCGAATCTATCGGTGGTATGGGCCTCGACGGTCGTACCCTGGTTACCAAAAACAGCTTCCGTTTCCTGAACACCCTGTACACCATGGGTCCGTCTCCGGAACCGAACATGACCATTCTGTGGTCTGAAAAACTGCCGCTGAACTTCAAGAAATTCGCCGCTAAAGTGTCCATCGACACCTCTTCTCTGCAGTATGAGAACGATGACCTGATGCGTCCGGACTTCAACAACGATGACTACGCTATTGCTTGCTGCGTAAGCCCGATGATCGTTGGTAAACAAATGCAGTTCTTCGGTGCGCGTGCAAACCTGGCGAAAACCATGCTGTACGCAATCAACGGCGGCGTTGACGAAAAACTGAAAATGCAGGTTGGTCCGAAGTCTGAACCGATCAAAGGCGATGTCCTGAACTATGATGAAGTGATGGAGCGCATGGATCACTTCATGGACTGGCTGGCTAAACAGTACATCACTGCACTGAACATCATCCACTACATGCACGACAAGTACAGCTACGAAGCCTCTCTGATGGCGCTGCACGACCGTGACGTTATCCGCACTATGGCGTGTGGTATCGCTGGTCTGTCCGTTGCTGCTGACTCCCTGTCTGCAATCAAATATGCGAAAGTTAAACCGATTCGTGACGAAGACGGTCTGGCTATCGACTTCGAAATCGAAGGCGAATACCCGCAGTTTGGTAACAATGATCCGCGTGTAGATGACCTGGCTGTTGACCTGGTAGAACGTTTCATGAAGAAAATTCAGAAACTGCACACCTACCGTGACGCTATCCCGACTCAGTCTGTTCTGACCATCACTTCTAACGTTGTGTATGGTAAGAAAACTGGTAACACCCCAGACGGTCGTCGTGCTGGCGCGCCGTTCGGACCGGGTGCTAACCCGATGCACGGTCGTGACCAGAAAGGTGCTGTAGCGTCTCTGACTTCCGTTGCTAAACTGCCGTTTGCTTACGCTAAAGATGGTATCTCCTACACCTTCTCTATCGTTCCGAACGCACTGGGTAAAGACGACGAAGTTCGTAAGACCAACCTGGCTGGTCTGATGGATGGTTACTTCCACCACGAAGCATCCATCGAAGGTGGTCAGCACCTGAACGTTAACGTGATGAACCGTGAAATGCTGCTCGACGCGATGGAAAACCCGGAAAAATATCCGCAGCTGACCATCCGTGTATCTGGCTACGCAGTACGTTTCAACTCGCTGACTAAAGAACAGCAGCAGGACGTTATTACTCGTACCTTCACTCAATCTATGTAATTAGATTTGACTGAAATCGTACAGTAAAAAGCGTACAATAAAGGCTCCACGAAAGTGGGGCCTTTTTTAGCACGAGAGCCTTTTTTGTCAGCTATCTATACTTTAAGGTGACTGCCAAAACAGACTCGACGTAGCCTTCGAGCTGCGCACCAACACGGCCTCAGATGGGCCACATCTGGAGAAACACCGCAATGTCAGTTATTGGTCGCATTCACTCCTTTGAATCCTGTGGAACCGTAGACGGCCCAGGTATTCGCTTTATCACCTTTTTCCAGGGCTGCCTGATGCGCTGCCTGTATTGTCATAACCGCGACACCTGGGATACGCATGGCGGTAAAGAAGTTACCGTTGAAGATTTAATGAAAGAGGTGGTGACCTATCGCCACTTTATGAACGCTTCCGGCGGCGGCGTTACCGCATCCGGCGGTGAGGCAATCCTACAAGCTGAGTTTGTTCGTGACTGGTTCCGCGCCTGCAAAAAAGAAGGCATTCATACCTGTCTGGACACCAACGGTTTTGTTCGTCGTTACGATCCGGTGATTGATGAACTGCTGGAAGTAACCGACCTGGTAATGCTCGATCTCAAACAGATGAACGACGAGATCCACCAAAATCTGGTTGGAGTTTCCAATCACCGCACGCTGGAGTTCGCCAAATATCTGGCGAACAAAAATGTGAAGGTGTGGATCCGCTACGTTGTTGTCCCAGGCTGGTCTGACGATGACGATTCAGCGCATCGCCTCGGTGAATTTACCCGTGATATGGGCAACGTTGAGAAAATCGAGCTTCTCCCCTACCACGAGCTGGGCAAACACAAATGGGTGGCAATGGGTGAAGAGTACAAACTCGACGGTGTTAAACCACCGAAGAAAGAGACCATGGAACGCGTGAAAGGCATTCTTGAGCAGTACGGTCATAAGGTAATGTTCTAATTTCCCCGTAAAGCGGCAACTTTATTGAGTTGCCGCTTTTTTATTCCGCGCTTCATTCTGCTACAGCGTTTTTAACACATCTTATAGTGCATCTACCATATCCCGTACCTGAGATAATAACGACTGATAATAGCTCGCGTGAAGTTCTTCCCCATCGAATACCACTGTATTACACAAGAAAGTGACATCGGCATCTTCAATACCAAGATAACTGCACATATTTTTTAAATAATCGCTTATATTTTTTTCCCAGCCCATCTGGACAAATGATTCTTTGTCTCCTCCAACCAGCGCCACCCAACGAACTTTATTGAATGGTAATTTGTGCCCATCTCCATAAGCCAGCCCATTATTCCATACTCTGTCAATATATCCTTTTAGCATTGCCGGGAAGCTGTACCACCAGAGAGGAAAAACCACCACTAACGTGTCATGCTCAAGCAGCTCTGAATAAAGCTGATGAACCTCTGGAGAATAACGTTTATCCATATTCTTCCAGTCTGGTTCATCTTCCGACGTCATCACCGGGTTGAAATTACGCCGATATAAATCGAGTTCCGTCACCTGTATTTTCCGCTCCATTGCCCGCTGATGGATCGCATCAGCAATATGTGCGGTCAATGAATCATGACGAGGATGGGCCCATACCAAATAAATACGTTCAGACTGCATAATTTTACCTCCACGTTAAGTTCTGGAGCGCACTTTACGCAGGCGGCATAATCCTGTAAACGTGATGATTCAGGATGAGTTAATGAAGGATTTTCACTAATGCGGATGAATATGTCTGACTTTGCCACTTTCTTTGCCGTGGCCCGTAATCAAAGCTTTCGTGCAGCGGGCGATGAATTAGGCTTATCCTCGTCCGCCATTAGCCATAGTATTAAAACACTGGAACAACGTCTTAAAATTCGCTTATTCAATCGGACAACCCGAAGCGTATCGTTAACGGAAGCGGGTTCTAATCTCTATGAACGATTGCGCCCAGCTTTCGACGAAATTCAGATCATGTTAGATGAGATGAATGATTTTCGTCTGACACCGACAGGAACGCTCAAAATCAATGCCGCCCGGGTAGCTGCACGTATATTTTTAATGCCTTTACTGGTTGGTTTCACACGTGAATATCCTGATATTAAAGTCGAGCTCACAACTGACGATTCTCTTGTCGATATCGTCCAACAGGGCTTTGACGCTGGCGTTCGACTTAGTGGCATCGTCGAAAAAGATATGATCAGCGTGGCGATCGGCCCACCAGTGAAATTATGTGTAGCAGCAACGCCAGAGTACTTTGCAAGATATGGCAAACCCCGCCATCCTCATGATCTGCTTAATTATCAATGTGTTGTTTTTCGTTATCCCAGCGGCAAACCTTTCCACTGGCAATTTGCAAAGGAGCTGGAAATTGCTGTCGCAGGAAATATCATTCTGGATGATGTTGATGCTGAACTGGAGGCCGTTTTGATGGGTGCTGGTATCGGGTATCTGCTCTATGAACAGATCAAGGAGTACCTTGATACTGGTCGTTTAGAATGTGTACTGGAAGACTGGAGCACAGAGCGTCCAGGCTTCCAGATCTATTATCCAAACCGCCAGTATATGTCCTGCGGCTTGCGCGCATTTCTCGATTATGTAAAAACGGGTCAGATCTGCCAGAGTCAGCGTCACCGACCACAATAATTATTTACTATTCGCTTTACGCGCCAGCAGCGGGAAAATCAGTCCTAATCCTACCAGCACAAACGGCGTTGCAACATTCAGCGCCAACTGGAAGGTCCACTCTGCAGTGAAGGCTTCCATTTTCGGGAAGATCCCCGTCAAACAGGCAAAGGCGGTAAAGGCAAAACACCAAATCCCGACGGTCATTGCCAGAGGCTTATTACGAATAAAGACATATTCTGGTTTATATTTCTGCGCCAGGCGAACGACTGCAATAAATGCAACAAATACCCATAAATAACGCAGCGGCATCACTACCGAGTTAAGATTCAACAGCCATTTATAGAGATTGTTCATATCACCGATGCCGAGAGTCGGCAGCATAATCAGAATTGCCACCAGCACCAGGGTCAGAAAATAGCCATTAACGGGCGTACCAGAAGCGTTGGTACGACATAAACTGGCTGGAATATATTTGCTGTCAGCATCACCTAATAGCACTTTAAGCGGGGCATCAATCGAGAATACCAGCGCAGCTACTTGTCCCAGGGTATTCGCAATGGCGTAAATCACCATTAAAGTATTACCCATGTTGTAATACTCGCCCAGCTTCTGAAAGGCGTAATATTGACCGTTAGTCATTAAGTCATCCGGGATATTACGCGAGTCAAACATCATCCCCATCGCCAGTGAGCCCAGAATGGCACAAACCGCAACCATCACCGCCAGGCATAGCATCCCTTTTGGAAATTCTTTTCCTGGGTTGCGCGTTTGATTAACGTAAGGAGAAATCTTCTCTGCTCCGCCAACCGCGAAAACCAGCATTGAAATAGTGGTAATGTAGGTAAAGTCGATATGAGGAATGAACGTTTCCCAGGTAATGTTTGTGGTCGCAATATGCACTTCAGTAATCGCAGGCGCGGTTACCGCCATCGCCACATACAGGAGCGACATAACAAACATCGCAATCCCTGCCACAGAACCGACGATTTTCAGCGATTTCATACCGCGTGAAGCAACCCACATAAAGAAGATAAACAGCACCAGCGTTAACCCCTGTAACGCTACGACTGAATATTCTTTGATTAGCGAACCGTCGCCTTTCATCGCCCAACCGAGCGCAATCAGAATTGCCTGGGGTTTTTGTGCCAGATAGGGAATATGCACCACCCAGTAGGTCCACGCGGCGAGATAAGCCAGTCCGGGTCCCATCGTGTGTTTAATCCAGGTACTGACCCCGCCCTTCCCATCTTTGAAGGTCGAGCCTAACTGACCAACAATTAGCGCATAAGGTGTGAAATAGAGTGCAAAGATAAACACCCATGAAAAAACAACCACCAGCCCCTGGTTGGCATAGTTATTAACAACGTTGCCAAAACCCCAGACAGTGATAAAAGACATCAGCGCAATGTTGTACCATCGCAACTGTTTTTCCTGAACATTCCCAGCCATAGACAAATCCTTCGCCAAAATTAAAGGGGCATCTGTAAAACGAGGGATTATGCGCGGCAAATAAGAAGTGCGGAAATAGCGAAATGCAAAATTATAACCTGCTGCACATTTTATTTTTAAACGAATAAAATTTGGAATAAAGCAAGTCAGATAGAAGAAACAAAAAAGCAGAGTGTGAAACAGTAAGTTCACACTCTGCTTGAATTCATTTACACGTGAGCAACGGGTTTCGGCGTATGACCGGCGTTGCGCAGCAGCATCAGCAAATAGATAAACGATACGCTGGCGATCATGATAAACAATAAATTATCGGAGAAATTCTGCATTAGCATAGCGGTAAATGACGGGCCAAGCAGACTTCCCACAGTATAACTCAACAGTAAGGCCTGGTTCATCGCCACCAGTTGATGATGTTCAACTTTCTCGCAAGCCCATGCCATCGCCACCGGATATAGCGTAAAGCCAGCGGCACCGAGGATGAATAACGCTGGGGCCATCGCCGCCTGGCTAAGCATCGCGATACTGCCGAGAATGACGACAAAGACCTGAACACGCAACACCAGCAGTCGACCAAACTTATCCGCCAGACGTCCAATCGGCCATTGTCCAAGGATACCCGCACTGACCAGTACCGCCATCCAGAAACCAATGCTGGCATTGCTCACCCCTTTGTGATTGAGGTACAGCGGCATCAGGCCATATAGAGATCCCAGAACGATTCCTGAGATAATGCAGCCATTCACGCCAAGCCGCGCCTGACGGAGTTTTAGCATTGACGTAATTGACGTCGAATCATGGTTTTCAGCCTGCTGATTCAGCACACGCGTAAACAACAGCGGTAAGATCCCTGCCAACGTCAAACCTGTAACCCACGGCAATACGGACATCAGCTCGGTTGAAACTTTGCTGACCAGTAACTGGCCTAAAAACGTTCCCACGTAATAAACCATCATATACGCAGCAAGCAAACGCCCACGGTTACGTGACGTCCCACTGCACATCAGCGCGCTCTCAACAACCACCCAAATCATGGCACAGCCGACGCCCGCGACAAAACGCCAAGCCAACCAGCTCCAGAATCCAATCATCAGGCCAAGGCCGGCACAGCCAGCGGCAAAAATGAAGGAGGCCAGATAATAGCTGCGGTTAAAGCCAATGCGCTTAATGACATACCCTGTCAGCAATGTACCGACAAGGTTGCCGGTAAAATAGGATGAGCTGACAACGCCTACCTGCCATGTGGACATGTGTTCCTGGGCGAGCCAAAGCGGCACGAGTGTATTTAACACCGCGATCGCCAGAGTCAACAAAAGCAGGCCAGACAGCAAAAGCATGACAGGCCGGGTATACGTGGACATGAATTAAAACCGTGAGGAAGTTCAAATTTCATGCGCATCATGCCACCGCCAAAAACATTGTCAATGGGTGAAAATACGCGCATATCGCAGCGGCGGTATTATCGATTTATATTACTCATTCATAACGCTAATGCTGAAGAGACGATTAATCTCATCTGATTGTTTTTATTGATCTAACACAAATTTCATACGCTTCGTTCAGTCGAAAAATTTCATGGTCACAGCAAACTCATATTTCCCGTCTATGCTTTCAGAGCAATGCATCGCGTCTGACCGATTTCAGACGTACCACTGACTCTCGAAAGGAGAAGAGGATGACCAAACCGTATGTTCGTCTTGATAAAAATGATGCTGCCGTTTTGCTTGTTGATCACCAGGCTGGTTTACTTTCCCTTGTACGGGATATCGAACCCGATAAGTTTAAAAATAACGTGCTGGCGCTGGGTGACCTGGCTAAGTATTTCAACTTACCAACTATTCTTACCACCAGTTTTGAAACCGGTCCTAACGGTCCATTAGTTCCAGAACTGAAAGCACAATTCCCCGATGCACCTTACATTGCTCGCCCGGGAAATATTAACGCCTGGGATAACGAAGATTTTGTAAAAGCAGTCAAAGCGACAGGTAAAAAACAGTTAATTATTGCCGGTGTGGTAACCGAAGTTTGCGTGGCATTCCCGGCGCTTTCAGCCATTGAAGAAGGGTTTGACGTCTTTGTCGTGACTGACGCGTCAGGGACCTTTAATGAAATTACCCGGCATTCGGCATGGGATCGCATGTCGCAAGCAGGTGCGCAATTGATGACATGGTTCGGCGTGGCGTGCGAGCTGCACCGTGACTGGCGTAATGATATTGAAGGACTGGCGACGTTGTTCTCTAACCATATTCCTGATTATCGTAATTTGATGACCAGTTATGACACGTTAACGAAGCAGAAATAAAAGAGAACCGGGGCCGAAACCCCGGTTGTTACTGATTAGCTTGCGACGGCCATCCCCACGGTCATATGCAAACCATAGAATACGCCGCGACCGATTAATTCCCCTGCCAGAAGCAGAATGAATGAGACGGATAGTAGCGGAACCGCAGGCTGATAACCTTTTAGCTGTGGTGCAATCCACAAGCACAGGGCAACGGCCAAAAGCACGATCCGCCAGGACATCAGCGCACCATAGTCCGGCACCAGCGCTGCGGCCTGCTGCACAGAACTATGAATAGTTGCCAGCTCTGTGCCCTGCATCACTGACATCACACCACTCACCACCAGTGCCAGTACAGAAATGGCTGGCAGCAGACGCATCGCCCAGCCATCGACGCCAGCCAGACTCAGCAACAGGTAACCCAGTAACGGGCCGCCCATGAACATCGTCAGGAAGAAGCCCATCGGCGTCAAGATGCTGTACCAGGTCGGAACGGTATCAATGCTGTTATACACACGCACCATCATCCAGACAAAGACGACGCCAAGAACCATCGTCACCACCAGCCATAGCGTACGCAATGCCGGTGACAGCTTTTTCAGCATTGCCAGCAACCAGCCGATGCCGCCTACAGCAAAAAAGATCGAACCGCTGGCGATTTCGTTACTGAGTGCTGAAGCCCCTACCCGGTTGAGCGAGTTAAAGGCGCGCATCGGTGAACCAAGATGGAGCATAGAGGCGATAAAGCCAATGCCCATCAGCACCCATAAGCCAAACATGCAGGCGATAACACGCTGCTGGGCTTCTGCTCGCAGGTCGCCTTTGAGCAGCGCCAAAGCCAGAACGATAAAACCACCCGCTACACATTGCCCGAAGACCGTGAAGATCATCAGCGGCCATTCATGCCATCCACTTCCCATCTCACACCTCCTTCGGGTTTGCCAGGTAGCCAGTGGTATCCCCGGTCGGGCGGCTGTTGGCATTGGGTTTGATCACAATATTCGGTTTGGTAAAGTGAGCTCGCGGCAACGGCGCAACGGCCGCCAGATCGCCATGTTTTTTACGCAGCTCGTCGATAGGACCGAAATCCAGCGCCCGCAGCGGGCAAGATTCAACACAGATCGGCTTTTTACCCTCCGCAACACGGTCATAACAACCATCGCATTTGGTCATATGGCCTTTCGTTTCGTTATATTGCGGTGCGCCATACGGGCAAGCCATATGACAGTAGCGGCAGCCAATGCATACATCTTCATCGACCACAACAAAACCATCTTCGCGTTTATGCATCGCACCGCTCGGGCAGACTTTAGTACAAGCCGGATCTTCGCAGTGGTTACATGAAATCGACAGATAGTAGGCAAACACGTTCTGGTGCCAGACACCGTTATCTTCCTGCCAGTCGCCGCCAGCATATTCATAAATGCGGCGGAAGCTGACTTCTGGCGTCAAATCTTTGTAGTCTTTACAGGCCAGCTCGCAGGTTTTGCAACCGGTGCAACGGCTGGAATCAATAAAAAATCCATACTGGGTTGTCATCGGTTACTCCTTACACCTTTTCAACCTGAACAAGGTTTGTATGTGACGGATTCCCCTTAGCGAGAGGAGACGGACGTTGAGTGGTCAGTACGTTGATACAACCGCCCTTATCGACACGTTTTGTATCCGGGTCATACCAGGCACCTTCACCCAGTGCGACCACACCCGGCATCATTCGTGGCGTCACTTTCGCCTCAATATGAACCTCACCACGATCGTTAAAGATCCTGACTTTATCGCCGTTGTTGATACCGCGTTTTTGCGCATCAAGCGGGTTGATCCACATTTCCTGACGGCAAGCTGCTTTCAGCACATCAACGTTGCCGTAAGTTGAGTGAACGCGAGATTTATAGTGGAAACCCGTAAGCTGCAGCGGATACTGTTTGTTCAGCGGATCCTGATAACTTTCAAAGCCCGGCGTGTAGATCGGCAGTGGATCGATCACATCGCCTTCTGGCAATTCCCAGGTAGCGGCAATGTCAGCCAGCGCCTGCGAATAAATCTCAATTTTGCCCGATGGCGTAGTCAGTGGGTTTGCCTGCGGATCTTCACGGAAGGCTTTATAAGCAACGTGATGCCCTTGTGGGTCGCGCTTTTTAAAGATCCCCTGCTTGCGGAACTCTTCAAACGTTGGCAGTTCAGGAATCGCTTCCCGCGACTGGGCATACAGATGCCGCATCCACTCTTCCTGGGTACGGCCTTCAGTAAACTGTTGCTCAACGCCAAGACGTTTTGCCAGTTCGCTGGTCATTTCATAGATGGTCTTACATTCAAAGCGCGGTTTAATCACCTGATCGTTGAAAATCACGTAAGACATATTCCCGCAGGATGCATCCAGTGCAAAGTCCATCTGTTCGGAAGCGGTGCAGTCAGGCAGCAGGATGTCAGCATATTTCGCCGATGAGGTCATGTGGCAGTCGATAACCACAATCAGCTCGCACTTCTTATCATCCTGAAGGATTTCATGGGTACGGTTGATTTCAGAATGCTGGTTAATCAGGCAGTTACCGGCATAGTTCCAGATCATTTTGATCGGCACATCCAGCTTATCTTTCCCGCGTACACCATCACGCAGCGCCGTCATTTCCGGGCCACGTTCAATGGCATCGGTCCACATAAACATCGAAATGCTGGTCTGGATCGGGTTTTCCAAGGTCGGCATACGGACAAACGGTAAGCTGTATGAACCTTCACGCGCGCCGCTGTTGCCTCCGTTAATACCAACGTTACCGGTCAGAATCGCCAGCATCGAGATAGCACGGGTTGCGATTTCACCGTTAGCGTGACGCTGCGGGCCCCATCCCTGGCTGATAAACGCCGGTTTGGTACTGCCGATTTCACGAGCCAGTTTGATGATTTTGTCTGCCGGAACACCGGTGATTTGTGAGGCCCATTCCGGTGTTTTAGCCACGCCATCTGGCCCTTCACCCAGAATATAAGCTTTATAGTGGCCATTTTTCGGCGCACTGGCTGGCAGGGTTTTCTCATCGTAGCCAACGCAATATTTATCGAGGAATGCCTGATCCACCAGGTTTTCAGTGATCATGACGTACGCCAGACCGTTAACCAGTGCGGCATCTGTTCCCGGACGAATAGGGATCCACTCATCTTCGCGCCCGGCACCGGTGTCGGTATAGCGCGGATCAATGATGATCATGCGGGCATTAGATTTCTGGCGTGCCTGTTCAAGATAGTAAGTCACCCCACCGCCACTCATTCGCGTTTCGCCAGGGTTATTACCAAACAGCACTACCAGCTTACTGTTTTCGATATCCGACGGGCTGTTACCATCTGCCCAGCCGCCGTAGGTATAGTTCAAACCTTCCGCAATTTGCGCGGAGGAGTAGTCGCCGTAATGGTTCAGATAGCCGCCGCAGCAGTTCATCAGCCGCGCGACCAGGGTATTTCCCGGCGGCCAGGAGCGGGTCATGGTGCCGCCCAGCGTACCGGTGCCATAGTTCAGATAGATAGACTCGTTGCCGTACTCTTTGATCAGGCGCTGCATATTGGTCGCGATGATGTCGTAGGCTTCTTCCCAGCTAATGCGCTCGAATTTGCCTTCACCGCGCGCCCCGACTCGTTTCATCGGATATTTCAGGCGGTCCGGATTGTAGACACGGCGACGCATGGAACGCCCACGCAGGCAGGCGCGAACCTGGTGCAGGCCGTCGTAATTGTCATCGCCGGTATTGTCCGTTTCGACATATTTGATTTCACCGTCCACGACGTGCATACGTAGCGGGCAGCGACTACCACAGTTAACTGTACAGGCGCTCCAGATAACCTTTTCGTCTGATTTTGTTGGAATGGCGCTATCGACAGCGTGCGCAATCCGACTAAAAGGTAATGTTAATGCGCTGCTGGCCATTGCCAGGCCGCCGATCGCTGTCGTTTTTACCAAACCACGGCGACTCACCTCAGCAGCCAATACCGCATCAGGGATTTTCGTTTTCATAATGGCTCACTCAAGCTTGCTCACGATTGATTCCAGTAACAAACCGTATTGTGTAATTATTTCTATAGCAGCTCGCTATATAGGCTTGTATACATCGAATAATTTGAAAATCAAAGAGATAGGTAGATTTTCACTCGAAAGTAGTATTACGTGTAAGTGAGGAGTAATTATTGTTCGGTATCAAAGGGAGACAAAAAAAGCGCCCGCAGGCGCTTTTTAGATTCAGAAAAATTGGGTATTAGCCAATATATTCCAGTCCGTTCATATACGGACGCAGAACTTCTGGTACTTCAATACGACCATCAGCCTGCTGATAGTTTTCCATTACTGCAACCAGCGTACGACCAACAGCCAGTCCAGAACCGTTCAGGGTATGAACCAGACGGGTTTTCTTGTCCGACTTGCTGCGGCAACGAGCCTGCATACGACGCGCCTGGAAATCCCAAACGTTGGAGCAGGAAGAGATCTCGCGGTAGGTGTTCTGTGCCGGGATCCATACTTCCAGGTCGTAAGTTTTGCAAGCGCCAAAGCCCATGTCGCCGGTACAAAGGATGATTTTACGGTACGGTAGGCCCAGCAGTTGCAGGACTTTTTCTGCATGACCAGTCATCTCTTCCAGCGCCGCCATTGAGTCTTCCGGGCGCACGATCTGCACCATTTCAACTTTGTCGAACTGGTGCATACGGATCAGACCACGGGTGTCACGACCATATGAACCGGCTTCAGAACGGAAGCATGGGGTGTGGGCGGTCATCTTAATTGGCAGATCATCTTCATCAATGATTTCACCGCGTACCAGGTTGGTCAGCGGAACTTCTGCCGTTGGGATCAGCGCATAGTTACTGGTGTCTGCTTCTTCTTCCAGCGGACGAGTATGGAACAGATCGCCAGCAAATTTCGGCAGCTGACCCGTACCGTACAGCGTGTCCTGGTTAACCAGGTACGGAACATAGTTCTCACTGTAGCCATGCTGTTCGGTATGCAGATCCAGCATAAACTGCGACAGTGCGCGGTGCATGCGAGCAATCTGCCCTTTCATCACCACAAAGCGCGAACCTGTCAGCTTAACTGCGGCTGCAAAGTCGAGGCCAGAGTGCATTTCACCCAGCGTCACGTGGTCACGAACTTCAAAGTCAAACTCACGCGGGGTGCCCCAGCGGCTGACTTCAACGTTGTCATTTTCGTCTTTACCTACCGGCACTTCATCTGCAGGCAAGTTAGGGATGGTTAGCGCGATATCGCGAATTTCAGCCTGTAAAGCATCCAGCTCGGCTTTTGCTGCATCCAGCTCTTCGCCCAGTTTGTTCACTTCCAGACGTAAAGGCTCGATATCTTCCCCGCGCGCTTTCGCCTGGCCAATGGATTTCGATCGGGAGTTACGCTCCGCTTGCAGGTTTTCCGTTTTGACCTGCAATACTTTACGACGCTCTTCAAGAGCGCCCAGCTTATCTACATCCAGCTTAAAGCCCCGGCGTGCCAGTTTTTCAGCGACTGCGTCTGGCTCATTACGCAGCAGATTGGGATCGAGCATGCTTATCCTGTGCTTATCGAATTAAATGGGAGATGTGGCCACAGCCTGCGACCACAGGGATACAGTAACAACATTACCGCAACGATAACATTAACGGTAGCGTTTTATGGGGCTATTTTGATCCTGTTCAGCCAGCCAGGCGAGCTTTTCGCCAATCTTGCCTTCAAGGCCCCTGTTTGTCGGGAAATAATAGCGTGTTTGTGCTATTTCCGGCGGGAAGTAAACCTCACCGGCAGCATAAGCGTTTGCTTCATCATGAGCGTAACGATATTCCTGCCCGTAGCCCATTTCCTTCATTAATTTCGTCGGCGCATTACGCAAATGAACCGGCACGTCATAATCCGGACGTTCGCGAGCATCCGCCAGCGCGGCTTTAAACGCAGTGTAGACAGCGTTGCTTTTTGGCGCGCAGGCCAGGTAAACAATCGCCTGAGCAATGGCGCGTTCACCTTCCGCCGGGCCAACGCGAGTAAAGCAATCCCAGGCCGCAATTGCCACCTGCATCGCTCGTGGATCAGCATTACCCACATCTTCAGACGCTATCGCCAGACAGCGACGCGCGACATATAACGGATCGCCACCGGCGGTAATAATTCGCGCATACCAGTACAGCGCCGCATCGGGTGCGCTACCACGTACCGACTTATGCAGTGCGGAAATCAGATCGTAAAAGCGATCGCCTTTGTTATCAAAGCGGGCGCTTCGCTCACCGGCGATTTCGGTCAATAATTCAGGCTTCAGGACCCGCTTACCGCTATCATTGACTTCGGCCATATCCGCCATCATTTCCAGCGTATTTAACGCCCGGCGCGCGTCGCCATTCACCAGTTCAGCAATGGCGCGTCGTGTTTCATCTGGCAGAACAATATCCTGACCACCATAGCCACGCGTTTTGTCTTCCATCGCCTGAGTTAGTACTTGCTCAATATCCTCTGTACTCAGGGATTTCAACAGATAGACACGGGCACGGGAAAGCAGTGCCGAATTAAGCTCAAACGACGGGTTTTCAGTGGTTGCGCCAATAAAAGTGATGGTGCCGTCTTCAATATGTGGCAGAAATGCATCCTGCTGGCTTTTGTTGAAACGGTGAACTTCGTCAACAAAAAGAATAGTGCGGCGACCTGCATTGCGGTTTTGCCGGGCGCGCTCGATCGCCTCGCGAATTTCTTTCACGCCAGAGGTGACGGCAGAAATACGTTCCACATCAGCGTTCGCATAGCGGGCAATCACTTCAGCGAGGGTTGTTTTGCCGGTACCCGGTGGCCCCCAGAGGATCATAGAATGTAAATGCCCGGCTTCGATAGCGCGCGGCAACGGCTTCCCCGCAGCCAGCAAATGTTGCTGGCCGATATACTGTGCTAAATTTTCTGGCCGCATACGCGCGGCCAGAGGTTGAAAAGTATTATCCGAAAAATCGAGCGACAGATTGCTCACTCAGGTGCCTCTACTTACGTTGATCATCTACCGTGACGCCTTGCGGCGGGGTGAAGGTAAATTTCGCTGCATCCACAGCCCCATTTTGCTGGGATTTCAGTTGATAACTGCTGCGCTGATCGTCCTGCTCCACCGCGCTAAACTGATGGATTGTGCCATCACGTCCCACGTTAATGGTGAACTGCTTCAGATTGCCATTGCTGGCTTTCGGCGTCAGGACAAAGTCATCGCCATTCTGTTTGATATTGTACTGCTGCCAGTCGCTGGACTGGTTGCGGGCAATCAGCATAAACGGCGTATTACCGGTGGCATCTTTCAGCCAGGTTGCCGTAGCTTGCTCAACGAACGGGTTATAGAACCACAGTGTTTTACCGTCAGAAACCAGAATGCTTTCATCAGGTTGTGTCATATGCCAGTTGAATAAGTTTGGACGTTTCACCCACAGATCGCCCTGACCTTCCTGCACCGCCGCGCCGCTACCGTCAGTCACTTTTTGTGTGAAGCTGGCGTGGAAGCTGCTGACTTTATCCAGGCGGCTTTTCAGATCGCTTGCGGCATCAGCCCAAACGCTGCTTGCTACTAAGCTTGAGAGTAATGCACAGGTGATGGCAATTTTTTTCATCATTATTCCTCAAATTACGTCACTCCCGATCGGGAGTTCCCTCTACTCTCTATTCCAGGCTAATAATCAGCTTGAGGAAAGAAGAAAATACTGAATTTTCAGTTGATAGAGTGCCGGATGCGACGCTACCGCGCCTTATCCGGCAATGCATTAATTAGTCAAACGGCGGTGGGGCCAGCACTTCACGATTACCGTTGTGCCCCTGTTCGCTGACAATCCCCTGCGCTTCCATCTGTTCGATAATACGCGCTGCACGGTTATAACCAATGCGGAACTGACGCTGTACGCCAGAAATTGACGCTTTGCGTTTTTCAGTGACAAACTGCACCGCCTGATCGAACAACGGATCCAGTTCTTCAGCGCCATCGAAACCGCCCGCGCCACCTTCGCTTTCACTGTCGGAAGTGATGCCATCAACATACTGTGGGCGACCACGCGCTTTCCAGTCCTGCACCACGGCATGAACTTCCTGATCGCGAACAAAAGCACCATGGACACGTACCGGCAACGTGGAGTTCGGCCCAGAGTAGAGCATATCCCCCATCCCCAGCAGTGATTCCGCGCCAGCCTGATCAAGAATGGTACGTGAGTCAATCTTACTGGATACGGTAAAGGCGATACGGGTCGGAATATTCGCTTTAATCAGACCAGTAATAACATCAACCGATGGACGCTGAGTTGCCAGTACGAGATGGATACCCGCGGCACGGGCTTTTTGCGCCAGACGTGCTATCAGCTCTTCCACTTTTTTACCTACCGTCATCATCAGGTCGGCAAATTCGTCAACCAACACCACAATGTATGGTTCTTTTTTCAGCACCGGATGCTGGGCATCCATACTGTCACCCGGCTTCCAGTACGGGTCTGGAATCGGACGCATCATGCGATCGGCTTCAGCAATTTTTTCGTTATAACCCGCCAGATTACGCACACCCAGCGCAGACATCAGTTTATAACGACGCTCCATCTCGTTAACACACCAGCGCAGCGCGTTGGCGGCATCTTTCATATCAGTAACGACTTCCGTTAACAGATGCGGAATGCCTTCATAAACCGAAAGCTCCAGCATTTTCGGGTCGATCATGATGAAACGCACATCTTCTGGCTGTGCTTTATAAAGCATGCTCAGGATCATCGCGTTCACACCGACAGATTTACCGGAACCGGTAGTCCCCGCAACCAACAAGTGCGGCATTTTCGCCAGATCGGCAACCACCGGCTCACCGGCGATATCTTTACCCAGCACCACGGTTAATGGCGACGGATTATCGCGGAATTTGGCGTTATCCAAAACTTCGCGCAGATAAACGGTTTGTCGTTTTTTATTTGGTAACTCCAGACCTACATAGGGTTTGCCAGGAATAACTTCAACGACACGCACCGCCACCGTCGAAAGTGAACGGGCAAGGTCCCGTGACAAGTTAGAAATGCGCGCCGCTTTTACGCCAGGAGCCAGGTTAAGTTCAAAGCGAGTGATAACCGGCCCCGGAGAGTAATTGACGACATCGGCTTTAATACGGAAATCAGCCAGACGCGCTTCCACCAGGCGAGCCATTTGTTCAAGCGCAAAGGTATCTACCGGCTCCACTTCGCTCGGCGGCGGTGTCAGCAAATCCAGAGAAGGCAGCGGCGTCGTCGGTTTATGCAACGGACGGCTGTCGCCATTACGCATCAACAGCGGATGAAGCAGGGTATCCTGCGGTTGTGGCGCAACTGGCTGTTGTGGCTGCTGATACTGCTGCTGCGGCGCAACCGGTTGTTGCGGCTGCTGATACTGCGGCTGCGGCGCAACCGGTTGTTGCGGCTGCTGATACTGCGGCTGTGGCGCAACCGGTTGTTGCGGCTGCTGATATTGTGGCTGCGGCGCAACCTGCTGTTGTGGCTGCTGATACTGCGGCCGCGGCGCAACCGGCTGTTGCGGCTGCTGATATTGCTGCTGTGGCGCAACCGGCTGTTGCGGCTGCTGTACAGGTTCAACAATTGGCGTAAACAACGGTTCGTGTGGACCATCATCCAGCAACGCTTTCATTGGCGAAAATTCAAAATCATCCAGCGAGAACGGATTCGCCCCAGCCGGTTGTTCGCCGGAATAACGTTGTTGTTGAGTTTGCGCAAACTGACGAGCCAGTTCAGCCTCTGCCGCAGCATCTGCATCTTCTGCGTTTACGGGCACATCATGTTGATACTGTTCGCCATAGCGTTGCTGCTGTGTCTGGGCGAACTGACGTGCCAGTTCATCCTGCTGCATCGCATCGATTTCATCATCGTTATACTGATCGCCAGAATCATACTGATTGCGCTGGGCTTCACGGGCTTTCTCTTCCGCCGCACGCTGTGAGGGCAGCTTAATACCGTAAGACGCCAGTTCACGACGAGTTGGCACGCGGATACGTTTCGGTCGTGGCAACTGCGGGCCAATCCCCTCTTTGACTTGCGGACGCGGTCCACCGCTATTTGCCAGACTGAAGACTGGCGCGGCAACGGTTGCGGCAGCCCCCGTCGCCAGTGTCGCTTTTTTCACGCCAGATGCCAGCGGAGAAACAGCGGCAGCGGCTTCTACTGGAGGTACTGCTGCAACAGAAGGCGCTTTCAACGAAGATTTGATCGGTTCTGGTTCTTTAACCGGTTCTGGAATCGGTTGATACCAGGCCGCAAGTTGTTCACGTTCACGGGCTCGCTTCTCTTCCACTTCTTCAAAATAGTAAAGCGGCGGACGCGCGGGTTTTGTCTCTTCTACAACGGGTTCAGGCTCCACAACAGGCTGCTGTTCAACGGATTGTGGCTGTTGGTACAACGGCTCCTGAGCGGCTGGTTGCTGATAAGTTTGCTCAGTCTGGTATGTAGACTGTGGAGCAAAAGTGGATTGCTGCTCTTCGGCTTGCCAGGCGTTACCTGCCACCGGTTGTTCTGGCGCAGGGGCGTAATACGGTTGCTGAACAGGTTGTTCCGCCGCAGGAGCGTAGTAAGGTTGTTGCGCAGGTTGTTCAGCTGCAGGTGCATAATACGGCTGCTGCGGCTGTACTGGTTGTTGCAGCGGCTCATTATATTGCACTGCAGGCTGCGCATATTGTGACTGCTGTGGGTAACCTTCCGGTGCAGGAGCAATAACCGGCTCTCCCGTTTGTGGACCCGGTACAGGCTGCCAGGCTACTGTAGGTTGCGAAGGTGGAACATCAACAGAAGCAACAGGCGGCATCTGAGTCACAGGTTCAACCGGCGCAGCCCAGCTTTGTGTCGCCGTGGTAGCAGCAGCTGCTACAGCAACAGGTTCGGTAATTGGCGCACCGTTTAATAATGGATCGTATTCGTCATATTCTGGCTGCGTTGCACGATTGCCCGAAAATAGGACGTCGTCCGGGTCGGCAGCCACACCGCGTGCAGTGTAGATAATCTCTTCTTCATCATCCATCCGCTTACCGGAGAACAACGCAGCGTCTGTTTGCCGCCCCATCGGATTAATGAATTTTTCCGCCAACCGTTTACGACGCGCTAGCGCGCCGCGAAGAATACGGGCACGGCGTGATTCATGCTGTTTGCCGTGGTTTTCATCTTCATACTCTTCGTCATCTTCATATTCATCTTCATCGACCCAGGTATCATCGCGACGGGTACGATTACTAGCGAAGGTGAGAATGTTTAAAATCCAGCCGCCGAGTTTTTCAGCAATGGTCACCCATGACCAACCGGTGAACAGCGTCAGGCCCGCAGCCCAAACGCAGAGCAGCGCAATAGTTCCCCCGCTACTGTGTAGCAGTGGTTGTAGCGTAGTGCTTAGTAAGCTGCCAATGACGCCACCGGAGGCAAAATACCAGATATCGTCAGCGTTGATTGCCGCCAGACCACAGGAGGTAAGGATGAGCGCCAAAACGCCAATGATGCGTAGCGAAACGGCAAAATAATCAATGTATTCGTCACTGGACTGATGACGCCAGGCAAACCAACAACCGCCGACAATAATGACGGGAATGGTGTAAGCCATCACGCCAAAAATAAAGAACAGCGTATCTGCCAGCCACGCACCGGGCATCCCACCTAAATTATGGATAGGTTCATGCCAGGCCGTTTGCGACCAGCTGGGGTCCGAAGGGTTAAAGCTTAGTAAGGCAGCCATCAACCAGACGGCAAACAGGACAATAAGGATCAGCAACGCTTCCAGAAGGCGACGGCCGCTACTTAACTTTGTCAATGTGACTTCTTTGTCTTCAGTGTATTCCTGGCTCAAGAAAGGCTCTCCAGGTTACAGGCTTTTCCTGCCCGATGCTAAAACGGACAACAGTACCAGGTTCCCCCAGTACTGTTGCTGTATGGATTAACAGGAGTGTAATCAAAATACGCCGATTTTGCACCTGTTCCGTGTTAGCGCGTCTTAATAACCAGACGATTACTCTGCTTGACTTCTTCCATAACAACGTATGTCCGTGTGTCATTGACGCCAGGCAGACGCAGCAGGGTTTCCCCCAGCAACTTACGGTAAGCTGACATATCCGGCACGCGTGTTTTCAACAGGTAGTCGAAATCACCAGATACTAAATGACACTCCTGAATTTCTTCAAGTTTTTGTACAGCGGTATTGAATTGTTCAAACACATCCGGTGCGCCACGATTCAGAGTAATCTCAACGAATACCAGAAGTGATGCATCCAGATAATGGGGGTTAAGCAGCGCCGTATAGCCCTGAATAAACCCTTGTCTTTCCAGCCGACGCACACGCTCAAGGCACGGCGTTGGGGAAAGTCCCACACGTTTAGAAAGCTCGACGTTAGAAATACGCCCATCCTTTTGCAACTCATTAAGAATGTTACGATCGATACGGTCGAGATCTTTGCCAGGGCGCTTCTTGCTATCTACCATTATTATTGTCTCTCTGTATTCCTTCCCTACTCCTGTCTGACCCTGAAACATCACTGTTCAGAGTCGCTACCCGTCACGATAGACCGAAATCATGAAGATTCACGGCGCGCAATGCCTGGGTCTACGGTGAGAAGACCGTTGCCTTGTGGCAGCTATCGACATCACGAATGGCGTCTGTCCACGCCATACGTAGATTTCACTAGCACGGTAAACATGGTATTTACATGCATGGTTATGCGCATATAAGAATACTGTTTTTTTTCTTCCTCGAATGTTTTCGCAAAACACCAGGGGATTGTCAAAGCAAAACATCGATTTTTAGTACAACATGCCAGATATTCATTAACAGGGGCGTTTATTCATCATTTAATCGGCTTATAAAGCGGGAAATTTAAGTAGCAGAGGTGATAATGACGGGAGAATTTGACCTGCTTATCGATGCTGCCGATTGCACAAATTGTTAACAAAATCGTCATACTCTTTTTTTACGTCTGTAAATTCCCTACAATCCTGCCCATTGTCTGCCAACAACTATGGGGATCTCATGGGCACGACCAAACACAGTAAACTGCTTATCCTGGGTTCAGGCCCGGCGGGATACACCGCTGCTGTCTACGCGGCGCGCGCCAACCTGCAACCTGTGCTGATTACCGGCATGGAAAAAGGCGGCCAACTGACCACCACCACGGAAGTGGAAAACTGGCCTGGCGATCCAAACGATCTGACCGGTCCGTTATTAATGGAGCGCATGCACGAACATGCCACCAAGTTTGAAACTGAGATCATTTTTGATCATATCAACAAGGTGGATCTGCAAAACCGTCCGTTCCGTCTGAATGGCGATAACGGCGAATACACTTGCGACGCGCTGATTATTGCCACCGGAGCTTCTGCACGCTATCTCGGCCTGCCCTCTGAAGAAGCCTTTAAAGGCCGTGGGGTTTCTGCTTGTGCAACCTGCGACGGTTTCTTCTATCGCAACCAGAAAGTTGCGGTCATCGGCGGCGGCAATACCGCGGTTGAAGAGGCGCTGTATCTGTCTAACATCGCTTCGGAAGTGCATCTGATTCACCGCCGTGACGGTTTCCGCGCGGAAAAAATCCTTATTAAGCGTCTGATGGATAAAGTGGAGAACGGCAACATCATTCTGCACACCAACCGTACGCTGGAAGAAGTGACCGGCGATCAAATGGGTGTCACTGGCGTTCGTCTGCGCGATACGCAAAACAGCGATAACATCGAGTCACTCGACGTTGCCGGTCTGTTTGTTGCTATCGGTCACAGCCCGAATACTGCCATTTTCGAAGGGCAGCTGGAACTGGAAAACGGCTACATCAAAGTGCAGTCGGGTATTCATGGTAATGCCACCCAGACCAGCATTCCTGGCGTCTTTGCCGCGGGTGACGTGATGGATCATATTTATCGTCAGGCCATTACTTCGGCCGGTACAGGCTGCATGGCAGCACTTGATGCGGAACGCTACCTCGATGGTTTAGCTGACGCAAAATAATTTTACAAATCAGTAACAAAAGTAAAGAAGGCGACACCATGCGACTATGGGTCGCCTTTATTTTTTCCCCGTTGTAACATTGCTCTGCAAATAATTCTGATAACTCACCTGCTAAGCGTGCAATGAATAAATCCCGTCAAAAAGAGTTAACCCGCTGGTTAAAACAGCAAAGCGTCATCTCCCAACGTTGGCTGAATATTTCTCGTCTGCTGGGCTTTGTAAGCGGCATATTGATCATTGCCCAGGCCTGGTTCATGGCGCGAATTCTGCAACATATGATTATGGAGAATATTCCCCGTGAAGCCCTGCTGCTTCCCTTTACGTTACTGGTTCTGACCTTTGTACTGCGCGCATGGGTGGTCTGGTTACGCGAACGGGTGGGTTATCACGCCGGGCAGCATATCCGCTTTGCCATCCGCCGTCAGGTTCTCGACCGTCTGCAACAAGCAGGGCCAGCGTGGATTCAGGGTAAACCTGCGGGGAGCTGGGCGACGTTGGTACTCGAGCAAATTGACGATATGCATGATTACTATGCACGCTACCTGCCGCAAATGGCGCTGGCAGTGTCGGTGCCGTTGCTGATTGTGGTGGCGATCTTCCCCTCTAACTGGGCTGCGGCGCTCATTCTGCTGGGCACAGCACCGTTAATTCCGTTGTTTATGGCGCTGGTTGGGATGGGGGCTGCCGATGCTAACCGGCGTAACTTTCTCGCTCTTGCTCGCTTAAGTGGGCATTTCCTCGATCGCCTGCGCGGCATGGAAACATTGCGTATTTTTGGTCGTGGTGAAGCTGAAATTGAAAGTATTCGTTCTGCTTCGGAAGATTTCCGCCAACGGACAATGGAAGTGCTACGGCTGGCGTTTTTATCCTCCGGCATTCTCGAATTTTTTACCTCGCTGTCAATTGCTCTGGTGGCGGTCTACTTTGGTTTTTCCTATCTCGGCGAGCTGGATTTTGGTCACTACGATACCGGTGTGACGCTGGCTGCGGGTTTTCTGGCCCTGATCCTTGCGCCAGAGTTTTTCCAGCCATTGCGCGATCTCGGTACGTTTTATCATGCTAAAGCCCAGGCTGTTGGTGCAGCTGACAGTCTGAAAACGTTTATGGAAACCCCGCTCGCCCATCCGCAGCGCGGTGAGGCGGAATTAGCATCGACCGATCCGGTGACCATTGAGGCCGAGGATCTGTTTATCACGTCGCCGGAAGGTAAAACGCTGGCCGGACCGCTGAACTTTACTTTGCCAGCAGGCCAACGTGCAGTGTTGGTTGGTCGCAGCGGTTCAGGTAAAAGCTCACTGCTGAACGCGCTTTCTGGTTTTCTTTCATATCAGGGATCATTACGAATCAACGGGATAGAATTACGCGATTTATCACCAGAATCATGGCGTAAACATCTCTCCTGGGTTGGGCAAAACCCACAATTACCGGCAGCAACATTGCGGGATAACGTACTACTGGCGCGACCTGATGCCAGCGAACAAGAATTACAAGCAGCGCTGGATAACGCCTGGGTCAGCGAGTTTCTACCGCTCCTGCCACAAGGCGTTGATACGCCTGTTGGCGACCAGGCTGCCCGCCTTTCCGTGGGGCAGGCGCAGCGCGTGGCGGTGGCCCGTGCGTTACTAAATCCCTGTTCGCTATTACTGTTGGATGAACCCGCTGCCAGCCTTGATGCTCACAGTGAACAGCGCGTAATGGAGGCGCTGAATGCCGCCTCTCTGCGCCAGACAACGTTAATGGTCACCCACCAGTTAGAAGATCTTGCTGACTGGGATGTCATTTGGGTTATGCAGGATGGCCGGATTATTGAGCAAGGACGTTACGCGGAATTAAGTGTGGCTGGCGGCCCATTCGCCACATTACTGGCCCATCGTCAGGAGGAGATTTAAATGCGCGCTTTGCTACCCTATCTGGCACTGTATAAACGTCATAAATGGATGTTAAGTCTTGGTATTGTGCTGGCAATTGTGACGCTGCTCGCCAGTATCGGTCTGTTGACACTTTCCGGCTGGTTCCTCTCGGCCTCAGCGGTTGCGGGGGTTGCCGGACTGTACAGCTTCAACTATATGCTACCCGCTGCGGGCGTGCGTGGTGCCGCAATCACCCGTACTGCCGGGCGTTATTTTGAACGTCTGGTAAGTCACGACGCGACTTTCCGCGTGTTGCAGCATCTGCGCATTTACACCTTCAGCAAATTGTTGCCCCTCTCCCCTGCCGGACTGGCGCGCTATCGTCAGGGCGAATTGCTCAACCGCGTGGTGGCGGATGTTGATACGCTCGATCATCTTTACCTGCGCGTTATCTCGCCGCTGGTGGGCGCTTTTGTGGTGATTATGGTGGTGACAATCGGGTTAAGTTTCCTTGATTTCACCCTCGCCTTTACGCTGGGCGGCATTATGTTACTGACGCTTTTCCTGATGCCACCGCTGTTTTATCGTGCGGGAAAAAGCACCGGGCAAAATCTGACTCATCTTCGCGGACAGTATCGCCAACAACTGACGGCCTGGCTGCAAGGGCAAGCTGAGCTGACCATTTTTGGTGCCAGCGATCGTTATCGCACGCAATTAGAGAATACAGAAATTCAATGGCTGGAAGCGCAACGCCGTCAATCTGAACTGACCGCATTGTCGCAAGCGATAATGCTGCTCATTGGCGCGTTAGCGGTGATCCTGATGCTGTGGATGGCGTCTGGCGGCGTTGGCGGCAATGCTCAACCCGGCGCGTTAATTGCCCTGTTTGTCTTCTGCGCGTTAGCCGCGTTTGAAGCACTGGCACCAGTAACGGGTGCATTTCAGCATCTGGGGCAAGTCATTGCCTCTGCCGTTCGGATCACTGACTTAACGGATCAAAAACCGGAAGTCACCTTCCCTGATACCCAAACTCATGTTGCCAATCGCGTTTCGCTGACGTTACGGGATGTTCAGTTCACTTATCCGGAGCAATCCCAACAGGCACTTAAAGGGATTTCTCTTCAGGTAAACGCCGGGGAACATATAGCGATTCTCGGGCGAACCGGATGCGGCAAATCAACACTGTTACAACTGCTGACCCGCGCTTGGGACCCGCAACAGGGAGAGATTTTGCTTAACGATAGCCCCATAGCCAGCCTGAATGAAGCGGCTCTACGACAGACCATCAGCGTTGTTCCTCAGCGAGTGCATCTGTTTAGCGCCACGCTGCGTGATAATCTGTTACTCGCCTCGCCTGGCAGTAGTGATGAGGCTCTGGCGGAGAGCTTGCGTCGCGTTGGTCTGGAGAAGCTGCTCGAGGATGCAGGTCTCAACAGTTGGTTAGGTGAAGGCGGACGCCAGCTCTCCGGTGGTGAACTGCGCCGTCTGGCTATCGCCCGTGCGCTGTTACATGATGCGCCACTGGTGTTGCTGGATGAACCTACCGAAGGCTTAGATGCCACAACCGAAAGCCAGATCCTTGAATTGCTTGCAGAAATGATGCGTGAGAAAACGGTGTTAATGGTCACCCATCGACTTCGCGGACTCTCTCGTTTCCAACAAATAATAGTGATGGACAACGGGCAAATTATTGAGCAAGGTACTCACGCAGAGCTGCTTGCCAGACAGGGGCGTTATTACCAGTTCAAGCAGGGTTTGTAAGCTATTATTGAACGATCCGACTTGCGTGGAGTTTTGCGGTCATGCGCCTGGTTCAGCTTTCTCGCCATTCAATAGCCTTCCCTTCCCCGGAAGGCGCATTACGTGAGCCTAACGGCCTGCTGGCACTTGGGGGCGATCTTAGCCCTGCGCGCCTGTTAATGGCTTACCAGCGTGGTATTTTTCCGTGGTTTTCTCCAGGCGACCCCATCCTCTGGTGGTCGCCCGATCCCCGCGCGGTGCTATGGCCAGAATCACTGCATATCAGCCGTAGTATGAAGCGATTTCATAAACGCTCGCCCTATCGTGTCACGATGAATTACGCTTTTGGTCAGGTCATTGAAGGCTGTGCCAGCGATCGCGAAGAAGGAACCTGGATCACGCGTGGCGTGGTCGAAGCCTACCATCGCCTTCACGAACTCGGCCATGCCCACTCCATTGAAGTCTGGCGTGAAGATGAGCTTGTCGGCGGTATGTACGGCGTGGCCCAGGGAACGCTATTTTGTGGCGAGTCCATGTTCAGCCGGATGGAAAATGCGTCTAAAACGGCGCTTCTGGTATTCTGTGAGGAATTTATCGGTCATGGCGGTAAGCTTATCGACTGCCAGGTCCTTAACGATCACACAGCATCGCTTGGTGCCTGCGAAATTCCCCGCCGGGATTACCTTAATTATCTCAATCAAATGCGCCTCGGACGATTGCCGAATAATTTCTGGGTACCACGATGCTTGTTTTCACCACAAGAATGAATGTTTTCGGCACATTTCTCCCCAGAGTGTTATAATTGCGGTCGCAGAGTTGGTTACGCTCATTACCCCGCTGCCGATAAGGAATTTTTCGCGTCAGGTAACGCCCATCGTTTATCTCACCGCTCCCTTATACGTTGCGCTTTTGGTGCGGCTTAGCCGTGTGTTTTCGGAGTAATGTGCCGAACCTGTTTGTTGCGATTTAGCGCGCAAATCTTTACTTATTTACAGAACTTCGGCATTATCTTGCCGGTTCAAATTACGGTAGTGATACCCCAGAGGATTAGATGGCCAAAGAAGACAATATTGAAATGCAAGGTACCGTTCTTGAAACGTTGCCTAATACCATGTTCCGCGTAGAGTTAGAAAACGGTCACGTGGTTACTGCACACATCTCCGGTAAAATGCGCAAAAACTACATCCGCATCCTGACGGGCGACAAAGTGACTGTTGAACTGACCCCGTACGACCTGAGCAAAGGCCGCATTGTCTTCCGTAGTCGCTGATTGTTTTACCGCCTGATGGGCGAAGAGAAAGAACGAGTAAAAGGTCGGTTTAGCCGACCTTTTTTGCGTCTGTGAGTTATGGGGAATAAATATTAGAGGATGGAGTGTTGAGTTTGAAAACTGCCTGTACGGCAGTGCACGCTGGAAGCCCGAAGGGGCGAGACAGCTTGCTTCTCTAAGCTGCCTGTACGGCAGTGAACGCCGGGCGTATTTGAAATAACCTGATCAATGTTTTCTAAGCTGCCTGTACGGCAGTGAACCGCATTAACGCGGCGAACGGAGTAAACGATGTTTTCTAAGCTGCCTGTACGGCAGTGAACTAACACGGCGTCATTAATCAGGGAATAAACATTTTCTAAGCTGCCTGTACGGCAGTGAACGTGTTTTGGGTAGGGTAGCGTAATAGCGTACTTTTCTAAGCTGCCTGTACGGCAGTGAACGCATTCTGGATGCCAGTGCTTCAGCACAAGTATTTCTAAGCTGCCTGTACGGCAGTGAACTACTGGTAATCACAGACTTGAATTATCAGGATTTTCTAAGCTGCCTGTACGGCAGTGAACATTACGTGCCCACCGGCGCAGCTCGTCGCTGATTTCTAAGCTGCCTGTACGGCAGTGAACGTCACCGTTGCGGATTGTGTCCTGTTGTTCCCTTTCTAAGCTGCCTGTACGGCAGTGAACGGTTCCGGTTAATCAATGAAATCGCGCGGACTTTTCTAAGCTGCCTGTACGGCAGTGAACAAAATTCTGGATTGAGAGCGAGGGGCGATTCCTTTCTAAGCTGCCTGTACGGCAGTGAACCCCCACAACGCCGCGCTGGCGCTTAACTTTCCTTTCTAAGCTGCCTGTACGGCAGTGAACCATCATTACGTACCGCCCACGAAAGGGAGTTCTTTCTAAGCTGCCTGTACGGCAGTGAACTGTTCAAAACGAAACACGGAATTAAATGTGATTTTCTAAGCTGCCTGTACGGCAGTGAACTCACGCATCGCCATCGTGTGATTCATAATGTGTTTCTAAGCTGCCTGTACGGCAGTGAACAACATGATGTGATCAGCTTCTTCCGGCCACCATTTCTAAGCTGCCTGTACGGCAGTGAACATGTCGCCTACGAACATCAGCCGGGTGCCTGTTTTCTAAGCTGCCTGTACGGCAGTGAACATTGGCAGTCGTTGGGGTTTTGAAATATTAGATTTCTAAGCTGCCTGTACGGCAGTGAACGCGATCTGTTGCGTGAAATAGTCAGGCAATACTTTCTAAGCTGCCTGTACGGCAGTGAACTTTTTTGCGCGGGGAATTATTGGGGAATTACTTTTCTAAGCTGCCTGTACGGCAGTGAACTGGAATAATAGCAGACTATCCGATTGATTTATTGTTAAAAGTTACAAAATCGCAGATTCAAACCCTTTTTCCAGACTTCAAAATAGAAATAAATAAAATCAATGAGTTACATTTCGCCCTAAAAAAAGGGTCGATTTGGTATTTCTTCATCTCATATTTTCTGCATAGCTTTTGATAAACAATTGACCAGAACACATACGGTCATAATCTCCGTCCCGCGAACAGCGTGTTCATTGCGTAACCAAACAAATCAATCTATATAAATTCTTCTTGACCGTTTCACTCCAACTCCCTATAGTAGCGCCCCGTTGCCACCTATGAGGTCTGGCAGCAAAACAATTTGGTGAGGTGTCCGAGTGGCTGAAGGAGCACGCCTGGAAAGTGTGTATACGGCAACGTATCCGGGGTTCGAATCCCCGCCTCACCGCCATCTTTAAAGAAGAGCTCGTACGAAAGTACGGGCTTTTTTTTGTGTGTGTCAGTCACGGAGCACATAAAAAAGGCCCAACCACATGGCTAGGCCTGTTAAAAATTACAAAGCATCAAAACCAGGGAATAGTGGCTGTTGCGCTTAATCCGTAACTACTAAATTCCCCTTTAACCGGTTCAGTAAGCAAATCACCATGACGGATAAAAAGCTTGAACTGCTGCTGACTCGACAAACTCTTCATATTAAGAAAGGGTAAATCGGTCCGCAGTTCAGCCTGCGTCGCCAGTCGTTCAATCGCCTGTTCTTCAGTTAGCCAGCCTTTTTTCACTGAACGCCTTAACAGACGCTGAGGGTTACTTTTTACCTGTACACGACTTACGACTCGCCAGCCTTTAATTTCAGGAACTGGCGTGACAGGCGAACATTGGCAGTAATCCGTCAGCCCTTTACGCCACGTCGAGGCTTCAAGTTCTTGCAATGCGGGGGCACTGCCGTGCAAGCGTAAACGCGCTCCCGGCGTAACATTCACGTCCGGGAAACTCACGCCGATATCACCTTGCCCTCTTGCACCTAATGCCCGATGCAATTTGGCAAATAATGCCGCCATCAACATTTCGCTCGAAAATTCAGGATCTGGCAGAACGCGGATCTCAAGGTAGTGATCCATTGGCAGCTCCTTATTCCGATTTCTCACCAAAGACACCGCCACGGATCAGCACAGCCATCACGTAGTGCTGCTGATCAACGTCTGGTTTCACTCCTTTCGTCACCCAGTTGTCCAGTAAGGTGTAGAAATCGAGTTTTTCTTTCGGTTGGCGGCAAGCAACACCGCGGCTGGTTACTGAACCATAAGGCTCCACGGCGATAGCCCCCAACTCATCAACCTTCGGATGCCAGGTATCAATGGTGCGTAAAGCATTGCCAATCTTCTGGGAGTGAATACCAGCAATGCCAGCCACCTGATATAACACGCGACTTTTGCTACTGTTGCTGTCGAGCACCAGCTCCTGCGACGGGAAAACTTCTTGCCCGCCCCCAAGGCGAACCTGCGCTTCAACGGTGAGCATTACCCACTCTTTTGCGCTTAATCCTTGTTCTATGATGGCCGCCAGCTGCGTGACCGCTGCCTGTCCCTGGTCAAATTGACGTAAAGAGAAGTCATGGCTGTTAAAAGTCCAGAAAGTGTCGTTAGCAGTAACTTTCACCTGGATCTGCTCAGCACCAATGCGGTTGCGCCACAGAAAACGACCATTTGCCAGATTCAGCGCATAGCGAAGCGCCAGCTCTTTAAAGCCATGTTCGCTGATGTAACCTTCAATGACCCCGGAAAGCGCCTCCTGATAAGCCATATCATTACATACTGACGGTGTGGATAAATTACCCAGCACACGCAGCGTAAACACCACCTTTAACGTATCCGCATCTACCGGAAGCGAAGCCACATCCACCCGTTGCAGGTTGGCTTTTTGGATTTCAGCATCCAGTTTTGTGGAGTCACTGGTAATCGTATTTTTCAAGCGATTAGAGATAGTTCCGCGAACCGCTTTCTCCTGAATCTCAATGGGTTGCCATACATTTCCTTGCCAGTTACCTGCGTACATTACCGCGTCAGATGTTGCCAGTTTGCGCTCAAATGCCAGTACCGATGCCGTTTTGATTGCTACAGGAGCCTTTGCCATAATTATGTCCTTATTCTAAATCGTCATATTCATTAAAAGTAAAATCATCAACAACTGGCGTTGCCGAACAATAGTAGCCAGTGTCCGTTGTGCGGTAATGCCACATCAGCGGTTGCAAGTCAGTTATGCGATGTAATCCGCGCCATTCGCCGATGCCATATACCGCTTCGGCAAAAGCAAATGGCGTCACGGTGTCGCGCGCATTTTCAACTTCACCGGGTGCGTAAACAGGCGAAATGCGTTGGTAGCCACACATTAACGGTACCAGGAAACCAGGCATTGGCTTCGGCTGATAGGTCCATTTTGCGCTGTTGTCTTCTGCCGGAGATTCGGCCTGATATTTAACGGCAGCAAAATCAAGCCAGGCATCCAGCAACGAGATGTCGGGATGTTGTTGGTGACGTTCAGCCAGCCATTCACTGCGATCGTAAAGCGCATAGCCAGGCATTAAACGCCAGATGATTTTACGCAGTTGCTTTTCATCTTCAGGCGCATGAAAAAGCTGTGGTTCGCGCATGTCAACAATACTGCCGCCCGCCAGTTTATGGCTCTGGCAGAGCATTTTCAGATGGTCGCAAAGGGCTTTTCTGCCATATTCACCATTGGTAATTTCGCCATTACATTCAATCAGCAGAGAAACCGTCAGGTGCATACGGCCCTCTTCATTGAACGAGGCGGTTTTACCTTCTCTGGTTAATGGGTTACGGGTGAGAGCGAATTGAAAATCGCGCCCGGAGCTGTACGCCTGAATATGCTGTTCATGGCTTACTACCGCACAACCGTCAAAACTTACGCCAAATTCATCCACGACTTTTCGAGAAAGCGCATGAACATAACCGAGAAAATGGGTCATTGACGGGAATCCCCAGGTCAACCCGGAGACGGCGTTAGCGTTTTCGATGCGTATATGGGGTAACAAGAGCAGATAACTCATTTCAGCGCCTCCTGCAAAACAGCTTCCATTTCACGCATCCGTTGAGCAAACAGAGACTGGCTGCGCCACTCTTTTTGTTCGACAGCGCCTACGTCAAAACTGGATTTTTTCAGGCGATAGTTCAGCCAGCGCGCGAAATCATCGGCTACCGTCTCTTGCCAGTCGTTTTTCTCACGCTCCTGTTTAAAAGTCTCATCTGAGAGGCTTCGCCACGGATCCAGCCAAAGTTGTTGGTGGCGCGGTAAATCTTGCGATTGCGCTGACCATCCCTGCCATTTTTCTTGCTGAAAAGCGGATGCCTGCATGAACAGCAGATCGATCAACTCATCAATATATTTCGCCCGCGCAGTACGGATATGAACATTGTTTATGTCAACCTTCAGTAAGTAGGTCATTCGGGCGATAATGCCCGAAGCCGCCCTATTGAAATCGCCGCGTAAGGCAAAAATACTGCGCATGTTTTGTGGTGCACGATCCAGCGTCGCCCAGGTAGGCGGCATTGACGGCAACAGCCAGACGCGTCCAATTCTGGCACTGTTTAGCAGGGAGATATTCTGTTGATTTCCACCTCCATAATGCATCTCTGCAAGATTAGGGAAACGAATATCTGGCTGTGAGTGCCATTTACCTGCTTTGTGCGCATCGCGAATGACTTTTGATTCTTCGCTAAAGCGCACAGCGGTTAGCTTTTCATACATCGCCTGCGCCAGCGAACTGGAAAATAGCGGGCAGAGCAGATGATAGCCATCATCGACAGGAAAATAGATTTGCTTCGATAGTTTATGCGCTTTTATCCACTCCGAAGCATATGCTTTGCTAAAGCATTCAACCCATTGTTTTAATTGTTCATCATTCAAGGCAAAAACGTTTAATGAATGATAATCGCCACGTTTTAAGCTGGCGAGTAATGAATCACCGTTGATTTCAGTTAGTAGTAGTTTTGCAACATCAAAAACGGCTGCGTTGCCTTCAGCATCCTCTTTAATAATTGCCAGTGATGCTGTATTTAAATATCCCTCACTGACGAATTTCTCCAAATAACGCCCATATGCTTTGGAGTCACCATTACTATATTTTGCCCCGTGGGAAATTATCCTTATAGAACGAATACGATTTGCCGCATCCGTTAACCAGTTACGTGGCAAGTAGCGTGCTTCGAGCTCCTGTCGCTCCAGAGCGATAACGCTGGCGTCCTCGCCCTGTTCCAACCGCTTTGCTGCTTCTTTTTCAAAGGCATCTATTTTGGGTTGCCTTCGCGAAGCGATGTAGTCAGTGATAAATTGTATTAGCGCCGTTTTTTCCATTTCGGCTCCTTTCGTTAGTCCATCAAATTGAAGTTGCTCCCTGACTTCACTGAAAAATCTCCGTAGCCCAACCAGGCTTCAGTACAACGACGCATACAGCAAAAGGGACAACACCCGTGGTTATAATCATGGATAGTTCACCTAGATATATCTACGTTTTAATCTAGCCAAACCCAATGCTATAAACCAAAGTGATATTACCATATATAAATTATTTGCAGTGCAATAGTTATGCGATTAACATTCACGCACTGCCGTTGGCAGCTTAGAAATAGATGTATCTCCGGATACGGACTTGTAAACTGCCGTACAGGCAGCTAGTGCTCCCCATCACTGATTGCGAAACACCCCAAGCCAAGGGTGATAACGCCAGTCATCGACCGCATCTTCTTCACTGGCCGGTACTCTCACTTCAGCAAACATTTCTCCAACACGCTGTATTTCACAACCTTGCTTATCAGCTAAATTCAACAAAACGTGTTGGTAATCCATCACGCCCCAGCAAGCAACACCGCTGGCGCATCTCACCTCTTCTCGCCTGAAATTCCCCTGCGCTTTACGCTCGTTGTCGCCCGTGCGGGAATAGAAACGCACTTCGCTTTCTTCATCATCCATATGCAGAAAAAATACCGCCTCCGGCAAAGGGGAATAACGAAATGGCGTCTGGCGCTGTATCCAGCCGTTCCAGCTTAGCGGTGCACGCCACCATTGCGCCGCCACCACATGTTTGCTTTTACTGCTCATCAATTCGGCGGATAAACGACTATGTTCAAGCTCCGCCAGTTTGTTGTCATTATTGGCAGACAGGATCCGCGGCAAGGCGTTAATCGTCCGGTAGTCTGCGATCGGAATCAGTTCGCAAATATCGTGGCTATTCAGCAAGTGTTCTTTTGTTTCGAAACCTGGCTTACAAAATGCGGGGGCTTTTTTCTGCAATGATTTGATATTACTACGCAAAATAACCAGATTCTCACTGGTCGGCACATTTCTACGGTGGCGCTGAATACGTCCGGCAAATTGAATAATCGAACGCATGGAACTCGGTTCAATTATTCCCCAGTCCGCATCCCAGTCACGCCCCACTTCTATAACCGATGTCCCCAACACCACAAACAGATGGTGCGATTCCGGACGGTTATGTAAGGCATCTGCGATGTCTTCGTTGTTCCAGAAATCGAGTTCGTTATGACGGGTAAAAGCGCGATCCAGGCGCTTCTCAATATCTGAACGCACCGCCAGCGGGTGTCGGGAGTGGTAAACACAATAATGAATACAAACATTTTCTGGTGAAGGAATGGCAATCAGGGCTTTGGTCACTGCAACCAGTGGATTGATATTCGAGAAGCGCACCAGGCCCAGCGAAACGGTTTTACCGCTTTCGTGTAGCTGGCGATGCGCCTGATGCAACTTCAGCATTTGCGTATGCACCGTCTGGGCCACACTTTCGGTAACATCCTGGATTGCAACTGATGCAGATGAAATCGAAGCAACACGCCCGAAATGCAGCCGCTCTTTTTCAGCCAGCATTACCGCCCGCCTGGCAACAAATTTTGTATGCGCATCGCGAAAGGCCGCTCCATCGCTAATTTGCGTGGCATCAGCATCGTTTTCATCAAACCAGGCACAGCAAATATTGACGGGCCTGCCGTTGGTACCACAAGACGCCTGCCACATTTTACGCCCGGCAAGATAAGCCGCGAACAGCGCCTGAATCAGGCCTGGCGGCAGCGTCGCCGAAGAGAGTAACACCCGCGTTCCCAGCATCCCGGCCCAGTTCATCAAACGACATACCGCATGAAGATCAGCAATATCAAAGTCGTCGGGTTCGTCGAGCACTAAATCGCAGGTTAACAGACGCAACATCGCCGGAAGCTGTTTCCCGCCACGCACACCCTCGGTCGCGGAAATAAGATGATCAATCGTCGCTACCAGAATCGGTGCGCTTACTAACGCCTTAAGTTTGCTGTCATCCTTCAACCATTTTTCCAGCGCCCCGTTATGCAGGCTGCCTTCGTACTTAACGAACTGTTGCTCCTCTGCTGGCGACTCTTGTGAAGCACTTCCGCAATCATTGTCTATTTTTTCCTGCTGCCAGAGCTGTTTAACTGCCGCAGAACCAATCAATACCGCCAGCTCATCCTCACCGAGTCCAAGTCGACTACGCAGAGCATCGCCGGTTTGCAAAGTCAGCGTGCGCAATCCCAGCGCGACGGTAAAACGGCACCCTTCCCGCTCATCGGCAAGCGCATACATAATGCGGGCGTTCGCAAAGGTTTTACCGCACCCCGTCGAGGCAATATTAACGCCGAAAAATCCCTCCTCCCGGCTTCGTTCACGTAGCGCTCGTGCCACATCCCAGGCTTTATTCTGCCAGCGATATTTCACATCTGTAGCTCGCTGGCTAAAACCTTTATGTCGGGCAATTGCCGGAAGAGAAGCCCGTGTGTGCATCAGTTGCCGCCCAAGCAGATACGCATGATGCGCGACGCCAACAAGATGTTCGTCTACCCGTTGTTTGAGCGTGCCGCTTTGGCGATCGCTATTTGCCCAGACGATATATTCCGGGTCCTGCCATTTTTGCTGCGCATCGCGTGAGGAATAGTAATGATCGGCAAGCATCAGGCAAAAACGCGCCATATGTAAGGGGAACAACTGTTCCATCTGCCCGTATGTCTTTAAACCGAGCGCGTTACTTGCCCGGCGGGCTATCTGACGCGCTTTTTCTCGCCAGCTCGCGCTTTGAAGCGGCGTTCCTGATGGAAACTGCCAGACGTGCGCAAAATCCTGTTGTGACCAGTCATCTCTGCGGTGGTTGACGGCATTCCAGTCAGCATTAAGTTGCCTTTCCAGCCAACTTTCACACCCTTTGCAAGATTGTTCCGGTTGTGGCGAAAGATTCTCCGGAATTCGATGATGGGAAAGGATCAGCCAACCTACCGTTTTGGCTAGCGGTTGCAGCGAAGTAAATGGGCTATCTGAAAATTGAGGCGTGTCTTTTAGCAGGCGTTCCAGAATCGCAGATTCATCATCTGCCGTAAGTTCGCCAAGCTTCGCCAGCCACACATCGTCGGGCCGATCACCGACAAACGCCTGAAAGAGCCGCAGTGAGATCCATTCATGTCGGTATGGTTGATAACTGCGGGCATTCTTTTGGGTCAGGCTTTGCTGAAAGCTGCGTCCGGATTTTCCAAAATCATGAAATAACCCGGCGATGGCTGCCAGCAGCGCAATGCTTTCCGCACATTGCCAGCGGTTTTCTTCCTTGTTCACCAGGCTGGTTTGCGTTGTGCGATTTGTGGGAACGCGCCCCTGAGCATTAAAATGACGAATATTACCCACAATCCACATCAACTCCATTTGTCCATTCTTCTTTAGCCAGTGACATGCCACTGCGGTATTTCGCCTGGCAGTTTTGCGCAGTAAACGGCGGAGTGTATTAACTCCTTCCAGAGTAATCACCGTTTGCCATGCGGCATCACCTGTACGTTCAGCAAACTGTTCAATAATACGGCAGCTTTCCACGCGAGCATTTTTTGTACAGCGCGAGATAATTAGGACATTCATTGGTCAGCCTTAGCCAGTGCCTGGGCCGTTTCCTGCAGAGAAGTGATCATGACATCCAGCGCATCCGCTTGTTGAAAGATATTGATACAGCGTTGACGAAACTCCTGAGCATCTTCTCCCGCCATTGCGGCAATAAATGCTTGTGGCATAACCAGGGCATCTTTAATCAGATCGGCAAGGTCAAAAACAAGCCCGCCGCGACGTGTTTTACCGTGCATTACTGCTAAACCGTGCGGGATACCTGTTACCCACGCCGCCACTGCTGCCAGTCCATAAGCCAGATAATTCCCTTGATCGAGGAAGCGGTTGGCCATATCAATACCACCGCCCCGTTTTGCGCGAGTGAAATCGCCATACCCCACTGTTTGACTGACCATTTTGTATAACGCTTTAGTCAATTTGGCCTCTACGAGCATAAGCTGCGTATGGTTTTCTGCCGCGTCTATTTCTTCACGAGTACGATTCAGGAGGGTATGCAGCGCATTAACATCAGGTTGAAATGCGTGTTCACGCTGCATTTTCGCGCTGGTCCAGTGCTTCTCAATATGAGCCAGGCGGATTAACTGAAAACGTTTCGCGGCGGCAAGTCGTTTAACTTCAACAAACCAGAAAGAAACCCATTGCTGGAGATATTCTGTAGGGCGATATTCACTTTGTGGGCTGAGCCAGGAGACATCGACATCCACTTCATTCGCTGAATACAGCGGCGTACCATCCGTACCACAAAAGCCCACCATCACCCCGGCATGGGCAAATTCACGCATCGCCGCCTGGGTAACGGATGTTCCCATCCCCAACATCAATGCCGTGGTATTCGCAATGGGGATATTCCAGTAGTACGACTCCTTACCTTCGCTGGTGACATACTCCACCCGCCCACCATTCACCTGAACCCGGCATTTTTCCAGATAATAAATATTGGCGCGTTTGGAGTGGAGAATGGTTTTGAGATCGGAAGGCGTAAGGTAATTCGAAGACATAAACACATCCTGTGATTATTTTATATTTGAAGGTATTGGGCTTAGTACAGCATTGATTTATGTGCTGAAAATTGATTTCTGTCGCAATTATTACGATTGTTATTGTGTGCTGAAGCTAATGGTTTGAAGTTGAGAGTGTCATGGCATGACCAAATGCCTAACACTATCGTAGTGTGAATACTGCCTGTACGGCAGTGAACTGCTACTGCAAAATGACGTTCGCGTATATGTGTTTCTAAACGGCCTGTACGGCAGTGAACGCGCAACCGTTCATGATCTGAAATATCTGGCATTTCTAAGCTGCCTGTACGGCAGTGAACTAATTTGTGATTCTGTTATTGTGAGTTGCGGCTTTCTAAGCTGCCTGTACGGCAGTGAACTTTCTCCATTAGCGCGACCGGTTTTTCTGCCGTTTCTAAGCTGCCTGTACGGCAGTGAACAATTGCGGCATATTGCTGCGCGTTCATGATGTTTTCTAAGCTGCCTGTACGGCAGTGAACTCAAATACTACACGTTTAGCCCGTTGTTAATAAAGCAAAACCATCCCATTCTCCTGCAGCACCCTTTTTTATCCTTACCTTCCCGCAGCACTAATTATCAACAACTTACCATCATCATTAAAAAAAGGGTCTGAACCTCCTCCACCCCATAAACAAAAAGTCCGTAACCTCTTTCGAGATTACGGACTTGACCAACCTACCTAACAATCAGATTAATGCGCTGCTTCCGCCTTGTGCTTTTGTGCACTCTGGAATCCGTAAGTCAGCTCATTTTTCTCTTTATCCAGCGCAACCGTCACCTGACCGCCGTCCACCAGCGAACCAAACAGCAGTTCGTTGGCGAGCGGTTTTTTCAGGTTGTCCTGGATGACACGCGCCATCGGACGAGCGCCCATTGCCCGGTCGTAACCTTTCTCGGCCAGCCAGTTACGCGCTTCCTGGCTCACTTCCAGAGAAACACCTTTCTGATCCAGCTGAACCTGCAACTCGACGATGAATTTATCCACCACCTGATGGATCACGTCGGTTGACAGATGATCGAACCAGATAATGTTGTCGAGACGGTTACGGAATTCCGGTGTAAAGATCTTCTTGATCTCTTCCATCGCATCGGTGCTGTTATCCTGGTGGATAAGACCAATGGATTTGCGCTCAGTTTCCCGTACCCCGGCATTGGTGGTCATCACCAGCACCACGTTACGGAAGTCTGCTTTGCGTCCGTTGTTATCGGTCAGCGTACCGTTGTCCATCACCTGCAACAGAATATTGAACACGTCTGGGTGCGCTTTCTCGATTTCGTCCAGCAGAAGCACCGCATGTGGATGCTTGATGACCGCATCAGTCAGCAAACCGCCCTGATCAAAACCAACGTATCCCGGAGGCGCACCAATCAGACGGCTGACGGTATGGCGTTCCATATACTCGGACATATCAAAGCGCAGAAGCTCAATGCCCAAAGCTTTCGAAAGCTGTACCGTCACCTCTGTTTTCCCGACCCCGGTAGGGCCGGCAAACAGGAACGAACCGACCGGTTTATGTTCGTGACCTAAACCTGCACGCGCCATCTTAATGGCTTCAGTCAGCGCCTCAATGGCTTTATCCTGACCGAAGACCAGCATTTTCAGGCGATCGCCGAGGTTTTTCAGGGTATCGCGGTCACTCTGAGAAACACTCTTCTCTGGAATGCGCGCAATACGGGCCACCACGGACTCAATATCCGCCACATTAACGGTTTTCTTGCGTTTGCTTACCGGCATCAGGCGTGCGCGAGCGCCCGCTTCGTCGATAACGTCAATGGCTTTATCCGGCAGATGACGATCGTTAATGTATTTCACCGCCAGCTCTACCGCTGCACGCACCGCTTTTGCGGTATAACGCACGTCGTGGTGCGCTTCATACTTCGGTTTCAGGCCATTGATGATTTGAACAGTTTCTTCGATCGACGGTTCAGTAATATCAATTTTCTGGAAGCGACGCGCCAGAGCACGGTCTTTCTCGAAAATGTTGCTGAACTCCTGATAGGTTGTCGAACCAATTACGCGAATTTTACCGCTGGAGAGCAACGGTTTGATCAGGTTAGCCGCATCAACCTGGCCACCAGACGCTGCACCCGCACCGATAATGGTGTGGATCTCATCAATAAACAGGATGCTGTTAGTGTCCTGCTCCAGCTGCTTGAGCAACGCTTTAAAACGTTTTTCAAAGTCGCCGCGATATTTAGTGCCCGCTAACAGAGAACCGATATCGAGAGAGTAAATCGTACAGTCAGCCATCACTTCCGGCACATCGCCCTGAACAATTCGCCAGGCAAGACCTTCCGCAATCGCGGTTTTACCGACACCAGATTCCCCCACCAGCAGCGGGTTGTTTTTACGGCGACGGCAGAGAACCTGAATAGCACGCTCCAGCTCCTTCTCACGACCAATCAGTGGGTCGATTCCGCCCACGCGCGCAAGCTGATTCAGGTTCGTCGTGAAATTCTCCATACGTTCCTCCCCACCAGCTTGTTCTTCGCTGTTTGGCTGGCTGCCAGGATCAGAAGACTGTGTCGGCTCGTCTTTACGCGTGCCATGAGAGATAAAATTCACCACATCGAGACGGCTGACTTCATGTTTACGCAACAGATATGCCGCCTGCGACTCCTGTTCGCTAAAGATAGCGACCAGAACGTTTGCACCGGTAACCTCATTGCGACCGGAGGACTGGACATGGAAGACCGCACGTTGCAGTACACGCTGAAAACTCAGCGTCGGCTGTGTGTCGCGCTCCTCTTCACTGGCAGGCAGAACGGGTGTGGTTTGTTCAATAAAGGCTTCCAGTTCCTGACGGAGCGCAACCAAATCCACAGAACACGCTTCCAGCGCCTCCCGGGCAGATGGGTTACTGAGCAGCGCCAGTAACAAGTGCTCGACGGTCATAAACTCATGACGGTGCTCGCGCGCTCTGGCGAAAGCCATATTTAAACTGAGTTCCAGTTCTTGATTGAGCATAGGCACCTCCCCCAATTTTTATGCCTGCATTCAGGCTTTTTCTAGCGTACACAGCAATGGATGCTCATTCTCCCTCGCGTACTTGTTCACCATCGCCACTTTGGTTTCTGCAACCTCGGCGGTAAAGACTCCGCAAATGGCCTTCCCCTGGTAGTGAACAGCGAGCATCAATTGCGTTGCACGTTCTACATCATAAGAAAAGAATTTTTGTAACACGTCAATAACAAACTCCATCGGAGTGTAATCATCATTGACTAATATCACTTTATACATAGATGGCGGTTTTAGCGCGTCGCGAACTTTTTCTTCCGCCAGTTGATCAAAGTCCAGCCAGTCGTTCGTTTTACCCATTGTCAGTTATCATCTTCGGTTACGGTTATCGGCAGAACGCCCTGCCGCTGACAAGAGCTTATTTGCCTGACCAATCTACTCCACATGATAGATAACTATCATCTATCGTTGGCATCAGCGACATCTGTCACATTCCTGTCAATAGCGTTAACTGCTTCAAATTTTTGATTCATACCTGCCCCCTGGCCCCTGTCAAACGCTTGACGGCTCGCCCTAATTCTCTAAATTGTATTTCTAGAGTTGGCGAGGTTTTGAACAGCCCCCTCTCTGACCCCGGTTTATTCCATCTTACTTGTATAAGATTTGCGAAGGATGTCGAAGCATGGAAAAGGGTACTGTTAAGTGGTTCAACAATGCCAAAGGGTTTGGTTTCATCTGCCCTGAAGGCGGCGGCGAAGATATTTTCGCTCATTATTCCACCATTCAGATGGATGGTTACAGAACGCTAAAAGCTGGACAATCCGTTCAGTTTGATGTCCACCAGGGGCCAAAAGGCAATCACGCCAGTGTTATTGTGCCCGTCGAAGTAGAAGCGGCAGTCGCATAGCTCTTCTGTCTCATTGTGTACATCCTAAAGGCAAAATGCCAGCCCGATCGGCTGGCATTTTTATCTCAAAAATTACTCTCGTGCCAGAGCATCTACTGGATCCAGTCGTGCCGCATTTCGTGCGGGTAACCATCCAAATAAAATCCCGGTGACCGTCGAGCAGAGAAACGCCAGCAGCAGTGCCAACGGTGAAAAACCAATCTCCCAGCCGGGTAAGAAAAGCTGCAAGGTGAAAGCAATTAACAGTGACAGTGTTATTCCCAACGCGCCACCGACCAGGCAAACCAGTACGGCTTCGATCAGGAACTGTTGCAAAACATCGCTTGCTCGCGCACCTACAGCCATGCGAATGCCAATTTCCCGCGTCCGCTCGGTCACTGACACCAGCATAATATTCATTACACCAATACCGCCCACCACCAGCGAAATCACCGCCACCAGCGTCAGAAACAGTTGTAAAGTACGTGTGGTCTTTTCAACAGTTTTCAAGACGCCGTCCATGTTCCAGGTAAAGAAATCCTTCTTTCCGTGGCGCAGTGAAAGTAAACGCGTGAGTTGCTGTTCCGCCTCGGCGCTGTCAAATCCTTCTTTTACCCTGACAGTAATGGAGTTCAGCCACGACTGGCCCATAACTCGCCCGGACATCGTGCTGTAAGGTAGCCAGACACGCAGCACTTTACTGCTACCAAACATCGACTGTTTTTCTTCCGCCACACCAATGACTCTGGCGGGCATATTGCCGACCAGAATCACCTCGCCAACCACATCTGCTTTATGGGGGAAAAGCTGGCGGCGAGTATTACTGTCGAGAACCACGACCTGCGCACGACCGTTCAGCTGCTCCTGATTAAAGGTGTTTCCTTCACTGAAGGTCATGCCATAGACATTAAAATAATCGCCGCTCACGCCATTGGCACTGGCAGCAACATCAACATTGTTATAACGCAGGCGCAGGTTTTGCGAGACGGCAGGTGTGGCTGAGGCGACCCACGGTTGTTTTTGGATGGCGATTAAGTCGTCGTACTTCAGCGCCTGCTGATATTGCGGATCGTCATCGCCAAAATCTTTCCCGGGATAGACATCAATAGTATTCGTACCAATAGAACGAATATCCGCCAGCACCATTTGTTTGGCGGCGTCACCCACCACGACAATGGAAACCACCGACGCAATACCGATAATAATCCCCAGCATGGTCAGTAAAGTACGCATTTTATTCGCTGCCAGCGCCCGCCATGCCATCGTCAGCGCCTCGTTAAAACCGCTGACAAACTGCCGCCAGCCAGACACCGTGTTGACAACAGGCTCCGTCCCGCCAGCAACATTCACTTTTTCAATGGCGGGAGGATTGCGCACAATTTCGCCGTCGCGAATTTCGATCACCCGCTCGGCCTGAGCAGCGACCTGCGGATCGTGGGTGACGATAATCACCGTATGCCCACGATCGCGCAGCTGATGCAGGATCGCCATCACCTCTTCGCCAGAATGGCTGTCCAGTGCGCCGGTTGGTTCATCGGCAAGAATTACCTGACCACCGTTCATCAATGCCCGCGCGATGCTGACGCGCTGTTGCTGACCACCCGAAAGCTGTGCCGGATAATACTCTGTACGGTCTTCCAGCCCCAGCCGTTGCAGCAACTCCTGGGCACGAAGCAGTCGCTGTTTCCGCTCAAGACCAGCATAGACGGCGGGTACTTCAACGTTCTGCTCGGCGGTTAAATGCGAAAGCAAATGGTAACGCTGGAAAATAAAGCCGAAATGCTCGCGGCGCAGTTGCGCCAGCGCATCGGCGTCCAGCGTGGCAACATCCTGACCGGCGACGCGATAGGTGCCGCTGGTGGCCTTATCCAGACAGCCGAGAATATTCATCAGGGTCGATTTACCGGAACCCGAAGCGCCAACAATCGCGACCATCTCACCCGCATAAATATCGAGGCTGATGCCCTTCAGCACCTCAACCTGCTCATCACCGGCAGGATAGCTGCGACGAATATCCTTTAATTCGAGCAAAGGCGTCATTGTGCAGCTCCTGGTTTGGCCTCACCAATCACCACTTCATCGCCCGCTTCAAGCCCTTTGACAATCTCAACATCGGTATCGTTACGTGCGCCAATCGTCACTTCACGCTCGCGTGTTTCACCATTACGCAACAATTTGACTTTATAACGATTATCGCCAACTGGATCGCCTAACGCCGACAGAGGGATCGTCAGCACATTTTTCACATCGGTGAGCTGAATATGCACTTGCGCAGTCATATCCAGCCGCAGCAAACCATTGGGGTTGGGGACTTCAAAACGGGCGTAATAGAAAATAGCGTCGTTAACCTTTTCCGGCGTCGGTAGTACATCCTTGATTTGCCCCTCGTAGCGCGTCAGTGGATCGCCAAGCACCGTAAACCAGGCTTTTTGCCCCGGCTTCAGGTGGATTACATCCGCTTCAGAAACCTGCGCTTTTACCAGCATGGTGCTCATATCTGCCAGCGTCAGAATGTTCGGTGCTTGTTGTGCGGCAATCACCGTCTGGCCTTGCAGAGTGGTGATTTGCGTGACTTCCCCGGCCATCGGGGCAACGATGCGAGTGTAATCGAGATTGGTTTTAGCCGTATCGAGAGAAGCCTGATTGCGCTTGATTTGCGCGTCAATGGTGCCAATTTGCGCCTGTTTCACAGCCATCTCCGTCGCGGCGGTGTCGAGATCCTGCTGTGAAACAGCCTGCGTTTGTGCCAGACGTTGCTGACGGGAATACGTCACCCGCGCCAGTTTCAGCTCCGCTTCCGCCTGCTGCCGCTGCGCACGTAGCTCCATCAGCGTTGCTTCGACCTCCTTAATCTGGTTTTCAGCCTGTTCAGGATCAATAACCCCTAAAAGCTGGTCTTTTTTTACTTTATCGCCAATCGCCACCGACAGAGTTTTCAACTGACCGCTGACCTGCGCGCCCACGTCAACCTTACGCAGCGCGTCCAGCTTTCCGGTCGCCAGCACGCTTTGCTGTAAATCACCGGGGCGCACAATCAGCGTCTGATAAGTCGGCACGGGTGCGTTAAGAATTCTCCACAACGTAATCAGTCCGGCGATGACTATCACCAGCGCAATAACGTAACGCTTCTTCACGGTTTTCCGCTTTTTCATAAATATTCTGAATACTCCATATGCCAATCCGGGTCATTAACTTCAACGAAATATCAACAAAACCATAAAATTTACGTTAGTAATCACACTATTGATGTTTGGTTAAGATACGCAATGGTGAAATCGACGTCATGTATAACCATTGATTTCATGAATATGTCGCAGCTAACTGAACGGACCTTTACGCCATCTGAATCTCTCAGCAGCCTGTCACTTTTTCTTAGTCTGGCACGTGGACAGTGTCGGCCGGGTAAATTCTGGCATCGCCGTAGTTTTCGCCAGAAATTTTTGCTGCGCTCGTTGATTATGCCGCGTTTAAGCGTTGAGTGGATGAACGAACTTTCCCACTGGCCTAATCTCAATGTGTTGTTAACGCGCCAACCGCGACTGCCTGTGCGTCTGCATCGCCCTTACCTTGCGGCGAATCTTAGCCGTAAGCAATTGCTGGAGGCGTTACGTTACCATTATGCGTTACTCCGCGGATGTATGTCGGCGGAAGAATTCAGCTTATATTTGAATACCCCCGGGCTGCAACTGGCGAAGCTGGAAGGCAAAAACGGCGAGCAGTTCACGCTTGAGCTGACCATGATGATCTCAATGGATAAAGAAGGTGACAGCACAATCCTGTTTCGCAACAGCGAAGGTATTCCTCTGGCAGAGATCACGTTTACCCTGTGTGAATATCAGGGGAAAAGAACGATGTTTATTGGCGGACTGCAAGGCGCAAAATGGGAAATTCCACATCAGGAAATCCAGAATGCGACGAAAGCCTGCCACGGGCTATTTCCCAAACGCCTCGTGATGGAAGCGGCCTGTCTGTTTGCCCAACGTTTGCAGGTAGAGCAGATTATTGCCGTCAGCAATGAAACGCATATTTACCGCAGCCTGCGTTATCGTGATAAAGAAGGCAAGATCCATGCCGATTACAACGCTTTCTGGGAATCGGTTGGCGGCGTATGTGATGCTGAACGCCATTACCGCCTTCCAGCACAGATAGCACGAAAAGAGATTGCCGAAATCGCCAGTAAAAAACGGGCTGAATACCGTCGGCGCTATGAGATGCTCGACGCTATTCAGCCACAAATGGCCACGATGTTTCGCGGTTAATCCGCGCGACCGCGCGCCAGCCACAGCACGCGTGAGAACATTTTTTTCAGCAGCGTCGGTACGGAGTCCACACCACGACGTCCGGCCTCCATTGCCACTTCAATGGCAAGATCGGGTTTGGAAGAGCGATGGATCGCTTTCGAGATAATTTTGCGCAGATTCATCGGTACATTTTCCGGGATTTGCGCCACGCGGTGGAACACATCGGAAAATCCTTGGCGATACATAAAATGTTCCATATCCAGCGCCGGTAACGCCGTTAAATGTTCTCGTTCGGCTTCCCGATCGTTATTCAACAGGCTGCGTACCGTAGCGGCATATTTCTTCCCTGCTTCATCGCCATCGACCAGTACATGCCATTCAATCCCCATTCGGCGGGCAAATTTAACCAGTGGCTTTAGCCCGGACTGGGCAAACTCAATGACCTTGATCCCTTCGGCATCAAAATGATGTCCGCACTGACGCGCCAGTTCATTGATAACCCAGGTTTCCGTTTCCCCTTCCACCAGCAACCAGCAGCGAGCAAACAGCGATGACGGACGATTAAAACGAATGTGAAAAGAGATGCGGCGGCTGTCTTCGGTGCTCAAGCCACTTGGCCCCAGACGCCAGGCGGCAACACGAGAAGATTCACGCACCAGGCGGCAAACATGTTCCACTGGAGTTAACGAAAGCAACTCACCCGAGTTGGTGGTGGCAATGCGCTGCAATGGCAGAAGATTCAACAGATGCCAGGCAACTGAAAGCATAATGGGGTGTAAACGGGTTTCTGGATCTTCAATCAGCAACAATGGACGGGCGTCTTTATCCAGTCGCAATGTGCCTTTTGCCTGCAATAAAGTTGCAAACAGGCCGAGCAAAATAACCCGATACGAGCGCCCTCCAGGTCGGTCAATCATCCGGTTGATGATATCCAGATAGCGCCAGCTTCGTTGCTCATTGCTGGCCCGCCGCCGCATTAAACGATATCGCGCCTGTCCAGCCCCCTGCTCAGAGAAATAATGCTCAAGCAACTGCACCATTGCGGAAAGTCCCTGACGAATCTGTCCATCAGAGAGATTTTGCGGATGTGAGGACAACTCACGGGCGAGGAAATCGAGCTGGCGCGCGGTGACTTCCACATTGGGGACATTTGGCACCGTGCCGTTACGAATACGGCGCATAAAACGGGCATCACGCAAGCGCAGCACCGGCATTAAACGCACCAGATGGCGTGCCTGATCGTTAATATCCTCGACATCAATCGGATGTCCGTCTTTATCGAGAAAACTGCGCAGTGTCATCACGCTGCCGTCTTCCGCACTCTCCCCTTCCAGACGATAAAAAATACGGTGATAGCCATCGGTGCATGGCGTCCAGCACGCTTCCAGCGGCCGATAACGGCGAACCCGATGTCGGCCTGGCAGCGATTCGCGGAAGGTCAAAATAATATGCAGATGATGTTCTCGCCCGTTGATATCTCCCGGCGGGAACCAGAAATCGTCGCGCTCAAAATGGTAGAGATCTGATTCTGGCGATAGCAGCAGGGTTAAGGCGTCCAGCAAGCTGGATTTACCCCACGCGTTCTCCCCAATCAGGACGTTGTTTTGTTCCAGCATCAACGACAAACGGTTGATACCGCGAAAACCCACAATTTCAACGCGCTCAAGAATCATATCCCCTCCAGAAATATGTGACTTATCCTTTACGCTGGCAGTATAACGGGAAAGGCCTTGCTAATACGTGATGACATCACATTTAAGCATGGCAAATGTCTGAAAAATGAGCGAATAATCGCGTTATACTCCCTCTTGCTGATAAGTCTGCAAAAACAACAAAATCAAATAATTAGCATGATAAATTATTTTTTATTACGCCTAAAGGATTAAATCTTTTGCTTGCACTACACTGTCAATCAGACAAATGACTATATGGGGCAACCCGCTGTTGCCCTAAATCAAATTTACTGGATTTATTTATCTGGTGAATGACTCGCCTTCGTTTTTAAAATAGCCGCGCATTATTTCCGTCGTCACTTTTTTACGACGACCCTATAAAACGACCATATTTTTCACAGGGTCAATTTTTAATTGAGGTGGATATGTTCAGAAAATTAGCAGCTGAATGTTTTGGTACTTTCTGGCTTGTTTTTGGTGGCTGTGGTAGTGCTGTACTGGCCGCAGGCTTCCCGGAATTAGGCATTGGTTTTGCCGGCGTGGCGTTGGCGTTCGGTCTGACCGTTCTGACGATGGCCTTTGCTGTTGGTCATATTTCTGGTGGTCATTTTAACCCGGCGGTCACTATTGGTTTATGGGCTGGCGGACGTTTTCCGGCAAAAGAAGTCGTTGGCTACGTAATTGCCCAGGTTGTCGGCGGTATTGTTGCAGCGGCGCGGTAATGACTCCAACTTATTGATAGTGTTTTATGTTCAGATAATGCCCGATGACTTTGTCATGCAGCTCCACCGATTTTGAGA